>NZ_CP108393.1:2601071-2924642 GCF_035961655.1 Streptomyces sp. NBC_01317 | reverse complement strand
GGCGGCTACCTCGCCGCCCTCGCGGTCCTGCGCCGCCCCGACGTCTTCCACGCGGCGGTCGCGGGCGCGCCGGTCACCGACTTCCGGCTGTACGACACCCACTACACCGAGCGCTACCTCGGCACCCCCGACGAGGCGCCGGAGGTCTACGCGGCCAACTCGCTGGTCACCGACGACGGCCTGTCGGCCCCGGAGAACCCGGCCAGGCCGCTGATGCTGATCCACGGCCTGGCCGACGACAACGTGGTGGCGGCGCACACCCTGCGCCTCTCGTCGGCCCTGCTGGCGGCGGGCCGCCCGCACGAGGTGCTGCCCCTGACGGGCGTCACGCACATGACGCCCCAGGAGCAGGTCGCCGAGAACCTGCTGCTGCTCCAGGTGGACTTCCTCCAGCGGTCCCTGGGGGCGGGTCGCTGACGCATTAGACAGATGGCTGCAAGTTGTCTAATGTGTCAAGGGTGAACAGTTCAGAGACGGACCCCGACGACCCCAAACGCGCCGCCGTCCTCACGGCCGCCCTCGGGGTGTTCGGCCGGTACGGCTTCCAGAAGACGTCGATGGCGGAGGTCGCGCAGGCGGCCGGCATCTCCCGGCCGGGGCTCTACCTGCTCTTCCCGAACAAGGAAGAGCTCTACCGCGCCACCATGGGCGGCGTCATGGAGCGGGCCCAGCGGGCCATGGAGGCGTGCTTCGACGACGGGACGCTCGGCTTCGAGGAGCGGGTCGTCGGCGCGCTGGACGCGCTGATGGGCCAGTACGTCGACACGCAGGTGGCCAGGGATCTCGGCGAGCTGCTGGAGAACAGCGGCCCGCAGCTGGGCTCCCTGTTCCACGACTACCAGGAGCGGGCCAGGGCGACGATCAGCGACCGGATCGCCGCGCTGGCCCCGCCCGGCGTCCTCACCCCCGAGCTGGGCGCGGACGACGTCATGGACCTCCTCTTCTCGGCCGCCCTCACGTGGAAGCAGACCGCGGCCACCCGCGCCGAGTTCCGCGACAAGGCCGCACGGGCCGTACGGATGATCTGCCGCACGGCGCACTGACCCCGCGCCCCGCCTTCCCGACCAGCACGCCCCTCCCGATCGGAGCACAGCCATGTCCCGAATCACGACCCCCTTCGACGCCCGCTCGACCGCCGCCGAGGTGATCGCGGGCACCGACCTGACCGGCAAGAACGCCGTCGTCACCGGCGGCGCCTCCGGCATCGGCCTGGAGACCGCCCGCGCCCTGGCCTCCGCCGGCGCCCGGGTCACCCTCGCCGTCCGCGACACCGGCGCCGGTGAGCGCGCCGCCGCCGCCGTCAGGGCCACCACGGGCCGCGGCGCCGTCGACGTCGCCCGCCTCGACCTGGCCGACCGCTCCACCGTCGACGCGTTCGCCGCCGGCCGGACGGAGCCGCTGCACATCCTCGTCAACAACGCCGGGGTGATGGCGCTGCCCGAGCGCACCACGACCCCGGAAGGGTGGGAGGCACAGTTCGCCACCAACCACCTGGGCCACGCCGCCCTGACCCTGGGCCTGCACGACGCCCTCACGGCGGCGCAGGGCGCCCGTATCGTCGTCGTCAGCTCCTCGGCCCACCTGATCTCCCCGGTGGTCCTGGACGACATCCACTTCGTCTCGCGCCCCTACGACGGGTGGTCCGCCTACGGCCAGTCGAAGACGGCGACCGTCCTGTTCGCCGTGGCCCTGGCCAAGAAGTGGGCCGCCGACGGCATCACCGCCAACGCGCTGCACCCCGGCGGCATCATGACCAACCTCCAGCGCCACCTCGACGACGCCCAGCTGCGGTACGTGGGCGCCACGGACGAGCAGGGCCGCCGCCTGGAGGTCCCCCCGGGCTGGAAGACCCCCGAGCAGGGCGCGGCCACCTCGGTCCTGCTCGCCGCCTCACCGCTCGTCCAGGGCGTGACCGGCCGCTACTTCGAGGACGTGAACGAAGCCGTCGTTGTCACGGGGGAGGGCGACGGCCGCAGCGGAGTGGCCCCGTACGCCCTCGACCCCGAGGCGGCGGACCAGCTCTGGGCCGAGACGACGAGGCTCCTCGGAAAGTCCTGAGCTGTGCCCCCGCAGGCGAACGACACCGCTCCGCGGACACGCCCTAGTTGAGCATCGCCCGCGCCGCACGCGCCCTGCGCCGTATCGCCTCCGCCGTCGACGGCTCGACCGCCGCCACCACCTCCGCGTACGCCTCCATCTCCGCCGCCCCGGAGAGGAACTCCCCGCGCTGGATCAGCACATGCGCGTGGTCGTAGCGCAGCCGCGCCGGGTGGGACGGCAGGAGCAGCGAGAGTTCGACCGCCCAGAGCGCCACGTCACTGCGCTCCGGGCGGGCGGCGGCCCAGGCGCGGATGTTGTTCAGGACCCGCAGCACGATGTCCAGCGGATCGGCGGGCGAGATCAGGTCGGGAGAGAAGCCGTCCCCGGGGCCGGGCGCGGTGCCCGTGGCCTCCGCGACCAGGTTCTTCGCGTCCTGGCCCGTGAGCGGCCGCCCGCCCGCGAACGGGTCGGCCAGCACCTGTTCGGCGGGATCGCCCAGGCCGATCACAAAATGGCCGGGGAGCGCCACCCCGTACACCCGCGCGCCCGCCCGCCGGGCGACCTCCATCCAGACCACCGACAGCAGGATCGGCAGCCCCCGCCTGCGCCGCAGCACGGCGGGCAGCAGCGAGGACTCCAGCCGCTCGTAGTCGTCGGGGGAGCCGTGGAAGCCGAGGCGCCCGCCCAGCAGTTCGGCGAGGGCCGCCGCCCACGCGCGCGACCCCCTGACCCCGTACGGCAGCAGCCCGGCCAGCCGGTCCAGCTCCGCCTGGGCCGCGTCCAGGCCCGCCTCGCCGAGGGCCGGTTCGCCCTCCGCCCCGATCAGCAGGCACAGCGTGGCCAGGTCGGGGCGCTCCCCGCGTGCCTCCTCGGCGAACCGCTGCCGCCGGCCTGTCGATTCCGGGTCCATGGGCGACTCGTACCCCGTCACGGCCGATACCCCCTCACGACCGGCACCCGCTCACGCCGGCCGGTAGTGGTGGTAGTGGTGGTGGACCGCGAAGCCCATGCCCTCGTACAGCGCACGCGCCCCGTCGTTCCCGGACTCGACCTGGAGCCAGGCCGCCGACGCGCCCTCCTCCAGGGCGCGGCGCGCGAGCGCGGTCATCACGGCCGTGGCCAGGCCCCGGCGCCGGTGGGCCGGGTCGACCTCCACCGCCATAAAGCCCGCCCAGCGCCCGTCCACCACACACCGGCCGATCGCGGCCGGTGCCCCGGCCTCGCCGGGGACGGTGGCGAACCACACCGAGGGCCCGCTGTTCAGCACGTGCAGGACGTGCGGTCCCGGTTCTGACGAGCGCTGGTAGCGGCCGAGCCACGCCTCGTCGCAGGTACGGTCCAGCCGCACCCGTGCCACGTCCGCGTCCCGGTCGCCGAGCGGCGCCAGGGCCGCGATCCGCATCTCGGCGCTCACCTCCGCGTACCAGTCACGCTTCTCCAGCTCCGCGCAGAGCGGCTCCTGGGTGCCCTCGGCGCCGGTCGCGGTCTGGATGTACGGCGGCAGGCCCCGCTCCCCGTACCACCGCCGCACCCGCTCCAGCGCCTCGTCCAGCGGCAGGCCGGCTCCTGGAACGCCGTCCAGGGACAGCACCGAGTTGGCCCTGCGGGTGAATCCGGCGGCGGCCCGCAGCCGCCACGCGCCGAGCGGTTCGCTCTCCACCGGCTGCCAGGCCCGCGCGCCGACGAGCGCCAGTTCCCGGTACGTCGCCGAGGGGCCCCGCCGCCGGGCCGGCGCGGGCGGCACGACCTTGCCCGCGACCAGGGACGATTCCGGGACCCGGACACTCTCGCCGGTCCTTCGTGTGATCAGCAGCACACCGTCGTCCCAGGATGTGAGAACGCCGACCGTGTCGGTGAATTTCTCCGCCGGGCCGCCGTTCTCCGTCAGCTGTCTGACTGATACCCGTTTGCCCACGTCAGCCCGTGTCATACGGACCTCGAACCGTCCGCCGGCGGTGAATTCCACAGCTCGGTACGCCCCTCATGTTCGGATCGTGCCCAGGAACGGAGATACTAGATGCGGGCATCGACGACGCCGCGCTCCCGCGCGCCCGTGGACGGAGCCGCAGATCGGCCCGCCGCCGCCCTATCGAGGAGGAACGACAGCGTGACCTACGTCATCGCGCAGCCTTGTGTCGACGTCAAGGACAAGGCGTGCATCGAGGAGTGCCCGGTCGACTGCATCTACGAGGGCTCCCGGTCCTTGTACATCCACCCGGACGAATGCGTCGACTGCGGAGCCTGTGAGCCGGTCTGTCCGGTCGAGGCCATCTTCTACGAGGACGACACCCCCGAGGAGTGGAAGGACTACTACAAGGCGAACGTGGAGTTCTTTGACGAGCTCGGGTCGCCGGGTGGAGCCTCCAAGCTGGGCCTCATCGAGCGGGACCATCCCTTCATCGCCGCGTTGCCGCCGCAGAACGGCTGACAGCGCGCCCCCCGGTCCCGTACGGCGCGCCCGCCGTACGGGACCGCAGTGTTTCCCGTGGCCGACGCGTGTTCGTCCGTGAAGGAGGAGAGCGTCCGCACGGGAGACATCCGTACGAGAAAGAGTGAGCACCGTGTCCGCAGTCTCTTCGCGTCTCCCCGTCTTCCCCTGGGACAGGCTGGAGCCCTACAAGGCGACGGCCGCGGCCCACCCGGACGGGATCGTGGACCTGTCCGTGGGCACGCCGGTCGACCCGGTCCCCGACGCGGTCCGGCGGGCCCTGTCCGAGGCCGCGAACTCCCCCGGGTATCCGACGGTGTGGGGGACGGTGGAGCTGCGTGACGCGCTCACCGGATGGGCGGAACGGCGGCTCGGCGCGCGCGGGGTGACTCACTCGAACGTGTTGCCGGTGGTCGGCTCCAAGGAACTGGTCGCGTGGCTGCCGACGCAGCTCGGCCTCGGCGCGGGCGACCGCGTCGCGTACCCCCGGCTTGCCTACCCGACGTACGAGGTCGGGGTGCGGCTCTGCGGCGCGGAGCCCGTACCGTACGACGACCCGACCGCGCTGGACCCGGCCGGTCTGCGGCTGCTGTGGCTCAACTCGCCCTCCAACCCCACCGGGGCGGTGCTGGGCCCGGACGAGCTGACCCGGATCGTGGCCTGGGCGCGCGAGCACGGCGTGCTGGTCTTCAGCGACGAGTGCTACCTGGAGCTGGGCTGGGAGGCGGAGCCCGTCTCGGTCCTGCACCCCGACGTCTGCGGAGGCTCGTACGACGGCATCGTGGCCGTCCACTCGCTCTCCAAGCGCTCGAACCTCGCCGGGTACCGCGCGGCCTTCCTGGTGGGTGACCCGGCGGTCCTCGGTGAGCTGCTCCAGATCCGCAAGCACGGCGGGATGATGACCCCCGCGCCCGTGCAGGCGGCGATGGTCGCGGCGCTCGCCGACGACACGCACGTACGGGAGCAGCGGGAGCGGTACGCGGCCCGCCGCGACGCCCTGCGGGCCGCGCTGGAGGCGCACGGCTTCCGCATCGACCACAGCGAGGCGAGCCTCTACCTCTGGTCGACGCGGGACGAGCCGTGCTGGGACACCGTGGCGCACCTTGCCGAGCTGGGCATCCTGGTGGCGCCCGGTGACTTCTACGGGCCCGCGGGGGAGCGTCATGTACGGGTGGCGCTCACCGCGACCGACGAGCGGATCGAGGCCGCGGTGAAGCGGCTCGGCTGAGCGGTCCGGCACGTGTGAAGGGGCCCGGGAAGCTGACAGCTTCCCGGGCCCCTTCACGCCGTCACGGACGCGCCTCGCGCGTCGCGCGGGTCAGCCGATCGGCAGGCCGCCGACCGGCAGCCCGCCGGTGGGGAGCCCCGAGGTGGGCAGGCCGCCGAGCATGGCGGCGGGGGCGGCGCTGCCGGAGGCGGCCGAGGCGGTCTCGCCCAGCACCTCGCCCGCGCTGCCCGCGGTGACACCGGCCAGCTTCTGCGCGGCGGGCGTCAGGGTCTTGCCGGCCGTGCCGACGGTCTTGCCCGCGGCGGGAACGGTCTTCTTGACCGCCTGGCTGCCGGCTTCGCCCGCCACGGCGGTGGTCGTCCGGGCGCCGCTGTCGACGGTGTCACCCACGGCGGCGCCGTCGAGCGCGCTGACGGCGCCGAGGTCGGTGGTCTGCGGCAGCGCCGCGGCGCCTGCGGAGCCGGCCGCACCGACCACGGGAGCTGCGCCCGCCGCGACGAGCAGCGCGGCACGGGCGATCCGACGGGTCAGGGGGAGGGACATGATGCTCCTTTGACGGGAGAGAAACAGTGCTTGTCCGTCGATCGGACACTGTGACAACCCCTCGAAGGGCGGCGGAAGTTGCGGTGCGCCCGGGTAAAGAGTTGGTAATGCGGCGCCGGTCCCGCCCCGGATAAAAACGGGCAATCAGGTGTGTTCCGTCGTGAGTGGCAAACCGTCACTTCCCTGGCGCCGCAAGGGAAGTGACCCGGACGGCCCACCCCGTTCGATTCATCGGAAGAAAGACGGTCCCGGCGGACCCCGGGGGACTCGTGCGGGTGACGGGCCGAACTACCGAGCGGTACGGATCTGCACGTTCGCGGCGTCCTTGGACGCACCACCGGAGCCCGCCCCGTCGTCCGTCCGCCAGCCCTGCCCCGCGTCCTTCGCGCTCCACACCCGGCCCGCGTAGGCGACCTCGTCGATCCGCAGGACCGAGGCCTGCGCCACCGCCCACTGCGCCAGCTCCCAGCCGCGCCGCGCCGCCGCCCCGCCCTTCGCGGCACCGCCGGCAGTGTCGTCCCCCGTGTCCCGGGTGATCCCGGCGTCCGACTTCACGACCGCCCCCACCGGCACGAACACCTCATGGGCGGGCGCCCCCGCCGACACGCTCGCGTCCTTGGGAAGCACGCCGGGACCGAACGACCGCACCAGCTCCGCCCGTACCTTCGCCGGATCACCCGGCACCGCGCTCTCCAGCGACGAACAGGTCAGCGCCGCCGCCGCCCGGCCGGTCAGCGCGGCCGACAGCAGCGCCGCGTCCGGCTCGTGCTTCGCGTACGCCTGCGGGAAGCCGCTGCGCTGGACCCGCTGCGCGGCCTCGGTCAGCGGCAGCCGCGAATAGCCCGGCACCTTGACCAGGTGGTCGTAGAACTGCCCCGCCGCGTAGACCGGATCGAGGATCTGCGCCGTCGTACCCCAGCCCTTGGAGGGGCGCTGCTGGAAGAGGCCCAGCGAGTCACGGTCGCCGTGCCCCAGATTCCGCAGGGCCGACTCCTGGAGCGCGGTCGCCAGCGCGATCGTGACGGCCCGCTCCGGCAGCCCGCGCGTGGTGCCCACGGCGGAGATCGTGGCCGCGTTGGCCGCCTGCTCCGGCGTCATCTCGTACACCGGACCGCCGTCGCCGCTCCCCGCGCCCGCCGCCCGGACCGTGCACCGGGGCGGGCCGCCGCCCCCGGTCACGTACTGCACCACGACATAGGCCACCAGGCCGAGCAGGACGGCGAAGGCGGCCGCGATCCGCAGAGGGCGGCCGCGACGGGAGGGGGAGACGGTGTCGGACACGCGCCCACCGTACTGGAGGGTCCCCCGTCCGGATCGCGTCCGTCAGGGTCCCGTTCCCCCCGCCCCGGACGATTCGTCTAGGGTCCTGTCCATGTCCGACACCCCGCTCGACCTCACCCTGGACGGCCCGGCGCTCACCGCCGCCCTCGTCGACCTCCCCTCGGTCAGCGGCGACGAGAAAGCCCTCGCCGACGCGATCGAGCTGGCGCTGCGCCCGCTGCCGCACCTGACCGTCGAGCGGTACGGCAACAACATCGTGGCCCGGACGAACCGGGGGCTCGGCGAGCGGATCGTCCTGGCCGGACACATCGACACCGTCCCCATCGCGGACAACGTGCCCTCCCGGCTCGACGACAACGGCATCCTGTGGGGCTGCGGCACCAGCGACATGAAGTCGGGCGTCGCCGTCCAGCTGCGCATCGCCGCGACGGTCCCCGAGCCCAACCGCGACCTCACGTTCCTCTTCTACGACAACGAAGAGGTCGCCGCCGACCTCAACGGCCTCGGGCACGTCGCCGAGGCCCACCCCGACTGGCTGGAGGGCGACTTCGCCATCCTGCTGGAGTCCTCCGACGGCGAGGTCGAGGGCGGCTGCCAGGGCACCCTGCGGGTCCTCCTCCGTACGGAAGGCGAACGCGCCCACTCCGCGCGCGGCTGGATGGGGTCCAACGCGATCCACGCCGCCGCGCCGATCCTCGCCAGGCTCGCCGCGTACGAACCCCGCAGGCCCGTGATCGACGGGCTGGAGTACCGGGAGGGCCTCAACGCCGTACGGATCGAGGGCGGCGTCGCCACCAACGTCATCCCCGACTCCTGCACGGTCACCGTCAACTACCGCTACGCCCCCGACCTCGGCGAGGCGGAGGCACTGGCCCACGTCCACGAGGTGTTCGCGGACTGCGGCGTCGCGGAGTTCGTCGTGGACGACCACTCCGGGGCGGCCCTCCCCGGCCTCTCCCACCCCGCCGCGGCGGCCTTCATGGCGGCGGTCGGCGGCACGGCCCGGCCCAAGTTCGGCTGGACGGACGTGGCGCGCTTCGGCGGGCTCGGCATCCCCGCGGTCAATTACGGCCCCGGCAACCCCCTCTTCGCCCACAAGCGGGACGAACACGTGGCGGTCGAGCGGATCACCCACTGCGAGAACCGGCTGCGGGAGTGGCTCACCGCCTGACGTATTGCCGCGTACTCCCGTGTATTCCCGGGCCGGCGGCCGGAACGCCAGGTCTCCGCCCTGCCGACCACCGGAATTTCGCCATTTGTCACGTCCGTGGACCTACCCTTGCCCAGAACCAAGCACCGCAGCGGAGGGAGCAGCTCATGGGCATGCCTGAGGGAGCGCGGAAGCCGGAGGAGCAGCGGCTCGGACCGGTGATCCGCCGCCGGGAACAGGTACAGGCAGGCACGACCGACCAGCGGCTGCTGGACACCGAGGGCGACTCGGAATGGGTGCACACCGACCCCTGGCGGGTGATGCGCATCCAGTCCGAGTTCGTGGAGGGCTTCGGCGCCCTCGCCGAACTGCCGAGCGCGATCAGCGTCTTCGGCTCCGCCCGCACCCCGGCCGGCACGCCTGAGTACGAGGCGGGCACCCGGATCGGCCGCGCCCTGGTCGAGGCCGGATTCGCGGTCATCACGGGCGGTGGCCCGGGCGCCATGGAAGCGGCGAACAAGGGGGCACGTGAGGCGAAGGGCGTCTCCGTCGGCCTCGGGATCGAGCTGCCCTTCGAACAGGGGCTCAACCCGCACGTCGACATCGGCGTGAACTTCCGCTACTTCTTCGTACGCAAGACGATGTTCGTGAAGTACGCGCAAGGATTTGTTGTCCTGCCCGGCGGCCTCGGGACGCTGGACGAACTGTTCGAGGCCCTGACCCTCGTCCAGACGCGCAAGGTCACCCGCTTCCCCATCGTGCTCTTCGGTACGGCGTACTGGGGCGGCCTGGTCGAGTGGCTGAGGAACACGGTCGTGGCGCAGGGCAAGGCGTCCGAGAAGGACCTCCTGCTCTTCCACCTCACGGACGACGTGGAGGAAGCGGTGGCGCTGGTCACCAAGGAGACCGGCAAGTAGATGTCCTACGCCAGTCCCCGGCGGGCGACCGCCGGGGGCCGGTGGCCCGCGATGGACGCCACCATGTCCAGCACCTGGCGGGTCTCCGCCACCTCGTGGACGCGGTAGACCCGCGCCCCCAGCCACGCGGACACCGCCGTCGTCGCGAGCGTGCCGATCAGCCGCTCCTTGACCGGCCGGTCGAGGGTCTCCCCGACGAAGTCCTTGTTCGACAGCGACACCAGCACCGGCCAGCCGGTGTCCGCCATCTCACCCAGCCGCCGGGTCGCCTCCAGCGAATGCCGGGTGTTCTTCCCGAAGTCGTGGCCCGGATCGATCAGGATCCCGTCCTCCCGCACCCCCAGCGCCCGCGCGCGCTCCGCGAGCCCCAGGGTGACGCGCAGGATGTCCGCCATCACGTCGTCGTACGCGATCCGGTGCGGACGCGTCCGGGGCTCGGCGCCGCCCGCGTGCGTGCACACCAGGCCGACGCCGTACCGCGCGGCGACCTCGGCGAGCTTCGGGTCCACGCCGCCCCACGCGTCGTTCAGCAGATCCGCCCCCGCCTCGCAGACGGCCTCGGCGACCTCGTGGCGCCAGGTGTCCACGCTGATCACCACCTCGGGGTGGCGCCGGCGGACCTCGGCGACGAAGCCGACGGTGCGGCGCGCCTCCTCCTCGGCGGACACCTCGGCACCGGGGCCGGCCTTCACCCCGCCGATGTCGATGATCGCGGCGCCCTGCGCGACGGCGTCCTCCACGCGGTCGAGGGCGGGCTCGTCGTGAAAGGTCGCGCCCTGGTCGTAGAAGGAATCGGGGGTCCGGTTCACGATCGCCATGATCACCGGCTCGTCCGCCCCGAATTCCCGCCGTCCCAGCCGCAGGGTCCCGCGCATGCGTGTTTCCTTCCTCACGTCCACTCGCCTGCGACCTTAGACCGCGCGTCCGCCGGGGGGCGGCGGCGCGGGGTGAGTCAGGGCGCCGGCACCCCGGGGCGGCGCCGGGTCGGTCTCCGCCGCGATCCCATGGCACGATCGGCACCGGACGTTTCCTGCCCGGGGAGAAGCACGTGTTCTTGTTCTTGCTCATCGCGATGGTCGTGGTCGTCGCCGGGGTCACCCTCGCGGTGGTCGGCGGCGGGGATCGCCCGGTCCTGCCCGACGTCGCGCCCGAACAGCTGGTGGACCCGCTGCCCGCGACACGCCCGGTCGGCCGCGCGGATGTCGAGGCGCTGCGGCTGCCCGTCGCGCTGCGCGGCTACCGCATGGCCGACGTGGACGACGCCCTCGGCCGCCTCGGCGCGGAACTCGCGGAGCGCGACGCGCGGATCGCGGAGCTGGAGGCGGCGCTGGCGGGGGCCCAGGCGACGGCGGTCTCCTCGCCGGACCTCTTCAAGAAGCCCGGCTGGGAGGGCCCCCGATGACACCTGCCGCGGAGCCTCCGGCGGGCGCGGTGGTGGGGGCGGACGGGCGTCTGCGCTGCCCGTGGGGCACGTCCGCTCCGGACTACGTCACGTACCACGACTCCGAGTGGGGCCGGCCCGTCCACGGCGACGACGCGCTCTTCGAGCGGATCTCCCTGGAGGCGTTCCAGTCCGGGCTCTCCTGGATCACGATCCTGCGGCGGCGGGAGGGGTTCCGGGAGGCGTTCGGTTCCTTCCACATCGCGACTGTGGCGAAGTTCACGGACGCGGACCGTACGCGCCTGCTGGCGGACCCGGGGATCATCCGCAACCGCGCGAAGATCGACGCGACGCTGGCGAACGCGGGGGTCCTGGCGGGGTGGTCGCCGGGTGAGCTGGACGCCCTGATCTGGTCGTACGCCCCCGACCCGACGACGCGCCCGGCGCCCCGGACGGGGGCGGATGTCCCGGCGGTGACGGAGGAGTCGACGGCGCTGGCGAAGGCCCTGAAGGGGCGGGGGGTTCGTTTTGTGGGCCCGACGACGGCGTACGCGCTTATGCAGGCGTGCGGGCTGGTCAACGACCACGTCGTGGGGTGCGAGTTCCGTTGACCGTTGCGGTCACTGATTGTCCTCAATCGCCCGACGGGCTTGATAGTGGCCTCTGCCCGGTACGCAAGCGCGGCTTACCGATGTCCTCAAACGCCGGACGGGCTGGAAGTGGCCCCGGTGGTCTCCAAGGCCGGGCGGGCCGGGGGTTGTCTTGAACGCGGGCGTGGAAGGGGGACGGGCAGGGGTCGTGTCCGGAACGTAGAGCGTGTTTTGTGTCGCGTGACTACCGTGAATGTCCGAAGTCCCCGAACGCGACGTAAAACATGCAGTGCAGGACACGACCCCTGCCCGGCCCCCGGCAACAACCCGCGGACAAAGCCCCGGCCCGCAGCGGGCACAACCAAGCCCGTCCGGCGATTGAGGACAACAGGCCGGCCGCCAGGCCAGCTGGTCAGCGCCCCACAAAGCGCGCCGGCGTCTTCGACAGGAACGCCTCGACCGCGATCCCGTGGTCGTCGGACGAACCCGCCACCGACTGCAACTCCGCCTCCCTCGAAAGCGCCTCCTCCAACGTCCGCCCCGCCCCATACGCCAGCGACTCCTTCAGCGACGCATACGCCACCGTCGGCCCGGACGCCAACGCCCGCGCCACGGCAAGAGCCTCCGCGGCCAGCGAAAGAGCCGGCACCACCCGATGCACCAGCCCCAACGCCAACGCCTCCTCCGCCCCCACGGACCGCGGAAACAGCAGCAGATCCGCCGCCCGCCCCGCCCCGATCAGCCGCGGCAGCGTCCAGGACACCCCCGAGTCCGCCGTCAGTGCCACCCCCGCGAACGCCGTCGTGAAGGACGCCGTGTCCGACACCACCCGGTAGTCCGCCGCCAGGGCGAAGCCGAGGCCCGCGCCCGCCGCGACCCCGTTCACCGCCGCCACCACCGGCTTCCGCATCGTCGCGATCGCGCGGACGATCGGGTTGTAGTGCTCGCGCACCGTCCGCATCGTGTCGTCCGAGCCCCGCTCCCGGTCCGCCGCGCGCAGCGCCATGTGCTCCTTGAGGTCCTGGCCCACCGAGAACGCCCGGTCACCCGCCGCCGTGAGCAGCACACCCCGGACCGCCGGGTCCGCGCCCGCCGTCTCCAGCGTGTCCCGCAGCGCGGCCTTCGTCGCCACGTCGAGCGCGTTCCTGGCCTCGGGCCGGTTGATCGTGATCGTTGCGAGTCCGTCACTCACCTCGTACAGCACGGTGTCGGCCATGATCGGGTCCCTTCGCGGCTCGGGGCAGTCCTGTCCGGGTCCAGCATGGCCCAGGAAAGCCGGCCGCCGGGTCCCGCCGGGTCCCACCAGGTCCCGGCGGCGGCGAAGTATCGCAGGCGGATCGCCGAATTGAGTGGTTTTGCGGAAGCGCGTTGCGCAAGCGATGCCGACCGATGTTGGTCATCGGGTCCCGCCATGCGGGATAATGGCCTGGAAGCAATGTGTTCGATGCCGGTGACACAGCGCCTGTCATGGGGCCGCCGGCGGAGATGAGCTGGTTTCAGGAAGGGGAACGAGCATGGCGGCCATGAAGCCGCGGACGGGCGACGGCCCGCTCGAGGTGACCAAGGAGGGGCGGGGCATCGTCATGCGCGTTCCGCTCGAAGGCGGCGGTCGGCTCGTCGTCGAGCTGACCCCGGACGAGGCGGATGCCCTCGGCGACGCTCTCAAGAAGGTCGTCGGCTGAGCGGAACGCACAGTCTTCGGGGTCGTGCGTCATCCCCGGATCGACACCACAGCTGCCCCGGCACGGATCAGGTCCGCGCCGGGGCAGCCCTTTTCCACCGAGAGACAAAAGACACCGAGAGAGAAAAGACTCAGCCCCGCCGGACCGCGCACAGCAGCCCGTCGCCCACCGGCAGCAGCGCCGACTGGAGCTCCTGGCTCTCCCGCACCGCCCGCAGCAGCTCCCGCAGCCGCAGCACCTCCGCCTGCTGCGCCGCCGAGTCCACCGTGCGGCCGTCCGCGAACATGCCCTCGAAGCAGACCAGGCCGCCGGGCCGCAGCAGCCGCAGCGACTCGTCGAGGTAGTCGAGTGACTCCAGCCGGTCCCCGTCGCAGAAGACGAGGTCGTACCCGCCGTCGGCGAGCCGGGGCAGGACGTCGAGGGCGCGGCCGGGGATGAAGCGGGCGCGGTTGCCGGTGAAGCCGGCCGCGCGGAAGGTCTGCCGGGCGAACTGCTGGCGCTCCGGTTCGGTGTCGACCGTGGTCAGCACGCCGTCGGGCCGCATGCCCTGGAGCAGGTACGTCCCTGAGACACCCGTCCCGGTGCCGATCTCGGCCACCGATTTCGCGTCCAGGGTGGCGGCGAGCAGACGCAGCGCGGCACCGGTGCCCGGTGACACCGAGCGAAGCCCCGTCTCATGGGCCCTGTCGCGGGCCCAGTGGAGTGCTTCGTCCTCGGCGACGTAGGCGTCGGAGAACGCCCAGCTCGTCTGCCGGTTGGCGGTAATGACCCTCTCCTTGTCCCCGTTGGCGGCGCAACGGTGACTGTATCCGCTGCGCCCGGGAACCCGCAGATGGGACCGGACGTTATGAGGGGGCGGGCAGCACGGTGACAAGCGGCTGGGACCGGCCCCATATTCACGTAAAGATTCTTATCCGGAGCTAACGGGCGAGGTGGCTATGGTAGGGGCTCGACTGGACACCACCAGAGCCGATAGGGGAGGTGCGGCTGAGCCTGTGGATCGGGGAGGAGTGCTCTGGCGCTTCCTCGGATCGGCGGGTGAGCCGAGATCCGTGACCAACTTCGCTGACCGTTCTCGCTCCAACGACTCCGCAGTTACGGCGACTTTCGCATCGGATGCGGACGCGCAGGCGTGGACGCCCCCCAGCTGGGAGGAGATCGTCAGCACGCACAGCGGACGTGTCTACCGCCTCGCCTACCGGCTGACGGGCAACCAGCACGACGCGGAGGACCTGACCCAGGAAGTTTTCGTCCGGGTCTTCCGATCACTGTCGACCTACACCCCCGGCACGTTCGAGGGCTGGCTGCACCGCATCACCACCAACCTCTTCCTCGACATGGTCCGCCGCAAGCAGCGGATCAGGTTCGACGCGCTCGGTGACGACGCGGCGGAGCGGCTGCCCAGCCGTGAGCCGTCCCCGCAGCAGGTCTTCCACGACACCCACTTCGACGCGGACGTCCAGCAGGCGCTGGACACCCTCGCGCCCGAGTTCCGTGCCGCGGTGGTGCTCTGTGACATCGAGGGACTGTCGTACGAGGAGATCGCGGCGACTCTCGGTGTGAAGCTCGGCACCGTGCGCAGCCGGATCCACCGCGGGCGTTCCCACCTGCGCAAGGCCCTCCAGCACCGCTCGCCCGAGGCCCGGGCCGAGCAGCGTGCCTTCGTGAGCGTGGCCGGGGAGGGCGGACCGGCGTGAGTGCCACCAGCCCGACCCCCGCCGAACAGCATCTGGGGGACCGACTCGCCGCCCTGGTGGACGGGGAGCTGGACCATGACGCGCGTGAGCGTGTGCTGGCCCATCTCGCGACCTGTGCCAAGTGCAAGGCGGAGGCCGACGCCCAGCGCCGGCTCAAGAACGTGTTCGCACAGGCCGCCGGACCCCCGATGTCCGCGGGCCTGCTCGCCAGACTCCAGGGGCTGCCCGGCGGTTCCTCCGGCCGGGACGACGACGACCCCCGTCGAGGTCTCTTCGACGGGGGCACGTTCGGGAACGGCGTCTTCGGGGTGCGCCCCGGCGGGTTCGCGTACGAACCGGCCGCGGCGCACTCCGGGATGGTCCCGGGCGGCTCCGGATTCCGTATCCACGAGGTCGGGCGCGAGGCGGCGGAGCGTTCCCCGTGGCGCGCACGGCGGTTCGCGTTCGCCGCGGCGAGCGCGGTGTCGTTCGCCGCGATGGCGCTCGGCGGTTCCGTGCCGCTGGGCACGGCGGCCGACGTGCTGCCCCGCGGCGCGGGCAACAATGTGACGCCCCTGCGTGCCCCGGCGGGGAACACGGCCCCGGCGCCCCTCGGCGCGGAGACCGGCCGCCGCTTCGGCGGTGTTCCGCCCTCGGTGTCGCTGGTCCGGCAGGCCCCCTCGGCGCCTCCCGGGATGCTCAACAGCCCGTATCTGAGCAGCCCGTATCTGACCACGCCGTCCCTGGCGCCGTTCCTGCAACCCACGGGCCCGGCCCTCCAGGTCGACGCCCCCTCCGGGACGAGCCCGACGGCGACCCCGCGCCCCTCCCAGCTCGCGGCCCCGACCCTTCCGCTCTCGTCCGCCCGCTGACCGCGTCCTGCGCACCGATTCGTAAACCTGGTTGAATCCTCACAGGGGTGCCCCCGTCGGGGCGCGGAGCGGCAGTTGCGGGGAGAGCATGGACGACGGGAAGCCCACCGGACCCAAGGCGACGTGGTGGAGCCGACCCGCGCCGGGCCGGGTGCCGGAGCAGGAGCCACCGGGGCACCCGCGGCCGTCGCACGAACCAGAGGGACAGGCGCGGCAGTCGTACGAGCCGCCGCGGCACGCACAGCCGCTGCACGAGCCTGACGCCTACAGCACTCCGCCCTACGGCGGCCCCGGCCCCTGGGCGCCCGCGCCTCCCGTACCGGTGCCGACCCCGGCGCACGGTGTGTTCCTGCCCCCGGCGGACCGCCCACGGGACGAGCAGCCCCCGGGTGGTCCGGGCGGCCCCGGCCTCCCCGGAGGCCCGCAGTGGGGCCCGTACGACCCCTGGGGCGTCCCCGGACAGCAGCCGTTCACCGACCACGGCACCCCGCCACGCCCGCGCAGGCGGATCGGGGTCGTATCGGCATTGCTGTTCGCCCTGGTCGCCGGCGTCGTCGGCGGCGCGGTCGGCGCGAACGTGGAACGCAACAACGGCTTCGCCAGCGTCGAACTCCCGCAGGCCGGCCCCGACCTCGGCGACCGCGCGCCCGACAGCGTCGCCGGGATCGCCGCCAGCGCCCTGCCCAGCGTCGTCACCCTGCACGTCAGCGGCGCCGACGAGCAGGGCACCGGCACGGGCTTCGTCCTCGACCGGCAGGGCCACATCCTGACGAACAACCATGTCGTCCAGCCGGCGGGCGCCTCCGGCGAGATCTCCGTCACGTTCAGCGGCGGCGAGACCGCGCGGGCGAAGATCGTCGGCAAGGACAGCGGGTACGACCTCGCGGTCGTGAAGGTCTCCGGCGTCTCCGGCCTCAAGCCGCTGCCGCTCGGCAACTCCGACAACGTCCGGGTCGGCGACCCGGTGGTGGCCATCGGCGCCCCCTTCGACCTCTCCAACACCGTGACGTCCGGCATCATCAGCGCCAAGGAACGCCCCATCACCGCGGGCGGGGAGAGCGGCGACGGCAGCGACGTCAGTTACGTCGACGCGCTCCAGACCGACGCCCCGATCAACCCCGGCAACTCGGGCGGCCCGCTGGTGGACAGCAAGGCCCGCGTCATCGGCATCAACAGCGCCATCCGCGCCGCCGACACCGGCGGCGCCACCGAGGGCGGCCAGGCCGGCTCCATAGGGCTCGGCTTCGCCATACCGATCAACCAGGGCAAGCGGGTCGCCGAGGAGCTCATCAACACCGGCAAGGCCGCCCACCCCGTGATCGGTGTGAGCCTCGACATGGAGTACACGGGCGACGGCGCCCGCGTCGGCAAGGAAGCGGCGGACGGCACCCCCTCGGTGGTGCCCGGCGGCGGCGCCGCGAAGGCCGGGATCCGGCCCGGGGACGTCATCACGGAGGTGGACGGCCAACGGGTGCACAGCGGCCAGGAACTGATCGTCAAGATCCGCGCCCACCGCCCCGGCGACCGGCTGGCACTGACCCTGCTGCGCGGAGGCAGGGAGCGGACCGTGAACCTGACCCTGGGATCCGCGAACGGCACCTGACGGCCACCGCAAGGTACCGCCCGGACAGTTCGGGCAGGTACCGTGGAACGGCCCGGCACCCGAGCCCCCTCAGGCCAGGACAAAAGCGTCACGGTCCGGGGCCCGGAGACCACACGGAGAACACGAGGAGCAGCTAGGTGTTCAATGACATAGGACCGCTTGAGCTGGTCACGCTCGTCGTCCTCGCCGTGCTCGTCTTCGGTCCCGAGAAGCTGCCCAAGGTCATCCAGGACGCCACCCGGTTCATCCGGAAGATCCGTGAGTTCTCCGACAGCGCCAAGGAGGACATCAAGTCGGAGCTGGGCCCGGAGTTCAAGGACTTCGAGTTCGAGGACCTCAACCCGAAGACGTTCGTGCGCAAGCATTTGACGGACGGCGACGAGGACACCTTCGGCCTCAAGGAGATCCGCAGCTCGTTCGACCTCCGCAAGGAGATCACGGACGTCGCCGACGCGGTGAACAGCCGGGAGGACGCCGCGGCGGCCAAGGACACGCCGGTGGCGGCCACGTCCTCGGTCAACGGTTCCGGGGGCACGCCGGACCTGCTGAAGAAGCGCGAAAACCCCGATCGGGACGACCGGCCCCCCTTCGACGCAGACGCCACCTGAGTACGACCAATCCCAACGAGTCGGGACCGGGTGGCTATCCTCCATCTGTCCGGCAGTGAGGCGCCCGTCGGGGGCGGGCCGCTCCGGACACCGAGATCGAGGAGGCGTCCGGGTAGATGGAGACGACGAGTCGGGCAGGGGCGCGGTCCGCGTCCAGCTCATCCACTGCCGAGGGGGTGCCAGCAGCCCGGCGTACGGTCGAAGGCTATCTGCGGGCAGCTTTCCCCTGGTACGGGCTGGACGAGGCGTTCACAGGACCCCGCTGGCTGATGCAGGTCGGCGCCGCCGCGGACGGCACGGTCCAGCACGGTTCCACCGGCCACGGCGAGGAGCCGACCATAAGGCCGGAGGGGTCGGGCGCGGACAAGGAACGCTTCGCGGTCGTCGTGACCGTCGCGGCCGGACCCGTACGCCGAACCGGTGATGGTACGGGGCATCTGGACGCCACGACCGTGTCGTCCGCGGCCTGGCTGGCCGGCTCGGGGCTGCTGGTGTCCACCTGGCCCGCGCAGCTCGACCACATGCTGCGCGACGACTGGCTGGCCCAGCAGACCGAGACCGCGTTCGAACTGGCCGACGACCTGGAGGGCGCCGACTGGTCCGCGCTCTCCCTGCCGGTCGACGGGGTGCCGACGCCCTTCCACTACCGCGAGACCGAGTTCGGCTGGGTCCTGGCCGGCTCGGCGCAGAGCGGCGTCCACATCGGCGCGTACGGGCGCGGCATGAGCGCGTACGGCCTCGGCTTCTCGGCGATCGAGGACATCACGTCGTACGCCCACTAGCGCGACGGACAACTGAGGGGCGGCTGCCACGGCAGCCGCCCCTCACCCGTGAACCCGCGTCACCACGGGCTCAGCGGCTCAGAACTTGTTCCTCGGGGTGATCCCCAGCGACATGCCCGACAGGCCCCGCTGACGGGCGCCCAGCTTGTTCGCGATCTCCCGCAGCGCCATGCCCGCCGGAGAGTCCGGGTCGGAGAGCACGACCGGCTTGCCCTCGTCGCCGCCCTCCCGGAGCCGTACGTCGATCGGGATCGCGCCCAGCACCGGCACCGTCGCGCCGGTCGTCTTCGTCAGGCCGTCCGCGACCGCCTTGCCGCCGCCCGTACCGAACACGTCGATCATCTCGTCGCAGTGCGGGCACGGCAGGCCCGACATGTTCTCGACCACGCCGACGATCTTCTGGTGCGTCTGTACGGCGATGGAGCCGGCCCGCTCCGCGACCTCGGCGGCGGCCTGCTGCGGGGTCGTGACCACCAGGATCTCCGCGTTCGGCACCAGCTGCGCCACGGAGATCGCGATGTCGCCCGTCCCCGGCGGGAGGTCGAGCAGCAACACGTCCAGATCGCCCCAGTACACGTCCGCGAGGAACTGCTGGAGCGCCCGGTGCAGCATCGGCCCGCGCCACACCACCGGCGCGTTGCCCGGGGTGAACATCCCGATCGAGATGACCTTCACCCCGTTCGCCGACGGCGGCATGATCATGTTCTCGACCTGGGTGGGCTTGCCGTCCACCCCGAGCATCCTCGGGATGCTGTGCCCGTAGATGTCCGCGTCGACGACCCCGACCTTGAGCCCGTCGGCCGCCATCGCCGCCGCCAGGTTCACGGTCACCGAGGACTTGCCGACCCCGCCCTTGCCGGACGCCACCGCGTACACCCGGGTCAGCGACCCCGGCTGGGCGAAGGGGACCTCACGCTCGGCCTTGCCGCCGCGCAGCGACGCCGCCAGGTCCTTGCGCTGCTCGTCGCTCATCACGTCCAGCGTGACGTCGACGCGGGTGACGCCCGCCACCCGGGCGACCGCCTCCGTGACGGTCCGGGTGATGGTGTCGCGCATCGGGCAGCCCGACACGGTCAGATAAATGGTCACGGCCACCGCGCCGTCGGCGCCGATCTCCACCGATTTGACCATGCCCAGGTCGGTGATCGGCCGGTGGATCTCAGGGTCGTTCACCGTCGCCAGTGCGTCGCGCACCGCGTCTTCCGCCGGGAGGACGGTTCCGTACGTGTCGGTAGCCATACCGAGATGGTACGGCGCCCGGCACCGCGGCCGGTAAGGCCGGGCACCGTCACCGGCAGGAAAGTTCAGCGGCCGGAGTCCTCGCGTTCCGGACGGCCGTCCACGGCCGGCCGCTCCCGCTGCTCGCCCAGGTCCTTCATCAGGTCCTGGAGCTCCGAACGCAGCCAGTCGCGCGTGGCGACCTCACCGAGCCCCATCCGCAGCGCCGCGATCTCCCGCGTCAGGTACTCGGTGTCCGCGATCGACCGCTCGTTCTGCACCCGCTCCTGCTCCTGCGTGACCCGGTCCCGGTCGTCCTGGCGGTTCTGCGCCAGCAGGATCAGCGGCGCCGCGTACGACGCCTGGAGGGACAGGGCCAGCGTCAGGAAGATGAACGGGTACTCGTCGAAGCGCAGCGTCTTCGGGACGGTGATGTTCCAGATCACCCACAGGATGATCACCAGCGTCATCAGGACGATGAAACGCCCCGTCCCCAGGAAGCGGGCCACCCGCTCCGAGAGCCGCCCGAAGGCCTCGGGGTCGTAGTCCGGGAGCAGCCTGCGCCGCTGCGCCCGGGGCTGGTCGAGCCGTACCCGGGACCCGCGGGTCAGCGCGGTCGACCCGGCCCGGGCCCGCTCCCTGGCGGCGCCGTCCTTCTCCGTACGATCACTCGCCACGGCCGGTCTCCTCCAGGCCGCGGCCTGTCTCCTCCACGCCGCGGAAGCCCGTCTCGCGCCAGTCGTCCGGCAGCATGTGGTCCAGCACGTCGTCCACCGTCACCGCGCCGAGCAGCGAGCCGCTCTCGTCCACCACCGGCGCCGAGACCATGTTGTACGCGGCCAGATGGCTGGTGATCGCCGGCAGCGGGGTGCCCGGGGACAGCGGCGGCAGGTCCGTGTCCACGATGGAGCTGACCAGCGTGAACGGCGGGTCCCGCAGCAGCCGCTGGAAGTGCACCGTGCCCAGGTACTTGCCCGTCGGGGTGTCGTCGGGCGGCCGGCAGACGTACACCTGCGCGGCGAGCGCGGGGGAGAGGTCCTGCTGCCGTACGCGCGCCAGCGCGTCCGCCACCGTCGCGTCGGGGCGCAGCACGATCGGCTCGGTCGTCATCAGACCGCCCGCGGTGCGCTCCTCGTACGACATCAGGCGCCGTACGTCCGCCGCGTCGTGCGGCTGCATCAGCGTCAGCAGCCGCTCCTTGTCCTCGTCGGGCAGCTCGGACAGCAGGTCGGCCGCGTCGTCCGGGTCCATCGCCTCCAGGACGTCCGCGGCGCGCTCCTCCTTGAGCTTGCCGAGGATCTCCACCTGGTCGTCCTCGGGCAGCTCCTCCAGGACGTCCGCGAGCCGGTCGTCGTCCAGGGCCGCCGCCACCTCCGCGCGCCGTTTGGGCGTCAGATGGTGCAGCACGTTGGCCAGTTCGACCGGACGCAGCCGCTCGAAGGTCGCGACGAGGTTCTCCGCGCCCTGCCCGTCCTCCTCCAGCGAGAAGCCGGTGACGGCCGACCACTCGACGGTCAGCGCCTCCCCGCGCCGCCGCAGCGCGCCGCCCTTGCCACGCCGTACGAAGACCTTGTCGATCTCCCACTCACGGCGGGCCGGGAGCTGATGGATCGCCACATCGAGGACCGTCACCTCGTCGTCGCTCTCCACCAGCCGCACGCGGCGGTCCAGCAGCTCGCCGAGGACCAGACGCTCCGTCGGCCGCTGTTCAAAGCGGCGCACGTTCACCACACCCGTGGTGATCACCTGGCCCGACTCGATACCGGTGACCCGGGTCATCGGCAGGAAGATCCGGCGCCTGCTGAGCACCTCCACGACAAGCCCGAGCAGCCGCGGCGGCCGTCGCCCGACGCGCAGCATCGCGACCAGGTCGCGCACCCGCCCCACCTGGTCACCACTGGGATCGAAGACCGGCACCCCGGCGAGGTGCGAGACGAAGACCCGAGACGCGCCTGCCGCCATCCGAGCGCCTCCTTGATCGTCCGTTGTTGTTGCGCTGCTGTTCCGCTGTCGTCCGCCGGTGTTCCGCCGACCGGGCTCTTACCCGTGATTGTCCTTCTATCCTGCGGGATTACGGGTTCAGGCTAGCCCGTCCGCGTGCGGGACGCCTGGGTGGATCCGTCCGTACGGCGTCCCCGAGGCTCCGTGTCCGACCCCTCGCCCGGCCCCGGTACGCTGCGGTCTGCCACCTCCCACCGCGTATGAGAGGCAGTGTGTACGTGACCGCTCCCATGTCCTCCGGCCGTGCCCGCAAGGCCGTGTTCTCCCTCGCGTTGTGCGCCGGGCTCGTGGCACTCCTCGCGGCGTGCAGCAGCCCGGAGGACCCGGACGCGGGGACCAACGGGGTGGGGAAGCTGACGGCGGCCGGGATCGAGAAGAAGGCGCAGGCGGCGGTGGACGGCGCGGGTGCCGTGCGGCTCTCCGGGGCCCTGGTCAGCCAGGGGGAGACGTACCGCCTCAACATGCGCCTCAAGGAGAACGGCGGCACCGGGTCGGTGACGTCCAAGGACGACACCTTCGAGCTGTTGCGCATCGAGGACGAGCTGTTCCTCAAGGCCGACGCCGGTTTCTGGACGCACGAGAGCGACGCGGACGGCAAGGAGAGCGCCGCGCCCAGCACGAGCGACACCGAGGCGGCGGACAAGCTCCAGGACAAGTACGTGAAGGTGCCGAGGGAGGACCCGTCGTACAAGCAGCTGCGCGGTTTCACCGACATCAAGGTGCTGCTCGGCGGACTGCTGTCGCTTCACGGCGAACTGACGAAGGGTGACTACAGCAAGGTCGGCGGCATCCGCACGATCAAGGTCATCGCCGGCAAGGGCGCGGGCGGCACGCTCGACGTGTCGCTGGTGGGGGTGCCGTACCCGCTCCAGCTGATGCGGGCGGGCGGCGCGGGGACGCTGACGCTGACGGACTGGGGCAAGGAGTTCACCCTGGAGGCCCCGCCCAAGGGGCAGACGGTCGACTACGGCAGCGACCTGCCGGAGTCGTCCTCCTCGGGCGGCTGACGGGCCGTCCGGCGCGCGGGACCGGCTCAGCGCCCGGCGCGCTTCCGGCGCGGGAAGAGCAGCCGTCCCAGGGCCGCGGGGACCGGCTGACGGGTCGTCGCCCCGGTCGGCAGCGGCGCGGCCGCCAGCGAGCCGTCGGGCAGGTCCCGCAGTACGTCACCGGGCGTCAGCCGCAGGACCCGGCACTCGCGCGCCCAGCGCTCCGGCATCACCTCGGCGTCGGGCGCGTTCAGCCGCTTGCCCTTCAGCTCGGCGACGGCCGCCTCCCACTCCTCCGAGCGCGGTACGAGTTCGGCGACGGCCGCCGTCCAGGCGACCAGCCGGCCGCCCTTGTCCTTGCTCCGTACGGTCACCTCGGCGGCGGCCCCGTCGGCGAGACCGGGCAGGGGCTGCTCGCCCGGCCCGTCGCCGACGAGGTACAGGGCGCCTTCGTGCCACACGTACCAGAGCGCCCGTTCCGGACCCGAGCCCCGCACCCAGACGATGCCGGACTTCTTCGTGGCCTCCTCGACGAGCGCCTGGCCGAGCAGTGGTTCAGTCATGCGCCGCAGCTTAGACGGACCGGCAACCGGAGCGTCCGGGGGCGGGTACGGCTCAGAGCCAGCCGTTGCGCTTGAGGGAGCGGTGGATCGTCAGGCAGACCACCCCGATCGCGACCAGCACCATCGGATAGCCGTACTTCCAGTGCAGCTCGGGCATGTGGTCGAAGTTCATGCCGTAGATCCCGCAGACCGCCGTCGGGACGGCGATGATCGCCGCCCAGGAGGTGATCTTGCGCATGTCCTCGTTCTGCGCGACCGTCGCCTGCGCCAGATTGGCCTGGAGGATCGAGTTCAGCAGCTCGTCGAAGCCGATGACCTGCTCGTGCACCCGGGCCAGGTGGTCCGCCACGTCGCGGAAGTACTTCTGGATGTCCGGGTCGACCAACCGCATGGGCCGCTCGCTCAGCAGCTGCATCGGCCGCAGCAGCGGCGACACCGCCCGCTTGAACTCCAGCACCTCACGCTTGAGCTGGTAGATCCGCCCCGCGTCCGAGCCGCGCGGCCCCGCAGCCTTCGACGGCGCCGAGAACACGTCGATCTCGACCTCGTCGATGTCGTCCTGCACGGCCGCCGCCACCGCGACGTACCCGTCCACCACATGGTCGGCGATGGAGTGCAGGACGGCCGAGGGCCCCTTGGCCAGCAGCTCCTCGTCCTCCTCCAGGCGGTGGCGGAGGGTGCGCAGCGAGCCCTTGCCGCCGTGCCGGACGGTGATGACGAAGTCCCGGCCCGTGAAGCACATCACCTCGCCGGTCTCGACCACCTCGCTCGTCGCGGTCAGCTCGGTGTGCTCGACGTAGTGGATCGTCTTGAAGACGGTGAACAACGTGTCGTCGTACCGCTCCAGCTTGGGCCGCTGGTGCGCGTGCACCGCGTCCTCCACCGCCAGCGGGTGCAGCCCGAACTCGGCCGCGATCCCGGCGAACTCCTCCTCCGTCGGCTCGTGCAGGCCGATCCAGGCGAAACCGCCGCTCTCCCGCACCCGCAGCATCGCCTCGTGGGGCGTCACACACGGGTCCTTCTTCACCCGCCGGCCGTCGCGGTAGACGGCGCAGTCCACGACCGCGGTCGACGCGGAGGGGTCACGGGTGGCGTCGTACGTGTCGTACTTGCCGTAACTGGCACTGGTCTTGCGCAGGGACGGGCGGACCGCTGCGCGCAGGTCACGAATCATCGACATGGCGGGCTCCTTCACGGAGAGGCCGTCGGCGAGGCGTGGCACAGCCCGGAATGGGGACGTGATGCGTACGTCCGCAAAGCGGGCGGTACCGCGGGGTCGCGGGAACGGCGTTCGCTACAGACAGGCGAGAAAAAAGGGAGCTGAAGCGCTCTTCCGTCGTGCGAACTGCCGCGGACCCGAAAAGGGCGGGGCCTCAGATCACAGAGGAAAGGAAAGGTGCGGAAGAGCGGCTGGTACTGGCCGGGTGACTTCGATCCACCGCAGCCCCACCTCCTCCGGCCGGTCCCCCGTGGGGGACGACGTGTGTCGGGACTTGAGAGACACGCTTCTGCGTGCTGTCCCTACCGGCGGCCAAGACTATCAGCTGACGGCGGGCCAATAGATCCTCTTGCCCGTTCCTGACGCGATCTATGCTCCCCGCATGGGAGAAATACTTGCTCGGGTCGAGGCCCACCTCAAGGCCGCTCTGGGCGAACCGGACGCGCGCGCGGCGGTGACCTTCCTGGGCACGGACCGCTTCGAGGTGCTGCGCTTCCTGGATTCCCCGGGCGGCGGCGGTGACGTTGTGATGCGGTACGCGACGCTCGGTATGTCCGCCCAGCCGATGGGAGACCCGGCGCAGATGCTCGCCGACCCGGTGAAGGGGCCGCGGGCGGAGCTGGTCCTGTCGGTACGGGCCGGGCTCGCCGCCACCGACCAGGTGCTGCGCCCGCTGGCCGTACTGGCCGCGTCGCCGCAGGTGGAAGGGGTCGTCGTGGCCCCGGGCGCCTCGCTGGACGTCGGCGGGCCGCTGTGGCCGGGGGCGCCGTTCCACTCGGTCCTGGTGGGGGAGCCCGGCGGGCTGGTGGCGGATCTGGCGCTGGACGCGCCGCTGGAACCGGTGCGGTTCCTGCCGCTGCTGCCGATGACGGTGAACGAGGCGGCGTGGAAGCGGGTACGGGGGGCACGGGAACTCCAGGAGCGGTGGCTGTCCCGGGGCACGGACCTGCGTGATCCGCTGCGCCGGTCGGTCGCGCTGGACTGACCTGCCTGGCTCGAACCCGACGGTCGGCGAACCGCCCGTCCGCGGTGACGGGGACCTCTCCCGTACCGGCCAGGTGATCGTCCTTGACGGGGCGTCGAGCGGGGAGGACCGTGGGGCGCTATGAGGGGCGAACCCAGTTGCCCGAAGTGCGGTGGCCGGATCAGGGCGCCCGGCCTCTTCGCCGACTCGTGGGAGTGCGGCGCGCACGGCGCGATCCAGCCGCTCCAGCCGGTGATACCGCCCAGCGTCGAAGCGCTGGGAGTGGTGGTGAACCGGGCGCGCGTCCCCGTCTGGATGCCCTGGCCCCTGCCCGTCGGCTGGCTCTACACCGGCGTCGCCTTCGCGGGCGACGACCGCAGCGGCGGACGCGCCACCGCCGTCGCCTGCTCGGGTCCCGCGCCACTCGGCGGGGTCGGGGAGCTGCTGCTCGTCGCCGAGGAGCTGGGAGTGGGGCTCGGGGCGCGGTACGCCGGGATCGGCGGCCCGGACCCGGGGCCGCGGATACGGGTCGACCGCCCGCCGCACGCCAAGCTGCTGGCCGCCGGGCGGCCCACCCCGCTGTGGCAGGTGGACGGCGCCCCGGGCGACCGGGCGGTGTTCGCGGGGGAGGCGCTGGGGCTGTGGCTCTGGGCGATCGTCTGGCCGGAGCAGTCGGGGCTGCTGCTGTACGACGAGCTGGTGCTGACGGACCTGCGGGACGCGGGCGCGGAGGTGGAGCTGCTGCCGTGCGGGGCGCTGTCGCCGAGACTGCTGTCCTGACGGGGCCTCTGTCCTGACGGGGCTTCCCTCCGGACGCCTGTCCTGAGGGGGCTTCCCTCCGGACGCGGCTTTCCTCCGCATCCGGAACCGGGCGTTCGAATCCCCCGTCGCCCCCGTTATCCTGGAGCGTCCCCCAGCCCGTCCCGAGCCCCGGAGTCCCGCGTCGTGCGCATCGACCTGCACACCCACTCCACCGCCTCGGACGGTACGGACACCCCCGCCGAGCTGGTCCGCAACGCCGCCGCCGCCGGACTCGACGTCGTCGCCCTGACCGACCACGACTCCACGCGCGGCCACGCCGAGGCGATCGCCGCGCTCCCCGGCCTGGACCGGGACCTGACCCTCGTCACCGGCGCCGAACTCTCCTGCCGGATCGACGGCGTCGGGCTGCACCTGCTCGCGTACCTCTTCGACCCCGACGAGCCCGGGCTGCTGCGCGAGCGCGAGCTGGTACGGGACGACCGCGTCCCGCGCGCGCGGGCGATGGTCCGCAAGCTCCAGGAGATGGGCGTCCCGATCACCTGGGAGCAGGTCGCGCGCATCGCGGGCGACGCCTCCCTGGGCCGCCCGCACATCGCCACCGCCCTGGTCGACCTGGGGATCGTCGAGACCGTCTCCGACGCGTTCACGCCCCAGTGGCTCGGCAACGGGGGCCGCGCGTACGCCTCCAAGCACGAACTGGACCCCTTCGACGCGATCCGCCTCGTCAAGGCGGCCGGCGGCGTCACCGTCTTCGCCCACCCGCAGGCCGTCACGCGCGGCGCGGTGGTGCCGGAGTCCGTGATCGAACGCCTCGCCGCCGCCGGACTCGACGGCATCGAGATCGACCACATGGACCACGACGCGCCGACCCGCGCCCGGCTGCGCGGCCTCGCCGCCGACCTGGGGCTGCTGGGCACGGGGTCGAGCGACTACCACGGCACCCGGAAGTTCGTGGAACTCGGCGCGTGCACCACCGATCCCGAGATCTACGGCGAGATCACGCGGCGCGCCTCGGGCGCCTTCCCGGTACCGGGCGCGGGCGGACGCCCGTAACGGAGGACGCGGGACGCGTAACGACGCTCCCGGCGCCATGCCCGTACCACCGCACCCCCACACCACACCTCTCACCGCACACCCGCGCCCGGCCCCGCCGTGCTCTCCTTCTCCACCCACCCACCGGACAGGCCCGACGGCCCGTCACTCCCGCTAGGCCCTCACCGTGTTCGACCTCGCCATATTCGGCTCCCTCTTCCTCACCCTGTTCGTGATCATGGACCCGCCCGGGATCACGCCGATCTTCCTCGCCCTCACCTCGGGCCGGCCCGCCAAGGTCCAGCGCAACATGGCCTGGCAGGCGGCGGCCGTCGCCTTCGGGGTGATCGCGGTCTTCGGCGTCGCCGGCCAGCAGATCCTGGACTACCTGCACGTCTCCGTGCCCGCCCTGATGATCGCCGGCGGCCTGCTCCTGCTGCTCATCGCGCTCGACCTGCTGACCGGCAAGACCGACGAGCCCAAGCAGACCAAGGACGTCAACGTCGCCCTCGTACCCCTGGGCATGCCCCTGCTCGCCGGTCCCGGGGCGATCGTCTCCGTCATCCTGGCCGTGCAGCACGCGGACGGCGCGGCGGCGCAGGTCTCCGTCTGGGCGGCGATCGTGGCGATGCACGCCGTGCTCTGGGTGACGATGCGGTACTCGCTGGTCATCATCCGGCTGATCAAGGACGGCGGGGTGGTGCTGGTGACCCGGCTGGCGGGGATGATGCTCTCGGCGATCGCCGTGCAGCAGATCATCAACGGCATCACCCAGGTCGTCCAGAACGCCTGAGCACACAGCAGCGCCCCCGTACGGGTGATCCGTACAGGGGCGCTTTCACAAGGCGTCGGTCGTCAGGCGTCCGTCGTGCGTGGTCGGTCGTCGCGCGGTGGTCCGGGTATGGGGTAAGTGTTACGAGGCCGAGGTCTCGGCCGGTCGGATGTAGATGCGCTGCCCCATCGCTGCGGCCTGCTGCACGATCCGATTGACGGAGGCGGCGTCCACGACGGTCGAGTCCACTGCGGAACCGTCGACATCGTCAAGACGCATGATTTCGAAGCGCACGCGCTTCTCCCTTCGTCTGATCCTCCTGCTGGAGAACTATGGATGGCGGGCTTGCCCGCCGTTGCTTACAAGAGTCTGCAACGGCTTGCCCTCTGCAAACATTCCCTACGCTAAGGAAATTTTTCGGGTGGCTAACTACTGGCGGGTACGGTGCGGTCCACGGAGAATGAAGCGCGTATGAACGAGGCAGAGATCAATCCAGAGCTCCACGACATCGGCGCCCGTCTGGAGCGCACCAACGAGCTGCTCCAGCGCATGCTCGCCGAGGTCGCCAAGACCCCGTCCACGCATGCCATCTTCGTCGACGCGGGTTACGTCTATGCTGCGGCCGGGTTGCTTGTAGCGGGCACGGAAGACCGGCGGTCCTTCGACCTGGACGCCGAAGGCATCATCGAGGCCTTCATCGACAAGGCCAGGATCATCTTCGCGGACAGCCGGCTGCTGCGCGTCTACTGGTACGACGGGGCCAGACGGCGGATCCACACCCCGGAGCAGCAGTTCATCGCCGAGCTGCCGGACGTCAAGGTCAGGCTCGGCAACCTGAACGCGAACAACCAGCAGAAGGGTGTCGACTCGCTGATCCGCACGGATCTCGAATCGCTCGCCCGGCACCGCGCCATCAGCGACGCCGCGCTGGTCGGCGGCGACGAGGACCTGGTGTCCGCCGTCGAGGCCGCGCAGGGGTACGGGGCCCGGGTCCACCTGTGGGGCATCGAGGCGTCCGAGGGGCGCAACCAGGCGGAGCCGCTGCTGTGGGAGGTCGACAGCCAGCGCACGTTCGACCTGGACTTCTACAAGCCCTTCGTCACGCGGCGCCCGGTCACGACGTACGAGCACGAGGGCGATCCGCCGCCCTCCCGCGACCAGGTGCGCTTCATCGGCGCGCAGATCGCGGCGACGTGGCTGGCGGAGCGGGGGCGGATGGCGATGGGCGAGCTCCTGCCGGGCCATCCGTACCTGCCGGGGCCGGTGGACCAGGATCTGCTGATCGAGGCGGAGAAGCTGCTCCAGCGGTCGCTGCGGGGGCATTCCATGCTGCGGCGGGCGCTGCGGGACGGGTTCTGGCAGCACCTCCAGTCCAACTACTGACGCTGTCTAGTACGCCTCGTCCCAGAAGTCGGCGAGCGCCTTGGCCGTCGCGGCCGGGCGGTCGGTGTTGGGCGAGTGCTGGGCGCCCGTGATCACGGTCCTGCGGGCGCCGAGCCGGACGGCCATCGAGTCCAGCCAGGCCACGGGCCAGGTGTCGTCGTGCTCGCCCGACATCACGTGCTTGGGCAGCGGCTGTACGGCGGCCAGCTCGGCGACCCGGTCCGGCTCCGAGCACAGCTGCCGCCCGGCGGCGATCAGCTGGGTGGGGTGGGTGCGCAGCCAGCGGCGGCGCAGGTCGGTGCCGTCCGTGGGGGTCTCCTCGGTGGGCGCGTCCATCGCCCGCATCGCCTGCCACACGTCCTCCATGGACATGGTGGTGAGGGCGTCGCGGAGCAGCTTCAGCTTCTCCCGCTGGGCGGGGGCGACCTCGGCGGGGCCGGAGGACAGCAGCGTCAGGGAGCGGAACGGGGTGCGGTCGAGGAGGACGGCGGCGCGGGCGAGGTGTCCGCCGAAGGAATGGCCGAGGAGGTGGACGGGGACGCCGTCTGTGCCCTTTGCGCCCTTTGTGCCTTTCGCCCCGAGCGCCTCGGCCTGCGCGAGGATGTCGGCGGCCAACTCGCCCTGGGCGTACGCCTCTTCGGTGTCGGGCCCGTCGGTCTCGTACTGCCCCCTGCCGTCCACGGCGACGACCCGGTACCCGGCCTGGGTGAGGGGCTCCAGCAGCGCGATGAAGTCCTCTTTGCTGCCGGTGAATCCCGGGACGAGCAGCGCGGTGCCCTGCGGGGTGCTTTGCGGGGTGCTTTGCGGGGTCCCGGCGGGGTGCGCGTCGAGCACGGCGAAGCGGCCGCGGCGGGTTTGGAGGTGGGTGCGGTGGGCGCAGGGTGGGGGCGTCCAGGTGGGGGGCCGGCTCATGTCCTTGAGGCTAGCCCGTTGGGCGCGGCGCGCTTGGCCTGGCGGCCGTGCTTTTGGGGCCGGTGGGCCGCGCGTTCTCGGTGACCGGGTTGCGGTTCGTGTTGTCCTCAATCGCCGGACGGGCTTGGTTGTGCCCGCTGCGGGCCGGTGGTTTGGGTGCGGGTTGTTGCCGGGGGCCGGGCAGGGGTCGTGTCCTGCACTGCATGTTTTACGTCGCGTTCGGGGACTTCGGACATTCACGGTAGTCACGCGACACAAAACACGCTTTACGTTCCGGACACGACCCCTGCCCGTCCCCCTTCCAGGCCCGCGCCAAAACAACCCCGGCCCGCCCCGGCGTTGGAGGGCACCAGGGGCGCCACCCAGCCCGTCCGGCGTTTGAGGACATCGGTAACCCGCACCCGCGCACCGCGCAGGGGCACACCCCAGCCCGTCCGGCGCTTGAGGACATCGGTAAGCCGCGCTCGCGCACCAGGCAGGGGCACACTCCAGCCCGTCCGGCGATTGAGGACGTTGGTAAGCGGCACTGTCCACCGGGCAGAGGTGAGGCGCCCCGGGCCGGCGGGGTCGTTGAACTCACCCTCGGCGTGAGGGGGGTGGGGTCGGAGGAGGTGCGTGTGTCCGGACGTAAAGCGTGTTTTGTGGCGCATGACTACCGGTGAGCTATACGAGTCCCTGAGGCGCCGTAAAACATGCAGTCCGGACATACGTACCTCCGCAGGCCCCACCCCCCGTCACCACGACAAACCCAGCCCGTCCGGCGATTGAGGACATCAGTAAGCGCAACCAAACGCACCGGGCAGACGCCACAAACAAGCCCGTCCGGCGATTGAGGACAAGCAGGAAGCGCAACGAACACCCGCTCAGGCGTCCGGCGCCTCCACCGCCACCTTCGCCCGAGTGCGCCTCCGCGGCTTCGTCTCGGGGGCCACGGCCTCCGCGACAACGGCCTCCACAGCTACGGCGTCCGCAGGCTTCGCGGCGCGCGTACGGCGGCGTCGGGGCTTGGCCGCAGCCGCACCCGCGCCCTCCGGCTCCGGCGCGGACAGGGGCTCCGGCGCGGACACGGGCTCCGGCACCGTCACCGGTGTCGCCGTCTGGAACGTCGCCTCCGGGACCGCGTCCGCCGCGCGAGTGCGGCGACGGCGCCGCGGAGTACGCGCCTCCGTCGAGGCGACCGCGTCCGGCGTCTCCAGCACCACGGCCGTCTGGAACTGCGGCTCAGGCGCCCGGGTAGGCGGCGCCAACGGCTCCAGCCGGACCCGGGGTTCCGAGGACGCCCTGCCGCGGGCCGAGGAAGGGGCCTTCGCCGCGACCTGGACCGGGGCCGAAGCCTCGGCCGGGGCGGAGGAAGCGGAGGAAGGGGCCGCGACCACGACCGCCTCCGCGTCCGAGCCGCCACGCGTACGGCGACGCTGCCGCGGCGTACGCGTACGCGCGGGGCGCTCCTCCCGTACCGCGGTGGCGACCGCCGCCGCAGGCGACTTGCGGCCGCGGCCGCCCGTCTCGCCCAGGTCCTCGACCTGCTCCGCCGACAGACCCGCGCGGGTCCGGTCCGTACGGGGCAGGATGCCCTTCGTGCCGGCCGGGATGTTCAGCTCCTCGAACAGGTGCGGGGACGTCGAGTACGTCTCCGGCGGGTCCGGGAAGCCGAGGTCCAGCGCCTTGTTGATCAGCTGCCAGCGGGGGATGTCGTCCCAGTCCACGAGCGTCACGGCGATCCCGGACGCTCCCGCGCGGCCGGTGCGGCCGATGCGGTGGAGGTACGTCTTCTCCTCCTCGGGCGACTGGTAGTTGATGACGTGCGTCACACCTTCGACGTCGATACCGCGCGCGGCGACGTCCGTGCAGACCAGCACGTCCACCTTGCCGTTGCGGAAGGCGCGGAGCGCCTGCTCGCGGGCGCCCTGGCCCAGGTCGCCGTGGACCGCGCCGGAGGCGAAGCCGCGCTGGGCGAGCTGGTCCGCGATGTCCGCCGCCGTGCGCTTCGTACGGCAGAAGATCATCGCGAGGCCGCGGCCCTCGGCCTGGAGGATGCGCGCGACCAGCTCCGGCTTGTCCATGGAGTGGGCGCGGTAGATCCGCTGGGTGGTGTTGGCGACCGTCGCGCCCGCGTCGTCCGGCGACGTGGCGCTGATGTGCGTCGGCTGCGACATGTACCGGCGGGCCAGCCCGATGACGGCGCCCGGCATGGTCGCCGAGAACAGCATCGTCTGGCGCTTGGGCGGCAGCAGCTGGATGATCCGCTCGACGTCGGGCAGGAAGCCCAGGTCGAGCATCTCGTCGGCCTCGTCCAGGACGAGGGCGCGGATGTGGGAGAGGTCGAGCTTCTTCTGGCCCGCGAGGTCGAGCAGCCGGCCCGGGGTGCCGACGATCACGTCGACGCCCTTCTTGAGCGCTTCGACCTGGGGCTCGTACGCCCGGCCGCCGTAGATGGCGAGCACGCGTACGTTCCGCACCTTGCCGGCGGTCAGGAGGTCGTTGGTGACCTGCTGGCACAGCTCGCGGGTCGGCACGACGACGAGCGCCTGCGGCGCGTTCGTGAGCTTCTCGGGGGCCGCGCGGCCCGCTTCGACGTCCGCGGGGACGGTGACGCGCTCCAGGAGGGGGAGACCGAAGCCCAGGGTCTTGCCCGTGCCGGTCTTGGCCTGTCCGATGACATCCTTGCCGGACAGGGCGACCGGGAGGGTCATCTCCTGGATGGGGAACGGGGACATGATGCCGACGGCTTCGAGTGCTTCTGCCGTCTCGGGGAGGATTCCGAGGTCTCGGAAAGTCGTAGTCAGGGTGCTGCCTCTTCTGTGAGACGCGACGCGAGGCGAACGCTGGGGGTCGTACCGCACCTGGGTACTCGGCCGGCCGTGGATTGGCCGGATGGCGCGGGACCACTGCCGTCGCTCGAGCGCTCGTGCCGCTGAGGGGGCCCCTCATCTGGGAGTCGTGCGCACCTGTGCGTACGATTCCGCGCGGAGGGCGGTCGGGGCGGAGCCGATCGGGCCACCGACCGGGCATCCTCGTAAGGCCTGGCCGCGGGGGATCCCACAGTCAGACACTGCGATGGCCCGCCGAATACTCGGCAGGCGCATTACCACTGTACCCCGGAATCGCGCACATGTGTCGGGCGAATTCGTCGGAACGGTGGGGTGGCCGTGTCCGACCGGCCCCTTCCGGGGTGCGCGGAGCGGGCTATTGTGCGGTCCATGGAGACGCCCGACAACGCCACCGCGCCCGTAGCGGCAGCCCAGGAACCCACCGGAATCGCCGCCCAGGACTGGGAGACGGCCTCCACGGAGCCGCAGTACCGCGCCGCGGTCGTGGATCTGCTGGGAGCGCTCGCGTACGGCGAGCTGGCGGCCTTCGAACGGCTCGCCGAGGACGCCAAGCTGGCGCCGACGCTGGCCGACAAGGCGGCGCTGGCCAAGATGGCCGCCGCGGAATTCGGCCACTTCGACCGGCTGAACGACCGGCTGCGCGCGATCGACGCCGAGCCGACGGAGGCGATGGAGCCGTTCGCCAAGGCGCTCGACGACTTCCATCGCCAGACCGCGCCGTCGGACTGGCTGGAGGGCCTGGTCAAGGCGTACGTCGGCGACTCGATCGCCAGCGACTTCTACCGGGAGGTGGCGGCCCGGCTGGACACGGACACCCGCGCCCTGGTGCTGGCGGTCCTGGACGACACGGGGCACGGGAACTTCGCCGTCGAGAAGGTACGGGCCGCGATCGAGGCGGAGCCGCGGGTGGGCGGGCGGCTCGCGCTCTGGGCGCGGCGGCTGATGGGTGAGGCACTGTCGCAGGCGCAGCGGGTCGTGGCCGACCGTGACGCGCTCTCGACGATGCTGGTGGGCGGGGTGGCGGACGGGTTCGACCTCGCGGAGGTGGGGCGGATGTTCTCCCGGATCACGGAGGCGCATACGAAGCGGATGGCCGCGCTTGGCCTGGCGGCCTAGGTTCGGGGTGTACGGCGGGTCGTTCCGGGTGCGGCGCGGGCCGGGGGTGCGGTGCAGCCTGCGGCCGCGGTGTCCTCAATCGCCGGACGGGCTTGAGAGGGCCCCGACAGGTTTGAGAGGCCCCGACGGGCGTGAAATGGCTGCCTCAGGACGGCATGGCTTCCCGGTAGCGCCGTCGTGCCGGGCGCAGCAGCAGGGAGACCACCACCGCTCCCACCGTCGCCGCGCCCGCCAGGGTCGGCAGGGCGTGGCCCGGGCCCAGGGCCATGTGGGTCAGGTAGGCGCCGAAGACGGTGCCCAGGGTGCCCGCGAGGAACACCGTGCGGCGGGCCGGAAGCCGGTGCGGCAGGAGGTGGGCCGCGGCCCACGAAAGACCGAGTCCGAGCAGGACCGAGACAAGAGCTTCCGAGACCACTGCTGTTCACCTCACGACGCCGGGAGTGGGTCTTACGATCATGCGAAACCGCTGACCCGTCACTACCCGCGGTGAGCCGAACACAACCCTCGCAGCGCGAAGGCCCGGCGGAACCCCGCCGGGCCTTCCCGTCACTCCTGCCGAAGGCTAGAGCGCGCCGAATCCGACGCGTCGTGTCGCCGGCTCACCGATCTCCACGTAAGCGATCCGCTCGGCCGGTACGAGGACCTTCCGCCCCTTGTCGTCCGTGAGGCTGAGCAGCTGCGCCTTGCCGGCGAGCGCGTCGGCCACGGCGCGCTCGACCTCCTCGGCGGACTGCCCGCTCTCCAGAACGATCTCGCGGGGCGTGTGCTGCACGCCGATCTTGACCTCCACCGCTATGTCCCTCCGAACGGTCAGTGCGTTGCGCGGCGAGCCGCGCTGTACGCAGCACACATTAGCCCGGAGAGACCATCGGAAAGGCGCCGGACGGGCACGCCCGCAGCGAACACGGGACGCCCGCCGCGGGGACGCCCCGGGTCAGTGCTGCTCGCTGCCGTGCAGCGGGAAGCCGGCGATGCCGCGCCAGGCCAGGGAGGTGAGGAGCTGGACCGCCTGCTCGCGCGGGATCGCGGACTCGCTGGAGAGCCAGTAGCGGGCCACCACCTGGGAGACCCCGCCCAGGCCCACGGCCAGCAGCATGGACTCCTCCTTGGACAGCCCGGTGTCCTCGGCGATCACGTCCGAGATCGCCTCGGCGCACTGGAGGGCGACCAGGTCGACCCGCTTGCGCACCTCGGGCTCGTTGGTCAGGTCCGACTCGAAGACCAGGCGGAACGCGCCGCCCTCGTCCTCCACGTACGCGAAGTAGGCGTCCATCGTCGCCTCGACCCGGAGCTTGTTGTCCGTGGTCGACGCCAGCGCCGTACGGACCGCCTGGAGCAGTGACTCGCAGTGCTGGTCCAGCAGGGCCAGGTACAGCTCCAGCTTGCCGGGGAAGTGCTGGTAGAGGACGGGCTTGCTGACGCCCGCGCGCTCCGCGATGTCGTCCATCGCCGCCGAGTGGTAGCCCTGCGCGACGAATACCTCCTGTGCCGCGCCCAGCAGCTGGTTGCGTCGCGCGCGGCGCGGCAGACGGGTGCCTCGCGGGCGTGCCGCCTCGGTCTGCTCTATGGCTGTCACGCCGCCTCCCAAAAATTCGTTCTGTGCGCGCGGTGCGCCGCGCCGCCATCGTACTTTTGGGCAACGGGGCGGCGTGTGGTGCGGAAGCACAATTTCACGGACCGGACGGCTCAGCGGTATTCGTCCTCGTCGAGGGTCACCGCCCTCGCCTGTTCCGCGGCGTCACCCTCGTCGGCCTCCGCCGGGTCGGCGCCGAGCGGCCCGTCAGAGGCCTCGTCCTCGTCGGGGCGCACGTCCGCGCGCTGTTCCGCGGCGTCGTCCTCCGGCGTCTCGGTGCCGATCTCGTCGGTCTCGCCGGTCTCGTCCCGGTCCGTGGGGTCGGCCGTCATCACTGCCCTTTCTCTCCGCGTAGGAAAGGGACGGGGGCGCGAAGGCCCCTTCCTCCGAGAGTAGGAGCAGGGGCCGCGCGGCGCCATGGGGGACTGTGACGGCGAACACACGAATCCGCGCGTGATCGTCTCGTAACATTGCCCGCATGTCTTCGACCGAGCTGCCGGAATCCCTTGCCGCCGCCGTGGCTCCACGGGTCAGCGCCGTACGGATCAGGCAGGGGGAGCGGCTGCGCCCGGTGGTGCTTCCCGGGCTCACCCTGACCGTACGGTCCCGGCCCGCGACGCACACCGGAGCACCGCCCGCGCTCTACGTCCACGGACTCGGCGGCTCGTCGGAGAACTGGTCCGCGCTGATGCCGCTCCTGGAGGGCGTGGTGGACGGCGAGGCCGTCGACCTGCCCGGCTTCGGGGACTCGCCGCCGCCGGACGACGGCAACTACTCGATCACCGGCCAGGCCCGCGCGGTGGTCCGGCTGCTGGACGCGGGCCGGCGCGGGCCCGTGCACCTCTTCGGCAACTCCCTCGGCGGCGCGATCGCGACCCGTGTGGCCGCTGCCCGCCCCGATCTCGTCCGGACGCTCACGCTGATCTCACCGGCGCTGCCCGAGCTGCGGATCCAGCGCAGCGCCGTCCCCACCGCGCTGGTGGCCCTCCCCGGCATGACGGCGCTCTTCGGGCGGCTGACCCGGGGCTGGACGGCGGAGGAGCGCACCCGGGGACTGCTGGCCCTCTGTTACGGCGACCCGTCGCTCGTCACCGACGAGGAACTGGCCAACGCGGTCAAGGAGATGGAGCGCAGGCTCGAACTGCCCTATTTCTGGGACGTGATGGCCCGCTCGGCGCGCAGTATCGTGAACGAGTACACCCTCGGTGGTCAACACGGTCTGTGGCGGCAGGCCGAACGGGTCCTGGCGCCGACCCTGCTCGTGTACGGGGGCCGGGATCAGCTCGTTTCGTACCGTATGGCCCGCAAGGCGTCGGCCGCGTTCCGTGATTCACGGCTCCTGACGCTCCCCGAGGCCGGGCATGTTGCCATGATGGAGTACCCCGAGCAGGTCGCGCAGGCCTGCCGGGACCTCATCGACGACCATCACAGGAGCTGACCGGGGCGTGGGACGACACAGTCGCAAAGGCTCCGTTCCGCAGGGCTCGCGGAACAGAGGCGGCCAGGTGCCCGGCGCACCGGCCGCCGACCCCCCGGCCGCCGGACCCGACGGCTCGGAGGGCGGCAGGCCGCGCTCCGGCGGCGCCGCCGGGCCCGAGCAGCACCGGGGCGCGCCGGACGCCACCGCCGCGCCCGGCGGACCACGGGTGCGCGGCGGGCATCCCGAACAGCGTGAGCCCGGCGGCGGTTGGGGCTCCCCGCAGCGGTACGGCGACCGGCCGGGCGTCGAGATGCCCACGGGCCGTACGCGCTCCGGCGCCGGGACGGCGTCGCGGGTCCCGGGCCCCCGGCGGGAGTTCGTCGACGCGTTCGACGGCTTCGACGCGTTCGACACCACCGGCTCGCTCCGTACGGTCTCGGGACCGGGCACGGCGCCCGGCTTCGGCCCCGCGCCCTGCGACCTCGACGGCCCGCCCGCCCCTGCGGCCGACGCGGCGCAGCACACCGCCCGGGGCGGAAAGGGCCGCGCCCTCACCGGCATCGCGGCCGCGGCGGTGACCACCGTCCTCGCCGTCGTCGTGGCCGGACAGGTCGCCGACGGCGGCACCCGCGAGGTGAGCGCCAAGGCGTCCGGCGGTACGGACCGGGGCACCGCGGACGACCTCACCTCCCGCTCGGAGGGCCGGCCCACCCCGGCCGGGGAGGCGGCGCCGAAGCGGGTCGTGGCGCCCCTCACGTACGCGCAGCTGATGACCCAGCAGTTCCCCCTCGACCCGAAGCTCAAGGCGTCCGGCGACTTCAGTGCCGTACGGGGCCTCGACAAGGGTCCTGGCAAGGGCCAGAAGTTCCGCTACCGGGTCGACGTGGAGAAGGGACTCGGCCTGGACTCGGCGCTGTTCGCCGAGGCCGTGCAGAAGACGCTCAACGACGACCGGAGCTGGGCGCACAACGGCGCCATGACCTTCGAGCGGATCTCCCAGGGCGATCCCGACTTCGTGATCACCCTGGCCAGCCCGGGGACCACCGCGGTCTGGTGCGCCAAGTCCGGCCTCGACACCACCGTCGACAACGTGTCCTGCGACTCGGCCTCCACCGACCGCGTCATGATCAACGCGTTCCGCTGGGCGCGGGGTTCGGAGACGTACGGCGACCGGGCGATGTTCGCGTACCGGCAGATGCTCATCAACCACGAGGTGGGGCACCGGCTCGGGCACAGCCATGTGAGCTGCCGCACGCCGGGGACCCTCGCGCCCGTCATGCAGCAACAGACCAAGTCCCTGAACGTGGAGGGGATCAGGTGCAAGCCGAACCCCTGGGTGTATCCGACACGTTGAGCAGGCATCGAGATCAGTGGGTGAGACAGCCGTCTCAAATCACATTGACATCCGGACGCGGGGTCGTTCATATTTCTCGGCATGTCTCCCCGCCGCACCGCCACTTCTGGTCATGCCGCCATTGAGCTCGCGCTCATCGGCGTGACCGCGCTGTGCGTGGCGGACATTCTCTGTCGCTGACGCCTGCCCTCGCGCGCGCCGGCCTTCCCGCCGTCGTTCACCGCACTGGGCGTACTCCGTCCGTACGCAGGCGCGGCCAGCCGGTTCACTCTCCCCACCTCGGTCACTGCTGCCTGCCTCCGGCCGGAGGGCGATCCCCGCCGTCCGATCTCCTGGCACCACCCCAACCCCCCTGCCTGTGCAGCACACCGAGAGGCTTCTTCCCATGCGTCAACCGTCCGTCATTTCCCGCCGCGTGGCAGTGGCAGCCGTCACCCTGGCCATGGCCGCGGGCGCCGCCGCCTGCGGTCCCGAGGACAACGATGCCAAGGGCGACGGCGGCGCGGCCTCGGCCTCCGGCAAGCCGCAGAAGGGCGGGACGCTCTCGGTGCTCAACAACGAGCCGCAGACCGACTTCGACCCGGCGCGCCTCTACACGTCCGGCGGCGGCAACGTCCCCTCGCTCGTCTTCCGTACGCTCACCACCCGCAACCGGGAGAACGGCGCCGAGGGCAACAAGGTCGTCCCCGACCTCGCCACCGACACCGGCCGGCCCAACGCGGACGCCACCGAGTGGACGTACACCCTCAAGGACGGGCTGAAGTTCGAGGACGGCTCCCCGATCACCAGCGCCGACATCAAGTACGGCATCGAGCGCTCCTTCGCGGCCGAACTGTCCGGCGGCGCCCCGTACCTGCGCGACTGGCTCATCGGCGGGTCCACGTACGAGGGCCCGTACAAGGACAAGAAGGGCCTCGCCTCGATCGAGACGCCCGACGCGAAGACCATCGTCTTCAAGCTGGACAAGCCCGAGGGCGACTTCCCGTTCCTCGCCACCGCCACGCAGTTCGCGCCGGTGCCGAAGGCCAAGGACACCGGGACGAAGTACGAGGAGAAGCCCGTCTCCTCCGGCCCGTACAAGGTCGTCAAGAACGAGGGCGACGGCGAGCACCTCGTCCTGGAGCGCAACCCGAACTGGTCGGAGGCGACCGACGACGAGCGGCACGCCTACCCGGACAGGATCGACGTGAAGGCGGGCCTCGACGCGGCCGTCATCAACCAGCGCCTGTCCACCAGCACGGGCGCCGACGCCGCCGCGATCACCACGGACACCAACCTCGGACCGGCCGAGCTGGCCCAGGTCGGCAGCGACAAGAACCTCGCCTCGCGTGTCGGCACCGGTCACTTCGGGTACACCAACTACCTCGCCTTCAACCCGAAGGTGAAGCCGTTCGACAACCCCAAGGTGCGCCAGGCCATCTCGTACGCGATCAACCGCACCAGCGTCGTCAACGCGGCAGGCGGCTCCGCGCTCGCCGAGCCCGCGACGACCTTCCTGCCCAACCAGCCGGCCTTCGGCTACACGCCGTACGACCCGTTCCCGGCGGGGAAGACCGGTGACCCGGTCAAGGCCAAGGAGGTGCTGAAGGAGGCCGGTTACCCGAAGGGGCTGACCATCACCCTCACGCACTCCACCGAGCAGAACCGCGAGACGAGCCCCGAGGTCGCCACCGCCGTCCAGGAGGCGCTCAAGAAGGCCGGCATCACCGTCAAGCTCGAAGGCCTGGAGAACAATGCCTTCGGCGAGGCCCGCAAGACCGTCTCCAAGGAGCCCGGCTTCTTCCTCTCCCGCTGGGGAGCCGACTGGCCGTCCGGCGGTCCCTTCCTCGCCCCGATCTTCGACGGCCGCCAGATCGTCAAGGACGGCGCGGGCAACTTCAACCACGCGCAGCTGAACGACCCCGCGGTCAACAAGGAGATCGACGAGATCAACAAGCTGACCGACCCGGCCGCCGCCGCGAAGCGCTGGGGCGCCCTCGACAAGAAGATCGGCGAGCAGGCGCTCGACGTCCCCCTCTTCCACCCCGTGTACAAGCGGTTGGTCGGCAAGGACGTCAAGAACGTCGTCATCAGTGACTGGACCGGTGTCCTCGACATCTCGCAGGTCTCCGTCAAGTGACTGCCGCTGATCTCCTGACGTCCGAGGCGGCGACTCCCGTCGCCGCCTCGGGCGGGCGCCAGGTGTGGCGACGGCTGCGCTCCCGCCCCTCGGCGGTCGTCGCGGCCGTCGTCCTCGTCCTGCTGGTGGTCCTGGCGCTCGCCGCGCCGCTGCTCGCCGCGCTGGAGGGCCAGGACGCCAACACGTACCACGACAGCCTGATCGACTCCGCGCGCGGCGGGGTGCCGACCGGCTCCTTCGGCGGGGTGAGCGCCGACCACTGGCTCGGTGTCGAACCCGGCACCGGGCGCGACCTGTTCGTACGGATGCTGTACGGCGCCCGCGTCTCCCTGCTCGTCGCCCTCGGCGCCACCGTGGTCCAGCTCGCCATCGGGGTGGCCGTCGGCCTCGCGGCAGGCCTCGGCAACCGCTTCCTCGACACCTTCCTCAGCCGCGTCACCGACGTGATGGTCGCGCTGCCGTTCCTGGTCATGGGCATCGCCCTGACGGCCGTGGTCCCCTCCGAGTTCCCCCGCTCGCTGCTGCTGATCCTGATCATCGGCCTGCTCAACTGGGGCGGTACGTCGCGGATCGTGCGGGCCCAGACCCTCAGCCTCAAAGAACTCGACTTCGTCGCCGCGGCCCGCCTCGGCGGCTCCGGCAAGCTGCGGGTGGCCCGGCGCGAACTGCTGCCGTCGCTCGCCGCGCCCGTCATCACGTACGCGTCGATCCTGCTGCCCTCGAACATCGTGACCGAGGCCTCGCTGTCCTTCCTCGGTGTCGGCGTCACACCGCCGACACCGTCCTGGGGACAGATGCTGTCGGGCGCGCAGACGTGGTTCCGCGCCGACCCCATGTACGTGCTGCTGCCCTCCGGGGTGCTGTTCGTGACCGTCCTCGCCTTCACCGTGCTCGGCGACGCGGTCCGCACCGCGCTCGACCCGCGCGAGGCCAGCCGGCTGCGGATCGGCCGCTCGCGCAAGGGCGCGGCCCGTACCCCCCGTACCGCACGCGAGACGCCCGAGGGAACGGCCTCATGACGCGCTACCTGCTCAAACGGCTCGGCGGCGCGCTGCTCGTCCTGCTCGTCCTGTCCGTCGTGATCTACGCGCTCTTCTACGTGGCCCCGGGCGACCCGGCCCGGCTCGCCTGCGGGGAGCGCTGCTCGCCGCAGCAGGTCGCGCAGGTCAGGGAACAGCTCAAACTGACCGACCCGGTGTGGTTGCAGTACGCCCACTTCATCCAGGGCGTCTTCGCCGGCCGGGACTACTCGACCGGTACGGCCACGCTGCACTGCGACGCCCCCTGCCTCGGCTTCTCGTACCAGACCGACCAGCAGGTCACCCAGCTGATCGTCCAGCGGCTCCCCGCGACCGCCTCCCTCGCGTTCGGCGCGATGGTGGTGTGGCTGGTCATCGGGGTCGGCACCGGGCTGCTCTCCGCGCTGCGGCGCGGGGGCGTCACCGAGCGGGTCCTGACCCTGTTCACCCTCGCGGGCACCAGCACCCCCGTCTTCATCCTCGGGCTGCTGATCCTGATGGTGGTCTGCGCGTACCTCCAGTGGCTGCCGTTCCCGTCGTACGTGCCGCTCACCGAGGACCCCGAGCAGTGGGCGTGGAACATGCTCCTGCCGTGGTTCACCCTCGGTCTCTTCGAGAGCGCCAAGTACGCGCGGCTGACGCGCAGTTCGACTCTGGAGACGCTCGCCGAGGACCACATCCGCACCTTCCGCGCGTACGGCGTGGGGGAGCGGGCGGTCGTCGGGAAGCACGCGCTGCGGGGCGCCGTCCCGCCGGTCATCGCGCTCAACGCGCTCGATGTCGGTACGGTCCTCGGCGGCGCGGTGCTCACCGAATCGCTCTTCGGCATTCCCGGCATCGGCAAGACGCTGATCGACGCCGTGAAGGTGATCGACCTGCCGGTGGTGGTCGGGGTGGTCCTGGTGATCGGGACCGCCGTTGTCCTGGCGAACGTGCTCGCCGATCTGCTGTACGCCGTGGCCGACCGGAGGGTGGTGCTCCAGTGAGCGAGCGACTGGTGGTGGTGCAAGGACTCACCGTCGATTTCACGACGGGGGAGGAGTCGGTACGGGCCGTGGACGGCTTGTCCTTCTCGCTCGACGCGGGCCGGGCGATCGGCCTGGTCGGGGAGTCCGGCAGCGGCAAGAGCACCGTGGCCGCCGCGCTGCTCGGCCTGCACCGGGGGACCGGCGCGGAGGTCGGCGGCACGGTCCTGGTCGACGGTACGGACGTGACCACGGCCTCCGACCGCGAACTGCGGGCGCTGCGCGGGGCGGTGGCGGCGATGGTCTTCCAGGACCCGCTGTCGTCCCTGGACCCGTACTACGCGGTCGGCGACCAGATCGCCGAGGTCTACCGCGTGCACACGGACGCCTCGCGCAAGGCGGCGCGGGCGCGGGCCGTCGAGGTGCTCGACCGGGTCGGCATCCCGGACGCGGCACGGCGGTCCCGGTCCCGGCCGCACGAGTTCAGCGGCGGGATGCGGCAACGCGCGCTCATCGCGATGGCGTTGGCGTGCGAACCCCGGCTCCTCATCGCGGACGAGCCGACAACGGCCCTGGACGTCACCGTCCAGGCCCAGATCCTGGACCTGCTGCACGACCTGCGCCGCGAGACGGGCATGGGCCTGCTGCTGGTGACGCACGACGTGGGGGTGGCGGCGGAGAGCGTGGACGAGGTGTTGGTGATGCGCCACGGCCGCCAGGTCGAGACAGGCACGGTGACGGAGGTCCTGGGCGCCCCGAGGGAGGCGTACACGCGGGCGCTGCTGGCGGCGGTCCCGAGGGTGGACTCAGCTCTGACGAGAGCCCGCACCGGGCCAATTCCAGCCCGTCCGGCGATTGAGGACGGAACCGCCCAGCGCGTGGCCGCGCACGACAGCGACACCGTCCTCCTGGAGGCCGTCGACCTCCGCCGGGAGTTCAAGCGCGGCCGCACGACCGTCACCGCCGTGGACGGCGTCAGCCTCACCGTCCGCCCCGGCGAAACCCTCGGCATCGTAGGCGAGAGCGGCAGCGGCAAAACCACCCTGGGCCGCATGCTCGTCCGCCTCCTCGACCCCACTGCCGGACAACTCCGCTACCGCGACACCGACATCGGCACCCTGTCCGAGAAGGAGCTGCGCCCCTACCGGCGCGAACTCCAGATGGTCTTCCAGGACCCCGTCTCCTCGCTCAATCCGCGCAGGTCCATCGGCGAATCCGTCGCCGACCCGCTGCGGGCCGCCGGCGTGCTCGACCAGGCGCGGACCGTCGCGCGCGTACGGGAGTTGCTGGAGCGCGTCGGGCTCGACCCCGACCGGTACGACCGCTACCCGCACGAGTTCAGCGGCGGTCAGCGCCAACGCGTCGGCATCGCCCGGGCCCTCGCCGCCGAACCCCGGCTGATCGTCTGTGACGAGCCCGTCTCCGCGCTCGACGTGACGACCCAGGCCCAGGTCACCGCCCTGCTCGCCGAACTCCAGCGGGAGCTGGGCCTCGCGCTGGTCTTCATCGCCCACGACCTCGCCGTCGTCCGGCACGTCAGCGACCGGGTCGCGGTCATGCGGGCGGGCCGGATCGTCGAACAGGGCACGGTCGACGAGGTGTACGGGGCGCCTTCCGACCCGTACACCCGCCAACTGCTCGCCGCCGTACCCGCGCTCGATCCCGCGGTCGCCGCCGAGCGCAGGGCGGCCCGCACCGGGCTCCGCAAGGACGTGGCCGCAGCCTGACGGTGCGTGACGTAAGCGCACCGTAGCGCGACGGAACGCCACCGGTGCGGGAAAGTTACGTGGATTCACCCCTTCTGGTGGTGCGACGGACAACCGTCCGTCGCGCCACCGCCATGTCCGCTTACGGTCGTCCCGCTGCGAGTCGCCGATCAACGGCGGCCGCTCACAAGGGAGATCGGGGGTGTCCTCGTGCGGATCGGACTGCTCACGGACGGTGGCTGTCCGTATGCGACGGGTGAGTCCGGGCTGTGGTGCGACCGGCTCGTGCGCGGGCTCGCGCGGCACGAGTTCGACCCCTACGCGCTGAGCCGCGGCGCCCGGCAGGCGGCGAGCGACTGGATCCCACCGCCGCCCCAAGCCCGCCGCGTGCGCACCGCGCCGCTCTGGGGCCCGGCGGACGACGGCCGTACGTACGGACACCGTGACCGCCGCCGGTTCGCCGCGCACTTCGTCCCCGGGCGCCGGGCCACGTCCTGCGAACCGGTCGGCGCCCGCGCGGGAGCCGGAGGCCGCCATGTCTGACCACGCCCCCCGCACGCCCTCCGCCCCGGCGCGCACGCCCTTCACCCCCGCCCACGCGACCCCGCCCGCGCACCGCCACACGCCCCCGCCGACGGCCTCCCGCGCGACGGCCTCCAGCCCGCGGAGCCCCCGGCCGACGGCTCCCCTGTCGACGGCCCCTCTGACGGGCTCCGTACCGGCCGGCGAGGCGCGCATAGCCCCGCCCGCCATGACGGCGGGCCCCCTCGCCCCGGCCGCCGGGCCCGCGGCCGTCGTCTTCACGCCGCTCGTCACCGGCGGAACCGGCAGGGCCGTACGGCAGCCCGCCGCGCGGTTCCGGCACCGTGACGTTTTCTCGCTCGCCGAGGAGCTGTACGCCCGCGCCCCGCGCGGGACCGCGCGCCCGGCGCGCACCGCCGACGCCCGCGCAGAGCGGGCGGGGCGCACCGGACGCGGCGGCTGGACCCTCCTGGTCCTCCTCCCCGGCGCAGGCCTCTCCGTCCCCTGGCCCGCGCCCCTCGGCCCGCTCGCCGCCCGGTGCGCCCACCCCTTCTCCGTACGGGCGCTGCGCGGACTCCACCACGGCCAGGGCCTCGCCGACTTCACCGCCCGCGTACGCCCCCTGCTGCTCACGCGCGTAGGCCGCCTGTACGTCGTGGTCCTGGCCGGGCTTGATGGTGCCCGGCCGGGCACGCTTGACGGTGCTCGTCCCGGCCGCGCTGATCGCGCTCCGTCGCGGGCGCGGGGGCGGGAAAATCAAGCCCGTCCGGCGGTCGAGGACACCCCCGGCGACCGGGGCGCGCCCGCGCACGCCGTAGCCGTCGGCACGCTCCTGCTCCTCGCCCGGCTGCTCACCGTCCACGGCTTCCCCGGCCCCGCCGCCACCGGCCTGGTCACCGCCTGCGCCGTCGAGGCCCTGGCCCGCGCGTCCGTGCTCGCGGGCCGCCTCCCCGGCGCCGACCAGCTCGCCGTACCGGTCGCCGATCTCGCCCAGGCGTGGGGCCCGGGCGCCGTGCCCGCCCTCGCCTGCGGCGGCGCCGCGCCGGGGCCGCCCGCCCACGCCGCCCCCGTACTCACCCGGGCCCCGGCCCACACCTGAGGAGCCACCCCCGTACCACCCCGGTACGCCCCATGACCGCACCACTCCCGCACGCCCCTACGAGCACCACCCCCGTACGCCCCCTAAGGAGACGACCCACATGACCCCGCACTCTCCAGCCCCAGCTCCGGCGCCCGCGCCGGTTCGTCGCCCCCGTCGGCACAGAGGGGCGGTCGCGCGATGAGGGTCCTGCTGCTCGGTGCCAACGGTTTCCTCGGCCGCTTCGTGGCCGACCGGCTGCTCGCCGACCCCGCCGTGCATCTCACCGCACTCGGCCGGGGCGACGACGCCGACGTACGGTTCGACCTCGCCGGCGGCAGCCCCGGCGCGCTCACCCGCTTCCTGGACGCCGTCCACCCCGGGGTGGTCATCAACTGCGCCGGCGCCACCCGCGGCGGCGCCCGCGAACTGGTCCGCCACAACACCGTCGCCATCGCCACCGTCTGCGAGGCGCTACGCCGCAGCGGCTGCGGCGCGCGCCTCGTCCAGCTCGGCTGCGCGTCCGAGTACGGGCCCTCCCCCCAGGGCTCGTCGACCGCCGAGGACGCCGTGGCCCGGCCGGGCGGCCCGTACGGCGTGAGCAAGCTCGCCGCGTCCGAACTCGTCCTCGGCTCCGGCCTCGACGCCGTCGTCCTGCGGGTCTTCTCGCCCGTCGGCCCCGGCACCCCCGCGGGCTCCCCGCTCGGCCGCCTCGCGGAGGCCATGCGCCGCGCCATGCAGTCCGGCGACGGCGAGCTGAAACTCGCCGGCCTCGGCGTGCAGCGGGACTTCGTGGACGTACGGGACGTGGCGCGCGCGGTCCACGCCGCCTCCCTCTCCGCCGCGCAGGGCGTCGTCAACATCGGCACCGGCCGCGCCGTGAAGCTGCGCGACGCCGCCGCCGTCCTGGCCAGGGTCGCGGGTTACGCGGGCGCCCTGCACGAACTGGACGCGCCCGGCGGCCCGGTCCGCACCGGTCACGCCGCCCTCGGCGCGCAGCGCGGTGAACCGCTCGTGGAACACCTGGGCATCGGGCCCTCCCCGTACCCCGACGGCTGCGGCAACTGGCAGCAGGCGGACGTGCGCACCGCCCGCGACCGGCTCGGCTGGCGTCCCCGGATCAATCTGGAGGAGTCCCTCGCGGACATCTGGATGGAGGCGGCGTGCCGTATCTGACCACCACCGGCGGCCGCCTCTCCGCCACCGGGGCGGACCGCCTCGGCCTCGGTGTCCCCGGATACGCGCACCCGCTGCTCGCCCCCGCCGAGTGGGCCGGGCTGGCCCGCCCGGGCACCCCCCTGCACTGGGCCGTCCTCAACGTCGCGGACGGCCCGGGCTCCCGCCCCGACCCGCACTGCCTGGAGGCCGCGGGCCGCCTCGGCGACGCGGGCGTGCGGGTGCTCGGTCATCTCGACCTGGCGTACGGGGAGCGGTCGTTCGGCGAGATCATCGCCGAGGCACAGGACTACACCGACTGGTACCGGGTCGGGGGCTTCTACCTGGACCGGTGTCCGTCGAACGGGTCGGACCTGACCGACGTACGGCTGACGACGGCCACGCTGGAGGTGGTGCTGGAGAGCGGCCCCGGGGGGTTCGGTGACGGCGGGTCGGTCGACGGCGGGTCGGCCGGCGGTGGGTCGGTCTACGGTGGGTCCGGCGGCGGGCACATCGTCCTGGCCCACGGGACCCACCCGCACCCCGGGTACGCCGAGATCGCGGACCAACTGGTCACGTTCTCCGGCCCCTGGGACCGGTACCGCTGGTCACAGGCGGCCGAGTGGACCGCCGACCACCCGCCGGAGCGGTTCGTCCATCTCGTCCACGGCGTCCCGCGCACCCATCTCGACGAGGCGATGCGCGTCGCCCGCTGGCAGGGCGCGGGCACGGTCTTCTTCACCGACCGGGGTGACAGGACGGGAGAGAACAACCCCTTTGCGACGTTGCCCGGCTACTGGGACGAAATCGTCTCGCGAGTCGGACCAGGTATCTCGGAATGAGCCGGGCCGTGGCAGTGTTAAAGGGAAGATTCCTTATTGAATGACCGACCAACCCCATGTTGAGGTCCCTGTGTCGCTGCCCCCCCTGGTCGAGCCCGCTGCCGAGCTCACCGTCGACGAGGTCCGCAGGTACTCCCGTCATCTGATCATCCCGGACGTCGGGATGGACGGGCAGAAGCGGCTGAAGAACGCGAAGGTGCTGTGTGTGGGGGCCGGTGGCCTCGGCTCGCCGGCCCTGATGTACCTGGCGGCGGCCGGTGTCGGCACGCTCGGCATCGTGGAGTTCGACGAGGTCGACGAGTCGAACCTCCAGCGCCAGATCATCCATAGCCAGGCCGACATCGGCCGGTCCAAGGCGCAGTCCGCCCGTGACTCCGTCCTCGGGATCAACCCCTATGTGAAGGTCGTCCTCCACGAAGAGCGGCTCGAAGCCGAGAACGTGATGGAGATCTTCTCGCAGTACGACCTGATCGTGGACGGCACGGACAACTTCGCCACCCGCTATCTCGTCAACGACGCCTGCGTGCTGCTGAACAAGCCGTACGTGTGGGGTTCGATCTACCGCTTCGACGGCCAGGCGAGCGTCTTCTGGTCCGAGCACGGCCCGTGCTACCGCTGCCTCTACCCGGAGCCCCCGCCCCCCGGCATGGTCCCCTCCTGCGCCGAGGGCGGCGTGCTGGGCGTGCTCTGCGCGTCCATCGGGTCCATCCAGGTGACCGAGGCGATCAAGGTGCTCACGGGCGTCGGCGAGTCGCTCGTGGGGCGGCTGATGATCTACGACGCCCTGGAGATGCAGTACCGCCAGGTCAAGGTCCGCAAGGACCCGGACTGCGCGGTCTGCGGCGAGAACCCGACCGTCACCGAGCTGATCGACTACGAGGCCTTCTGCGGCGTCGTGTCCGAGGAGGCCCAGGAGGCGGCGGCCGGCTCGACCATCACTCCCAAGCAGCTCAAGGAGTGGATGGACGACGGCGAGAACATCGAGGTCATCGACGTACGGGAGCCGAACGAGTACGAGATCGTCTCGATCCCCGGCGCCAAGCTGATCCCGAAGAACGAGTTCCTCATGGGGACGGCCCTGGCGGGCCTGCCGCAGGACAAGAAGATCGTCCTGCACTGCAAGACGGGTGTCCGCAGCGCCGAGGTGCTGGCCGTGCTCAAGGCGGCGGGCTTCTCGGACGCGGTGCACGTGGGCGGCGGGGTCATCGGCTGGGTCAACACGATCGAGCCGGAGAAGCCGGTCTACTAGGCCGTCTCGTAGGACCAGGACGTCGGCTGTACGACGGTGGGGCGGGCCCGGACGCGGCCCGCCCCACCGTCGTACCCGGCCGCCTCCTAGGAACAGACCGTGCCCGCCGCCGGCACCTTCCCGTTCAGCAGGAAGCCGTTCACCGCCTTCTGGACGCAGGCGTTGCCGCTGTTGTACGCGCCGTGGCCCTGCCCCTTGTACGTGATCTCCACGCCGACGCCCTTGCCGAGCGCGTCGACCATCGCCCTGGCCCCCGCGTACGGGGTGGCGGGGTCGCCGGTGTTGCCGATGACCAGGATCGGCGCGGCGCCCGGCGCGCTGACGTCCGGGTGGGGCCACTGCCCCGGCACCGGCCAGCGCGAGCAGGACATCATGCCCCAGCCGAGGAAGTCCCCGAAGACGGGCGACGCCTTCCGGAACTCCGGGAGCCTCGCCTTGGTCTGCTCCAGGGTGTAACGGTCCTTCGAGTCGACGCAGTTGATCGCCGCGTTCGCCGCCTGGAGATTGCTGTACCGGCCTTGCTGGTCGCGGCCGTTCATCGAGTCGGACAGGGCCAGCAGCAGGGCGCCGCTGCCCGCGTCCGCCTCGTCGAGCCCCTGCTCCAGCAGGGGCCAGAACTCCTGCGAGTAGAGGGTCTGTGCGATGCCGTTGGTGGCCTCGGTCTGGGTCAGCTTCCTGGGGCCGATCCCGGCGATGGGCTTCTTGTCGAGCTGCCCGAGCAGCCCGGTGATGAACGCCTCGATCTCCTTCGGGGTGGTTCCCGGCAGCTTGCAGGCGCTGCCCCGCGACACACAGTCCTTGGCGAAGTTGTCCAGTGCGAGCTGGAAGCCCCGCGCCTGGCCCAGCGAGCCCTGTTCGGAGTCCTGGCTCGGATCGACCACCGCGTCGAAGACCGTCCTGCCGACGGACTTCGGGAACTGGTGGGCGTACACGCCGCCCAGTTCGGTGCCGTACGAGATCCCGAAGTAGTTCAGCTTCTTGTCGCCGAGGACCTGGCGCATCATCTCCATGTCCCGCGCGGCGTTGGTCGTACCCACGTGGGGGAGTGCCTGGCCCGAGTTCTTCTCGCAGGCGGAGGCGTAGGCCGTGAGGTTCTTGGTGAAGGTCTTCTCCTCCGCCGTGGTGTCGGGGGTGGCGTCCTGCGCGTAGAACGTGTCGAGCTGCTTGTCGCTCTCGCACTCCACGCCGTCGCTGCGGCCCACCCCGCGCGGGTCGAAGCTGACCAGGTCGTACCGGCCGCGCAGGGTCTCGTAGTCCGGCGCGAAGGACGGCAGGGCGGTGATCCCGGAGCCGCCGGGGCCGCCGAAGTTGAAGACGAGCGAGCCGATCCGCTTGCTCCTGTCGCGGGCCTCGGCGCGGATCAGGGCCAGCGCGATGGTGTCGCCGTCCGGCTTCGCGTAGTCGAGTGGCACGTCCATGGACGCGCACTGCCACCGCACGCCCCCGGGGAGCGGCGAGGGGGCCGTACCGCCGCCCTGCGCGGCCGTGGGCGCCTTGCACGCCGTCCAGTCCAGCCGCTGGGAGGCGAGGCCCTTGGGCCTGTTCCGGTCGCCGCCGTCCCCGCTGACGGGGCCCGCGCCGGCGGACCCCCCGCTGTCGGAGCATCCGGTGACGGCCAGGAGGGCGGCGGCGGTGACAGCGGCGAGCGGCGCGGTGCGCCGGGCGGAGGGGGTCGGCATGGATCCATCCTGCGCCGGGTCCCGCCGGGGCGCCCGGGGCCACGGGCCAAGCGGGTGGCGGCCGGGCGGGTGGCGGGCCGGGCGGGTGGCGGCCGGGGCGTACACCGGACCGATGAGTTTCGGCGCCCGTCCCGGTCTGCACCGATACCACCTCACAAGAGCGAGACATGGAGCCTGAGATGACCAAGGAACAGACGACCGCCGACGGTTTCTCCTACACGCTGGAGCGCGTCCTGGAGGCGCCCGTGCCGGCGGTGTGGAGCGCCTGGACCACCGCGGAGGCCTACGCGCAGTGGTCCTACGCCGCCCCCGGGTCCGTGGAGATGGACGTGCGGCCGGGCGGGACGTGGAAGTCGACGGTGGTGACCCCGGACGGCGGCCAGTTCCCGCTGACCGGCTCGTACGCCGAGGTCGAGGTGAACCGGCGTCTGGTCACCGGCATGGACGTGCCCGGGAAGGACGAGCAGACGCTCATGACCGTCGAACTCGCCGAGGAGAGCGCCGCCGGGACCCACATCACGGTGACCCAGACGTGCGACACCGCCGAACAGCGCGACATGGCCGAGCAGGGCACCACGATGCTCCTGGACAGCCTGACGGCCTTCCTGAAGACCGTGAACTGACCGCCCCCACCCCACTCCGAACGCCGAGCGGCCGGGCGGGCGCGGACACTGCCTAGAGCGCTCCCTTGCGCGTCAGGTGGTTGAACGACACCCAGCCCGGCAGCACCGGCAGCCACAGCGTCATCAGGCGGAACAGCAGCACCGCCGGTGCCGCGACCTCCTTGGGCAGGCCGACCGCCAGCAGACCCAGCGTCAGCGCGCCCTCCACGGCGCCGACACCGCCGGGCGTCGGCGCCGCCGAGCCCAGCGCGTTGCCGGCCAGGAAGACGACGGCGATGCTCGCGTAACTGAGCTGCTGGTTGCCGTTGTCGAACGCCCGGATCGACGCGTCCAGGCACATCACGAACGTGCCGGTCAGCAGCAGCATCCCGCCGATGCCCGTGAGCAGCTTCATCGGCTGCTGGAGCACGTCGAGCATGCGCGGCACGACCCCCGCGAACAGCGACCGCAGCCGGGTCACCACGAACTTCCGCAGGAACGGGATCGCCGTCACGACCAGCACCAGCACCGCGACCGTGAGCAGGCCCGCGATCACCGTCCTGGACGGGGTCAGCGAGGCTGTCTTCTCCGTACCGGTGAGATAACCGAACGAGAGCAGCAGCACGATGTGCGCGCCGAGCCCGAAGAGCTGCGAGGCGCCCACACTCGCCACGGCGAGCCCCGGCCGGACGCCCGACCGTTGCAGGAAGCGGGTGTTCAGCGCGACCCCGCCGACCGCCGCCGGGGCGACGATCTTGACGAAGGACCCGGCGACCTGTGCCTCGACGGTCCGTTTGAACGACACCCGCTCCGGTACGAAGCCCAACAGGCTCATCGAGGCGGCGACGTAACTGAGCGCCGAGAACGCCGCCGCGGCGGCCACCCAGCCCCAGTGCGCCTCGCCGACGACCGTGCCGAAGTCGACCTGCGTGATCTGCGTGAGCAGGAAGTACGCGGCGACCGCGCCGGCGATGAAGCTGAGCAGCGTCCGGGGCTTGATCCGTTCCAGGCGTACCGGCTCGACCGGCGCCTGCGGCCTGATCAGCAGCACCTGCTGGCGGATCTGGGAGAGCAGGTCCTCCTCGCGCGCCTCGTCGAGCGCGTCGTCTATGGCGCGCTTCTCCGCCTGCTTCTCGGCCCGCAGGGACTTCCGTACGGCCCGCCGGGGACCCTCGCCGTCGGCGGCGGCCGCACGGGCCGGGCCCTCGGCCGTGTGCCCCGCGTGTGCCGCGTCGTCGGCGGAGTGGGGTCCCGCGTGTGTTTCCTCCAGCCGGGCGCGTTTGTTCGCCTCGGATGCCTTGAGCACCGCGTCCCGCTCGCGCTGCGAGCGCTCGCGCGCGAGCCTGCGCAGCGTCGCGCGTGTGGAGCGGCTCAGGGCGATCGGCTGGAGCAGCGGCAGGCTGTCCGCGATCGCGTCGGGGCCCAGCACCTCGACCCCGGCCGCGACGGAGCGCTCCGCGCCGACCCGCAGCCCCATGGTCGTGAGCAGCTGTGCGGTGTCCATCCGCAGGACGACGTCGCCCGCCGCGATCTCGCCGCCGCGCAGCTCGGTGAGGACGACCCTGCCGGAGCGATCCACCACCAGGGCGTCGCCGGTGAGCCTGCGGTGTGCGATGCGGCGCGACTGGAGGGCGCTGACCTGGCTCCAGGCGCTGCGCATCAGCTCGTCGGTGATCTCGTCGTCGGCGAGCGCGTCCAAGGACCGGCCGCCGAGGTGCTCGTACACGAGCATGACGGCGTCGGGGCCCAGCTCGGAGGTGGCGATGAGCTTGGGGGCGTTGGCGCCGGCGGCGATGGCCGCGTACGCGAGCAGGGCTTCCTGTTCGAGGGCCTGGCGCAGGGAGGGGATGGATCTGCGGGTGGTGATGGAGCGCAGGGTCAGCTGGCGCCACACGCGGTAGAAGAAGCCCTGCGCCTGCTGTTCGCGGTCCACGACCGTGACGTCGAGCGGGGGACCGTCCTCCAGGGGCACGAAGTAGCGGCGGCCCCGGTCGCCCTGCTCGGCGGAGTCGGGCACGTCCTCGGCTCGCATGGCGCTGATCGGGCGGAAACCCACCCGGCGCAGACCCGCCATCAGCGTCTGCCCGGTGGGGCGGACGTTGGGCGAGCCGACGGTGTAGAGCGTGCCGTACGCGACGGTCCAGCCGATCAGGACGGTGAGGATGATCGAGAACGGGGTGGTGTACCCGGCGACCAGCATGGCGAAGGCGTCGAGCAGCAGCACCACCCACAGGACGACCCGCCAGCGGGGTCTGCGGGCCATCCCGACGGCCGTCATGTAGGCGATGACGGGGGCGAGATAGCCGTGTACGGGGTCGGTGAGCCCGGCGCCCAGCTGGGGTCTGGTCAGCGCCTCCTGGATGGAGTCGGGCGCGGACCGGGCGACCCAGAGGTCGGTGGCGAGGGTGACGCCGTGCGCGAGGACGGCGGCGAGGACGCCGTCGGCGATGCGCAGTCCGTCGCGTTTGATCAGCCGCTCGATGGCGAAGGCGACCGGGACGAGGAGGACGGCGATGGAGGACGCCAGGCCGGCCAGTTTGACCATGAGGTCGGGGGCCTGGCCCGTGCCCTTGCTGATGTCCTGTTCGAGGCCGGCGGTGGTGCCGTGGGCGAAGGCGGAGAGGCCGATGACCAGGCCGATGGCGAGCAGGCCGATCAGCAGGCGGAGCAGGTCGGAGGGGCGGTGCACGCGGGCGGCGAGGAGCGGTTCGTCGCCGGAGAGGCGGTCGACGCGGGTGGCGCCGCCGGAGGTGTCGTCGCAGGCCTCGTCGGCGTCGGCGTCGGCGTCGGTGTCGGAGCCGGAGCCGGGGTCCGTTTTGGCGTCCGAGCGGGTGGCTCCGGTGTGCTCGCCGCGGGACGTGGGGAAGCCGGACGGGTCGGACTGGTCGGAGGGGTTCGACGGCGCCGGTGATCCGTGGGAAGCGGGGGGTTCGTCGGGCGTGACGGGCTGACGGGGCGTGACGGGCTCGTGGGACGGCTCGGGCCGGGACCCTGAGCCGGCACCTGACCCTGTACTCGACCCCGCACTTGACCCTGGACCTGACCCCGTACCGGACTCTCCACCAGCCCTGCCACCGGACCCCGTACCGGACCCTCCGCCGGATCCGGAGCGCGCGCCGGGACCCGGCCCGGAGTGTGCCCTCGCGCGGCCGTCGTCGGAGGACCGTCCCGGCCGCGGCCCGGTGGACGCGTCGGGGCGCGACTCAGCCCCTGAAGTGTCCGCCGCCGCAGGTGGCTGCACGCCCTGCCCCTCCGCCGAGTCCGTCTCTTCTTGATCTCGTATCACCAGTCACCGCCCGCATGATGGTGGCACGAGCGGCCGACAGACGGGGGCATCAGGGTGCATTGCGGGGGCGTGGAGTGTGCGAGATACGTCCCTTTGCGTGTGTATGCACACACGGTGACCGAACGAATGCGCTGGGGCGCGAGGGGGTGACGGGGGCGGGCGGGTTGTCGGTGGGGTGCGGCAGGATGGGTCGGATGAGGCACGAGGAGCGGGACAAGCCGGACACGGGGGTGTCCGGGGAGGGACCGGAGCCGGGAGACCTGCCCGCGTACGCGGAGCGGGTGCTGGAGGTCGCCGAGCTGGTCCCGGCCGGCCGGGTGATGACGTACGGCGATGTCGCGGAATGGCTCGGCGAGGGCGGCCCGCGCCAGGTCGGCCGGGTGCTGGCGCTGTACGGCGGCGCTGTGCCGTGGTGGCGTGTCGTCCGTGCGGACGGGGTGCTGCTGCCGGGCCACGAACTGCGGGCCATGGACCACTACCGCGACGAGGGCACCCCGCTGCGCGAGGCCCCGCGCAGCGCCGAGGGCCATCTGCCGCGCCTCGACATGAGACGGGCCCGATGGGACGGCGGGGCTGCTGACGCGGACGCCGGCGACGGGGCTCATATATGACAGCTTCCGCCATTCGGCCGCGCCGCGGGGGATCCGGCGGCGGCGCGGGGGACCGGACGGAGTACGGAGCTGCGCCGGGGCGGGCGTACGGCGGTATCGCGCGCCGCCCCTGGTACGGACCGGAGCGCCCGCGTCCCCGGCCGGGGACGGCGTAGCGTCGGCGCGGTCCGGGCGTCCCGTCCTGCCCCGTACTGCCACGACTCTCCCCGGCTCCCGTACGCTCCCCACTTCCGACTCCACCTCCACCTTCACCTCCGACTCCAGCTCCAACTCCGACTCCAGCTCCAGCGGCACCCTCTCCAGGACCGGCGATCCACGTGAGTTCCTCCTCCCCCTCCACCGGGCGTACCCCGCACCGTCGGGTACGGCAGCGGACTCCTGGCGCGTACCGACTGGTCCGTACCGCGCCCGCGCCGGTGGACCCCCCTGTGCTGGACGCGGCGCAGCGCGCGGTGGTTGACCACGGCGCCGGGCCGCTGCTGGTGCTGGCGGGTCCTGGAACGGGCAAGACGACGACGCTCGTGGAGTCGGTGGCGGCGCGGGTCGAGCGGGGCGCGGATCCGGAGCGGATGCTGGTGCTCACGTTCAGCCGCAAGGCGGCGGTGGAGCTGCGCGACCGTACGGCGGTACGGCTCGGCGGCACACGCGGGCCGCAGGCGACCACGTTCCACTCCTTCTGTTACGCGCTGATCCGCGCCCACCAGGAGGCCGAGCTGTTCACGGAACCGCTGCGGCTGCTGTCGGGGCCCGAGCAGGACGTGGCCGTACGGGACCTGCTGGCGGGTCAGCTCGACCTGGAGCGGGAGGGGCGGTCGCACGTCCGGTGGCCGGACGAGCTGCGGGCCTGCCTGACCACACGCGGCTTCGCCGACGAGGTACGGGCGGTGCTGGCCCGCAGCCGTGAACTGGGCCTGGGCCCGGACGCGCTGGCGGCGTTCGCGCGCCGTACCGGCCGGCCTGACTGGTCGGCGGCGGCGTCCTTCCTCGCCGAGTACCTGGACGTCCTGGACATGCAGGGGGTCCTCGACTACGCGGAACTGGTCCACCGGGCCGTGCTGCTGGCGTCCCGTCCCGAGGTGGCGGAGCAGCTGGCGGGGCGGTACGACGTGGTGTTCGTGGACGAGTACCAGGACACGGACCCGGCGCAGGTGCGGCTGTTGGAGGCGCTGGCGGGGCAGGGGCGCACGCTGGTCGCCTTCGGCGACCCCGACCAGTCGATCTACGCGTTCCGCGGCGCGGACGTGAACGGCATCCTGGATTTCCCGTACACGTTCCCCGGCCAGGACGGCCGCCCGGCCCGGGTGGAGGTCCTGACGACGTCCCGCCGCTCCGGCGACGGGCTCCTGGCCGCGACGCGGCTGCTGACGCGCCGGATGCCGCTGCCCCGGCTCCCGGCGGAGAAGATCCGGGCGCACCGCGAACTGGCGGCGGTCCGGGAGGGCGGCCGGGTCGAGACGTACACGTACCCGACGGCCTCCACGGAACTGGAGAACGTCGCGGACATCCTGCGCCGCGCCCACTTGGAGGACGGCGTCCCCTGGTCGGACATGGCGGTCCTGGTCCGCGCGGGCGGTCGCACGATCCCCTCGATCCGCCGCGCCCTGACCTCGGCGGGCGTCCCCCTGGACGTGGACGGCGACGACGTCCCCCTCCGCCACGAACCGGCGGTGTCCCCCCTCCTGACGGCCCTGAGAGCGGTCGCGGAGGCGGCGACGCACCCTCCGGCCCCGACCCTGCTGCCGGTGCCGGGGGCGCCCGGCAAGGACACACGGAGCGAGGCCGAAGAGGCCGCCGGGCTGTCACCGGAGGCGTCGGTCGTCGGCGCGGAGGCGCCGGGCGATGCGACCGGCCGTGGGCGGGCATCGTCCTTGGACGAAGTGGGCTTTGGGCTGTCGGCGGAGGCGGCCAGCGCGGACGGGCGGGACGAGGCGGCCGGTTCCGGCCGGGCGCTCTCCGAGGACGATCCCGCCCCCGGGCGCCCGGAGGCGTCCCCGCCCGGCAGGGCGGGCGGACCGGCCCCGCGCGGCCGGGCACGGGCCGTCGTTGCGGGGGCGGGCGGGGCGTCCCCGTCCCCTGAGGGCACAGAGGACGGGGCGGCCGGCCTTGGGGGGGCGCGGTCCGTGCTTGAGGCAGACCCCGCAGGGTCGACCGGGGCGTCCGCGTCCCCCGAGGGTGCGCGGGGCGGGGCAGCCGACCTTGGCCGGGCACGGCCCGTCGCGGTGCCGACCGAGGCGCCCGCGTCCCGCGAGGGCGCGCAGGACGGGGCCGCCGGCCCTGGGGGGCAGGGGCTCTCCGTGGATGGGACCGACTCCGTGCCGCCCACGGGTGGGCCCGGCATCGTGCCGTTCGGCGATGGTGTGGCGGTACATGTGCCGGCCGGTGCCGCCACGGTCGGTGCGGACGCGTCGGGTGGGCTCGGGCCGTCCGGGGTGCGGGACGGGCTCGGAGGTGCGGGGGGCGACGGCCCGGACGGACCTGGGGGCCCCGAGGCGGGGAGCGTCGGCGATTCCCGTCCCCCGGAGGGGGACGGCGCCGGGTGGCTCGGGGTGGAGACCGCGCTCTCGTTGCTCGCCTCGCCCCTCGGTGGGATGGACACCGCCGATCTGCGGCGGCTCGGGCGGGCGTTGCGGGACGAGGAGCGTGCCGCCGGGAACCGGCTGCCGCCGGGCTCCGACACGCTGCTCGCCCTCGCGCTCGCGCAGCCCGAGCGGCTCGTCGCGCACGACCCGGCGTACGCCAGGGGCGCGCAGCGCCTCGGTGCGCTGCTGCGCAAGGCGCGTGAGCTGCTCGAAGGCGGCGGCACCGCCGAAGAGGCCCTCTGGGAGCTGTGGGACGGCACCCCGTGGCCGGGACGGCTGGAGCGGGCCGCCCTGCGCGGCGGCGCGGCCGGCCGCAACGCCGACCGCGACCTCGACGCGGTCTGCGCCCTCTTCGACGCCGCCGCCCGCGCCGAGGAACGCACCGGCGGCCGGGGCGCGCTCAACTTCCTCGAAGAGCTGGACGCCCAGGACATCGCCGCCGACACCCTCAGCCGCCGCGCCGTACGCCCCGACGCCGTACGGCTCATGACGGCGCACCGCTCGAAGGGCCTGGAGTGGCGGCTCGTGGTCGTCGCGGGCGTACAGGAGGGCCTCTGGCCCGATCTGCGGCGCCGCGGTTCCCTCCTGGAGGCCGACAGGATCGGCCGCGACGGACTCGCCGAACCACTCAGTCCCGGCGCCCTTCTTACGGAGGAGCGCCGCCTGTTCTACGTGGCCGCCACCCGCGCCCGCGAACGCCTCGTCGTCACCGCCGTCAAGGCGCCCGCCGACGACGGCGACCAGCCCTCCCGCTTCCTCGCCGAACTGGGCGTCGAACCCCGCGACGTCACCGGCCGCCCCCGCCGCCCCCTCGCCGTCGCCCCGCTCGTCGCCGAACTGCGCGCCACCACCGTCGACCCGGAGGCGACCCCCGCCCTGCGCGACGCCGCCGCCCGCCGCCTCGCCCGGCTCGCCGCGCTGACCGACGAGGACGGCCACGCCCTCGTCCCCGCCGCGCACCCGCACAGCTGGTGGGGGCTGTACGAGCCGACCCGCAGCACGGTCCCGCTGCGCGACAGGGACCACCCCGTCGCGCTCTCCGGCAGCACCCTCGACCAGCTGGAGAACACCTGCGCCCTCCAGTGGTTCCTGGGCCGCGAGGTGAAGGCGGACGCCCCCGCCACCGCCGCTCAGGGCTTCGGCAACGTCGTGCACGTCCTGGCCGACGAGGTGGCCTCCGGCCGTACCCCCGCCGACCTCGCCGTCCTCATGGAGCGCCTGGACTCCGTGTGGGACGGACTCGCCTTCGACGCCCCCTGGAAGTCCACGCAGGAGAAAGAGCACGCGCGCGTGGCGCTCGAACGCTTCCTGCGCTGGCACGTGACGGACCGGGGCGGCCGTACCGCCACCGCCACCGAGCACGGCTTTGACGTCACCCTCGAAGCGGGTCCGTACGAAGTACGGATCAGGGGCTCCATGGACCGCGTCGAGCGGGACGCGGAAGGCCGCGCGTACGTCGTCGACTTCAAGACCGGCAAAGCCGCGCCCACCAAGGACGAGGTGGCCCACCACCCGCAGCTCGCGGTCTACCAGCTCGCGGTCCGCGAGGGCGCCCTGGACGAGGTCTTCGACGGCCGCCGCCCCGAGCCGGGCGGCGCCGAACTCGTCCAACTGCGCCAGGCCGCGCCCAAGAAGGAGGGCGGGGAGGACTTCCCCAAGGTCCAGGCCCAGGAGCCACTGGCGGGCGAGTGGGTCGGCGACCTCCTCGCCTCCGCCGCCGGCCGCGTGCTGGACGAACGCTTCACCCCGGCCACCGGCCAGCACTGCGCGCACTGCGCGTTCCGCGCGTCGTGCAGTGCGCAGCCGGAGGGCCGCCAGATCGTGGAGTGAGGCGCCGGGGACGGCGCCGGCGCGGGCATCCCAGCGCCCAACACGCCCGCCCCCCGGCGTTGTCAGTGGTGGCCGATAGCCTTCCTGAGGTGTCCGCACACCTCACCCACCCCGAGCAGCTCAAGGAGCTCCTCGGCATCCCCTTCACCCCGGAGCAGACGGCCTGCATCACCGCGCCGCCCGCCCCGCAGGTCATCGTGGCCGGAGCCGGGTCGGGGAAGACGACGGTCATGGCCGCCCGGGTGGTGTGGCTGGTGGGGACCGGACAGGTCGCCCCCGAGCAGGTCCTCGGGCTCACGTTCACCAACAAGGCCGCGGGCGAACTGGCCGAGCGGGTCCGCAAGGCGCTGGTACGGGCCGGCGTCACCGACCCCGACACGATCGACCCCGACCACCCCCCGGGCGAACCCCGCATCTCCACCTACCACGCCTTCGCCGGGCAGCTCCTCACCGACCACGGCCTGCGCATAGGCCTGGAGCCGACGGCCCGGCTGCTCGCGGACGCCACCCGCTTCCAGCTCGCCGCGCGCGTGCTGCGGGACGCGCCGGGACCGTACCCCGCCCTGACCAAATCCCTTCCCGCTCTGGTCAGCGATCTCCTCACGCTCGACGGAGAGCTGTCCGAACATCTCGTACGGCCCGGCGCGCTCGGCGCGCACGACATCGCGCTGCTGCACACCCTGGACGGCGCCCGGCTCAGCAACGCCGAGCTGCGCAAGGTCCCCGAGGCCGCCACCGCGCGCCGTGAGCTGCTCGACCTGGTCGGGCGCTACCGGGCGGCGAAGAGCGCCCGCGACCTCCTCGACTTCGGCGACCAGATCGCCCTCTCCGCCGAGCTGGCCATGACCAGACCCGAGGTGGGCCGGATCCTCCGGGAGGAGTTCCGGGTGGTCCTCCTGGACGAGTACCAGGACACGTCCGTCGCCCAACGGCTCCTCCTGTCCGGCCTCTTCGGCGGGGACACGGGCCACGCGGTGACCGCCGTCGGCGACCCCTGCCAGGCGATCTACGGCTGGCGTGGCGCGTCCGTCGCCAACCTGGACGACTTCCCCGTCCACTTCCCGTACGCGGACGGGACGCCCGCCACCCGCTTCTCGCTCAGCGAGAACCGCCGCAGCGGCGGCCGGCTCCTCGACCTGGCCAACGGCCTCGCCACGCCCCTGCGCGCGATGCACGAAGGTGTCGAGGCGCTGCGCCCCGCCCCGGGCGCGGAGCGCGACGGCATGGTCCGCTGCGCCCTCCTGCCCACCCACGCGGAGGAGATCGCCTGGCTCGCCGACTCCCTCGCGCATCTGGTGCGTACGGGCAAGGAACCGGGCGAGGTGGCCGTCCTGTGCCGTACGGCGGGGGACTTCGCCGAGATCCAGGGCGCGCTGGTGGCCCGTGAGGTGCCGGTCGAGGTGGTGGGGCTCTCCGGGCTGCTGCACCTCCCGGAGGTCGCCGACCTCGTCGCGGTGTGCGAGGTGCTCCAGGACCCGGGGGCGAACGCGTCGCTGGTACGGCTCCTCAGCGGTCCCCGCTGGCGCATCGGCCCCCGCGACCTGGCGCTGCTGGGGCGCAGGGCGCGGCTCCTGGTGCACCGGGGACCCGGGCCGGACGGCGAGGACAGCACGGAGGCGCGGCTGGCGGCGGCCGTCGAGGGGACGGACCCGGCGGAGGTGATCTCCCTCGCGGACGCCCTGGACACGTTCCTGGAGTCGGCGGGCGCCCCTGACGACGGGCTGCCGTTCTCCGCCGCCGCCCGGGTCCGCTTCGCGAGGCTCGCCACCGAACTGCGCGACCTGCGCCGGTCGCTGGCCGACCCGCTGATGGACGTCCTGCACCGCGTCCTCGCCACGACGGGCCTGGAGGTCGAACTGGCCGCGTCGCCGCACGCGCTGGCCGCCCGCCGCCGGGAGACCCTGAACAACTTCCTGGACATGGCGGCCTCCTTCGCCGCGCTCGACGGGGAGGCAGGCCTGCTGGCGTTCCTCGCCTTCCTAAGGACGGCGGCGCAGTACGAGAAGGGGCTGGACAACGCGCTGCCGGGCGGCGAGAACACGGTGAAGGTGCTCACCGCGCACAAGGCCAAGGGCCTGGAGTGGGACGTGGTCGCCGTCCCGGGGCTGGTCACCGGCCAGTTCCCCAACAACCGGGCGCGCGAGGCCTGGACGTCCCAGGCGAAGGTCCTCCCGCACCCGCTGCGCGGCGACGCGCCCACGCTGCCGGAGGTCACCTCCTGGGACGCGAAGGGCCTCACGGCGTTCAAGGACGAGATGAAGGCGCACCAGCACACGGAGGAACTGCGCCTCGGGTACGTCACCTTCACGCGCCCGCGCTCGCTGCTCCTCGGCTCCGGCCACTGGTGGGGCCCGACCCAGAAGCGTACCCGAGGCCCGTCGGACTTCCTGCACGCGCTGTACGACCATTGCGTGGCCGGCCACGGCGAGATCGAGGCGTGGGCGGACGAACCGGCCGAGGGCGAGGTGAACCCGTCCCTGCGGGCCCTCTCCACGCCCCAGCCGTGGCCCCTCCCGTTGGACGCCGACGCCCTGTCGCGCCGCCGCGCGGCGGCGGACACGGTGCTGGCGCACCTGGACGAGCTGCGCTCGGGCGCTGCTGAGGAGCCGCCCGCCGCCCTCGCGGACGAACCGTGGGACGCCCCATTCGAAGACGCCCCTTTCGAGGACGAGACTTTCGGCGACGAGCCGGAGGACCCGGAGGACGGGTACGCCCCGCCGGACGTCGACCACGCCGAGGCGGAGCACGGCGACTTCGGGGGGTGGGACACCTCGCCGCCTCCCTCCGGGCGGCCTGTGCCCGGCACCACGGACGAGGGCCGGGCGGATCGCGGACACGCCCCCGCCGGCGCCGGGGCCGACGCCCCCGGAGAGCCGCAGTACGACGACGTCCTGTACTGGGACGCCTGGCCGACGGACGCCGACACCGCCGGGCCGACGGGCCCCGACACCGCCGGGCCACCGGGACCCGTACCGCCGCACGCGGGGCCCGTACCCGAGCACGCCGGTCCTGTACCGCCCAGCGCCGGGCCCGTACCCGACCATGCCGTACCCGACCATGCCGTACCCGACCACGCCGGGCCCGACCACGCCGGTCCCGTACCCGAGCACACCGGCTCGGCGCGCGCGCGTGTCGAGGCCGAGCCGGAGCCCGCCGGGCCCGGCCCCCGGCCCCCGCACGCGCCCGCCGCACCCGCGCGCACCGGGCCCCCGCCCGTACCCTCCGTCCCCGCCCCCCGCACAGGGCCCCCGCGCCCCGCCCCCGAGGAGGCCCGGATCCTCGCCTCCTGGGACCGTGATCTCGACGCGCTCGCGCGCGAGCTGCGCCGCGCGCGGGCGGGTGTCCGTGACGTCCCCGTACCGCCCTCGCTCTCCGCGTCCCAGCTGATGCGCCTCGCCGCCGACCCGGACGGTTTCGCCCACGAGCTGGCGCGCCCCATGCCCCGGCCGCCGCAGCCCGCCGCCCGCCGGGGCACCCGGTTCCACGCCTGGGTGGAGTCGCGGTTCGAGGAGCTGCCCCTGCCCCTGCTCGGCCCCGACGAGCTGCCCGGCGGGGACGAGGACGAGCCGGAGATCGCCGACGAGCGTGACCTGGCCGCGCTCAAGGCGGCCTTCGAGCGGACCCCGTACGCGCGCCGTACGCCGTACCGGGTGGAAGCGCCGTTCCAGCTGACCCTCGCGGGCCGGGTGATCCGCGGCCGGATCGACGCCGTCTACCGCGCCACCGACCCCGGAACCGGCGCGGACACGTACGAGATCATCGACTGGAAGACCAGCCGCGCCCGTACCGCCGACCCCCTCCAGCTCGCCGTCTACCGCCTCGCCTGGGCCGAGCAGCACGCCCTCCCGCCGTCCGCCGTCACGGCCGCGTTCCTGTACGTACGCACCGGGGACGTCGTCCGCCCCGACCGCCTCCTCTCCCGGGCCGAACTGGAAGCGATCCTCACCGGCGGGGACGCGGGCGCGGACGGCGACAGCGACGCGGACGGGGACACGGAGCGGGAGGGGGACGGAGGACGGACAGCAGACCGGACGACCGCCGGATCCGGTTAGGCTCGATGTCATGAGCGACACCCCGGACAGCGTCGTCCGTACGTATATCGAGTCCCACCGCGCCGCGTTCCTCGACGACCTCGCGGACTGGCTCCGTATCCCGTCCGTGTCCGCCCAGCCCGATCACGCCGCCGACGTGCGCCGCAGCGCCGACTGGCTGGCCGCCAAACTCCGGGAGACGGGCTTCCCCCTCACCGAGATCTGGGACACCCCGGGCGCCCCCGCCGTCTTCGCGGAATGGCCCTCGGACGACCCCGGGGCCCCCACCGTGCTGGTCTACGGACACCACGACGTGCAGCCCGCCGCCCGCGAGGACGGCTGGTCGAGCGACCCCTTCGAACCGGTCGTACGGGACGGCAGGATGTACGGACGCGGCGCCGCGGACGACAAGGGGCAGGTGTTCTTCCACACACTCGGCGTCCGCGCCCACCTCGCCGCCACCGGCCGCAGCACCCCCGCCGTCCACCTCAAGCTGCTCGTCGAGGGCGAGGAGGAGTCCGGCTCCCCGCACTTCCGCGCCCTGGCCGAGGACCGCGCGGCCCGCCTCGCCGCCGACGTCGTGATCGTCTCCGACACCGGCATGTGGGCGGAGGACACCCCCACGGTCTGCACCGGCATGCGCGGCCTCGCCGACTGCGAGATCGAGCTGTACGGCCCCGACCAGGACATCCACTCCGGTTCCTTCGGCGGAGCCGTCCCCAACCCGGCCACCGTCGCCGCCCGCATCGTCGCGTCCCTGCACGACGCGGACGAACGGGTCGCGGTCCCCGGCTTCTACGACGGCGTCACCCCGCTCACCGACGAGGAGCGCGCCCTGTTCGCCGCGCTGCCCTTCGACGAGGAGCGCTGGCTGCGTACGGCCAAGTCCCACGGCACCCTCGGCGAGGCCGGGCACTCCACCCTGGAGCGGATCTGGGCCCGCCCGACCGCCGAGGTGAACGGCATCGGCGGCGGCTACCAGGGCCCCGGCGGCAAGACGATCGTGCCGTCCTCCGCCCAGGTGAAGCTCTCGTTCCGCCTGGTGGCGGGACAGGACCCCGACCGGATCGAGCGGGCCGTACGGGAGTGGATCGAGGCCCGCGTCCCGAACGGCGTCCGCCACAAGACCACCTTCGGCGCCGCCACCCGCCCCTGTCTGACCCCGCTCGGCCATCCCGCCCTCCAGTCGCTCGTACGGGCCATGGGCCGCGCCTTCGAACGTCCGGTCCTCTTCACCCGCGAGGGCGGCTCGGGACCCGCCGCCGACCTCCAGGACGTCCTCGGCGCACCCGTGCTCTTCCTGGGCATCTCCGTACCGTCCGACGGCTGGCACGCGCCCGACGAGAAGGTCGAACTGGACCTGCTGCTCAAGGGCGTGGAGACCACCGCCTACCTCTGGGGCGACCTTGCCGCCGCTCTCCGCTGAACAGAACCCATCCATCCGGGGGAGTTGGAAGTACCTGTGAGCACCATCAGCAGTGCCGATCTCGCACACCGACCGATCGGTCTCACCGCGCCCAGCGGTGTCGACCGTGCCGCGCACCACCGTCTCGACGAGGCCTGGCTCGCGGCTGCCTGGAGCCACCCCACGACCCGGGTGTTCGTGGTGTCGGGCGGACAGGTGCTGATCGACGACACCCCGGACGGCCGCACCGAACTGGTCATGACCCCCGCCTTCGAGGCGCCCGTCACCGAGACCCACCGCTACTTCCTCGGCACGGACGAGGACGGGGTCAGCTACTTCGCGCTCCAGAAGGACGCGCTGCCCGGCCGCATGGACCAGTCGGCGCGCGCGGCCGGCCTGCGCGAGGCGGGCCTGCTGCTGTCGCAGCGGGACGCCGGCCTGATGGTGCACGCGGTCGCGCTGGAGAACTGGCAGCGGCTGCACCGCTTCTGCTCGCGCTGCGGCGAGCGCACGGTGATCGCGGCGGCCGGCCACATCCGCCGCTGCCCCGCCTGCGGCGCCGAGCACTACCCGAGGACCGACCCCGCGGTGATCATGCTGGTCACGGACGAGGAGGACCGGGCGCTGCTGGGCCGGCAGGTGCACTGGCCCGAGGGCCGGTTCTCCACGCTGGCGGGCTTCGTGGAGCCCGGGGAGTCCATCGAGCAGTCCGTGGCCCGCGAGGTCTTCGAGGAGGCGGGTGTCACCGTCGGCGAGGTCGAGTACGTGGCCAGCCAGCCGTGGCCGTTCCCGTCGAGCCTGATGCTGGGCTTCATGGCACGGGCCACGTCCTCGGCGATCACCGTGGACGGCGAGGAGATCGAGGAGGCGCGCTGGTTCTCCCGCGAGGACCTGCGGACCGCGATCGAGACGGGCGAGATCCTGCCCCCGGCGGGCATCTCGATCGCCGCGCGCCTGGTGGAACTCTGGTACGGGAAGCCGCTGCCGAAGCCGCTGCCGCAGTAGGGACAGCCGCTCCCCGGCACACAGCACTGATCCCCTCCGAGGCGTCGGCCTCGGAGGGGATCAGTGTCTGCCGGAGGAGCGGGGCGGCGGCGGGGTCAGGCGCCGAGCGCCTGCTTCACCTGGGCGAGGCTCGGGTTGGTCATCGTGACGTCGACACCGCTCGGCGCGACCACGACCACGGTCGGCACCGTCTGGTTGCCACCGTTCGCCTTCTCGACGAAGGCCGCGGACGCGGCGTCCTGCTCGATATTGATCTCCGTGTACGCGATGCCTTCGCGGTCCAGCTGACCCTTCAGCCGACGGCAGTATCCGCACCACGTGGTGCTGTACATCGTCACAGTGCCCGCCATGTCCCTCGCGCTCCTCTGTTTCGCTCTCGCTCGGTGCGTCGGCTCCAGGCCGTGGGCCCCGGTGGGTGCACCGGCGGTCCGCCGCAATCCGTGGAACGTACGCGGGGCGGCGGCCATTCCCGCGAGGGCGGCGACCGTTCCCGTAACGGTCCGGACCGTATTCGTATGACAGACGCGGCACAGGTGTGGACAACGGGAACAGCCGTCTCCGGCGACCTGACAGCATGGCGGGGTGACAGCAGCAACGCATTCCCCACTGTTCCCGCAGGACCCGCACGAGGGCAGGACCGCCGGTCCCGGCCAGATCGTCGACCCGCCGCGGGACGCCGACGCGGTGCTCGAAGGGCTCGACCCCGAGCAGCGCGAGGTCGCGACGGCCCTGCACGGCCCGGTGTGCGTGCTGGCCGGGGCCGGTACGGGCAAGACGCGCGCGATCACCCACCGGATCGCGTACGGCGTGCGGGCGGGGATCCTCCAGCCGGGCAGCGTGCTGGCAGTCACGTTCACCAACCGCGCCGCGGGCGAGATGCGCGGGCGGCTGCGCCAGCTCGGCGCGGGCGGGGTCCAGGCGCGCACGTTCCACTCGGCGGCGCTGCGCCAGCTCCAGTTCTTCTGGCCCAAGGTCGTCGGCGGCGAGATGCCGAGACTGCTGGAGCGCAAGGTCCAGTTGGTCGCCGAGGCCGCGGCGCGCTGCCGGATCAGGCTGGACCGCAACGAGCTGCGGGACGTCACGGGCGAGATCGAGTGGGCGAAGGTCACCCAGACCGTGCCCGCGGACTATCCGGCGGCGGTCGCCAAGTCGCTGCGCGACGCCCCGCGCGACGCGGCCGAGATCGGCCAGATCTACGGGATGTACGAACAGCTCAAGCGCGACCGCTCGGTCATCGACTTCGAGGACGTGCTGCTGCTGACGGTCGGCATCCTCCAGGACCGGCACGACATCGCCGACCAGATCCGCCGCCAGTACCAGCACTTCGTGGTGGACGAGTACCAGGACGTGAGCCCCCTCCAGCAGCGCCTCCTGGAGCTGTGGCTGGGGGACCGGGAGAGCCTGTGTGTCGTCGGCGACGCCAGCCAGACCATCTACTCCTTCACCGGCGCGACCCCGGACCACCTGCTGAACTTCCGCACGCGGCACCCGGGCGCCACGGTGGTGAAGCTGGTCCGCGACTACCGCTCCACGCCCCAGGTCGTCCACCTGGCCAACGGCCTGCTGAACCAGGCGCGCGGCCGGGCCGCCGAACACCGCCTGGAGCTGATCTCCCAGCGGGGGGCCGGCCCCGAACCGGTCTACACGGAGTACGCGGACGAGCCGACGGAGGCCGAGACCACCGCCCGCCGGATCCGCGACCTGATCGCGGCGGGTGTCCCGGCGGGCGAGATCGCCGTGCTGTACCGGATCAACGCCCAGTCGGAGGTCTACGAACAGGCCCTGGCGGACGTGGGGGTGGCGTACCAACTGCGCGGCGCCGAGCGCTTCTTCGAACGCAAGGAGGTACGGGAAGCGGGCGCCGCCCTGCGCGGCGCGGCGCGCTTCGGGGGCAACGACGCCGTGCTCGACGACGTGGTCGAGCTGCCCTCGCAGGTGCGCGCGGTGCTCTCCACGTCGGGGTGGACCACGGAGCCCCCGACGGGTTCCGGGGCGGTCAGGGACCGCTGGGAGTCGCTCGCCGCGCTGGTGCGGCTGGCCGAGGACTTCGTACGGGCCAAGCCGTCCGCGACGCTCTCCGACCTGGTGGCCGAGCTGGACGAGCGCGCGGCCGCGCAGCACGCGCCCACCGTCCAGGGCGTCACGCTCGCCTCCTTGCACTCGGCCAAGGGCCTGGAGTGGGACGCGGTGTTCCTGGTCGGGCTCACCGAGGGCATGATGCCGATCACCTACGCGAAGACCGACGAACAGGTCGAGGAGGAGCGCCGTCTCCTCTATGTCGGCGTCACCCGCGCCCGGATGCACCTCTCCCTCTCCTGGGCGCTCTCCCGCTCGCCGGGGGGCCGGGCCTCCCGGCGGCCCTCGCGCTTCCTCAACGGCCTGCGGCCGGGCTCCGCGGTCCCGGGCAGCAGACGCGCCGGCGCGGACCGGGGCGGGTCCTTCGAGCGCCCCGGCGCGAGCGCGGGCGTGGGCGGAGCCGCGGGCGCGCGGCGCAAGCGGCGTGGCCCGGTGCTCTGCCGGGTGTGCGGGAAGACGCTCACCGACGCGGGCGAGATGAAGCTGACGCGCTGCGAGGACTGCCCGTCCGACATGGACGAGGCGCTGTACGAGCGACTGCGCGACTGGCGCGCCGGGCAGGCCAAGCTGCTGGGCCAGCCGGCCTATTGCGTCTTCACCGACAAGACCCTCATGGCGATCGCCGAGGCGGTGCCGGGCAGCGAGGGGGAGTTGACCGGCATCGCCGGGGTGGGCGGCCGCAAGCTGGACCGGTTCGGCGCCGATGTACTGGCCATCTGCGCAGGTGAAGAGGTTGCGGGCGAGGTGGAGGACGCGTGAGCAAAAATCGACGGGAAAATAGTTTGCGCCCGCCCCGGGAATCCCCATAGGTTCTTAACCACGGGAACAAGAGCTTCACGAAGCTCTCTCCCCGTGCTCTACTTGTCCATACGCATGACTGGCTCCGGCCGGTCCCAGAGACGCCGAGAGGAGGCGATTCCAGTGTCCACGATTTTTGAGACCAAGACCGGTACCACCGTTGTCAACACCGGCGGCTCCGCTGTCAGCACCGTCAAAATGACCGATCTGCTGGTCGCCTCCGTGTGCTCGCTCGACGTGTCGCGTATCGAACTGAACGGCAATGGTCTGCCCGGCGTCTCCTCCGTCGTGCCTGTCGGCTTCGCGGGTCTTCCCGTCCGGCCGGTGGCACGCGATGAGCGACCGATCGAGGCACTGGAAGCAGGAGCGGCAGCGGTGGAGGCCCAGGCCTACGCCTACGCGGCGGCCAGTGCCGAGACCGGACGGCAGACGAGCAAGACGACCGAGCACCACAAGATGTGGGCCTTCCGTGGGCCTGAACCCTGGAGTGATCCAGCCTGATCCACCATCAGGCCGGCGCCTTCAGGGCCGCGGAACCCCACCCGGGATCCGCGGCCCTTCTGTTTGTCCCGAACGGGACGGGCGGAGCGAAGGGGCCTCGGGATTGAGAACAACAGGTACCAGCCGCAGCCCGGCCGACCGGCCGGAACGACCAGACGAGGAATCACACCCCGTGCAACTCGAAGCGCACGCCCCGTCCGTACCGCCTTCCGAAACGATCCCCCCGCCCGGCCTCACGGAGGACTCCACCTTGATCCCCCTCACCGCGCTCACCGCGCTCGACGACGCCATCGAGAACCTCGGCGTACCTGTTCCGTGCCGTGCCTACGACCCGGAGGTCTTCTTCGCGGAGTCCCCGGCCGACGTCGAGTACGCCAAGGCGCTCTGCCGCACCTGCCCGCTGGTCGAGGCCTGCCTCGCCGGGGCCAAGGAGCGCCGCGAGCCCTGGGGCGTCTGGGGTGGCGAGCTCTTCGTCCAGGGCGTGGTCGTGGCTCGCAAGCGGCCCCGCGGCCGTCCGCGCAAGAACCCGGTCGCAGCGGCATGACCATCAGCGGAACCATCGACCGTCCCTACACGCACGATCCCAAGAAGCAGGCTCCGATGACCTCTTCCCTGCGTGAGCCCACCGGCTCCGCCGCCCCAGCCGTCAGCAGCACCACCGACGCGGACGACTCGCGTCAGAACAGGACCCGCGAAATGCAACTCATCCCAGAAGCCATGGCTCGTGTCCATATGGCGGACCGCCTGCGCGAAGCCGACGCGGAACGCCGGGCCGTGCGCCTGGTCGCCGCCCGCCGGATGCAGCGCCGCGCCGAGCGCGTCTCGATGCGCGCCCGCCGTGCGCTCGCCATGGCGGTCATGCAGTAACAGACCCACCCCACGGCACATCAGTGCTCGGTGAGTCCCAGAAAAACGGGGGGCCGGTCCTCTGGACCGGCCCCCCGTTGTCACGTCATGCCTCGTCCGGCCCGGCCTCTTCGGCGGTGCCGTCCTCGGCTTCGGCGGCGTAGTCATCCTCCTCGTCCGGCAGGAAACCGGGCAGCCAGTCCTCCAGCTCGTCCCGCAGCCGGACCGTCGCGTTCAGCTGGCAGAGCACACCGATGGTGCTCAGGGTGACGCGGTGGATCAGCAGATAGGCCGGCGGCAGGTTCAACTGCCTGCCCAACTGGTGGGCGGGCGACCGGGGATCGGCGATCCGCGCGGCCTGGTTGCGCATCCAGCTCCGGGTGAACGTGAACTCGTCCGCCGCCGCCGGCTCGATGATCGGCAGCAGATAGTCCAGCACCGCGTCCGGGTCGAGATCGATGGACTCCTTGACGAACCCGTCCTCACGCAGCAGGTCGTACACCCCCTCCGCGTCGCCCTCCAGCGTCATCCGCAGCGCGTAGCCGATGGTGTCGGGCAGCCCGCCGGGCAGCCGGTCGACCGTCCCGAAGTCGAGCACCCCCAGCCGGTACTCGCCGTCCTCCACGCCCTCGTCCGGGGGCAGCAGCCGGAAATTCCCCGGATGCGGGTCCGCGTGCAGCAGACCCGTACGTGCCGGGCCCGAGAAGAGGAACCGGGCCAGCAGCTGGCCGGCGCGGTCCCGCTCCTCAGCGGAACCACCCGAGATCACGTCCGCCAGCGGCTTCCCGTCGATCCACTCGGTGACCAGCACCTGCTCGCTCTGGTGCACCACATCGGGCACCAGCACATCGGGATCGTCCGCGAACTCCGCCGCGTGCTCCCGCTGCGACTCGGCCTCCAGCGCGTAGTCCAGCTCCTCGGAGACCCGGTCGCGCATCTCGCTGATCAGCGGCTTCATGTCCATGCCCGGGATCAGCGGCCCCAGCAGCCGGACGAACCGGCTCAGCTGGGTCAGGTCCGACAGCAGGGCTTCCCCGGCGCCCGGATACTGCACCTTGACCGCGACGACCCGGCCGTCGTGCCAGACCGCCCGGTGCACCTGCCCGATCGACGCCGCCGCCGCGGGCTTCTCCTCGAACTCCAGGAACAGGTCGCGCCAGTCCTCGCCCAGCCGCTCGGCCAGCACGGCGTGCACCGTGCTGCTCGGCATCGGGGGCGCCGCCTCCTGGAGCTTGGTGAGCGCCGCCCGGTAGGGCCCGGCGACCTCCTCGGGCAGCGCGGACTCGAAGACGGACAGCGCCTGCCCGAACTTCATCGCACCGCCCTTCAGCTCCCCGAGGACTTTGAAGAGCTGGTCCGCCGTGCGCTGCTGCAACTCCTTGGAGACGATCTCCGCGGACTTCCCGCCGATCCGTCTGCCCAGGCCCCAGGTGGCCCGTCCGGCGAAACCGATCGGCAGCGCCGCCAGCTTCGCGGTGCGGGTGACCGCCTTCCGGGGAAGATCAGACATCAAGCCCTCCAGACAGCCATGCCGCGTACGGCGGTTACCCCGTCATTGTGTCGTGCTGTGGCAAGGCCTCCGCCAGGCGCTCCCCCTCGCGTCTCCCGGCCGCCCCGCAGGGGCACTCCGGATGGGGTGCCGTCCGGCGCGACCGCCAGTCGAGCTGGGGAAGTGACACCTCCCATCGTGCACCCGTCGTGGCCGGGAGTTCACCATCCAGGAACGACAGGGCGTGCGCCGCCGCCAGCCCGGCCACCGTCGCGGCCAGTCCGACGTCGCAGGCCTGCGCCCCCGTGGCCCCCCGCCCGGACCGCCACTGGGCCAGCAGCCGGGGCCATCCCGGGTCCCGGTCCGCCCGCTCCAGGGCCAGGCAGCCCGCGCACGCCGAGCCGCCCGGCAGCACCAGCGGGCCCACCACCCCGGTGGCCTCGATCACGCCCGCGTACAGATGCGGGGTCCGCGAGGACATCCACGTCTCCGCCACCACCGGATCGGGCGCGTGGACCGCCAGGCCGTCGCGCGGGGCCACGACCACCAGGGCCAGCGGCGGCTCCCCGCCGGCCGACCACCGTGCCCGCTCCGCCTCCCTCGGCGCCCGCCCCGGCGCCGACCGACGCACCAGCTGCCGGGCCGCCGTGTCCCTCCGTTCCCCCACGGAGCCGTACGGCAGCCCGCCCGGCGCCACATCGGCCTCCTGGGTGAACCCGCCGTCCAGCACGTCGACCCGCCCCACCCCGGCCGCCGCGAGCACTCCCGCCACGGCCGCCCCGACCCGCCCGGCGCCCCGGACCTGGACCCGCAGCGCCCGCCGCGCCGCCAGCCGCGCCATCCCCGCCCCCGGCTCCCGGTGGATGACGGAGAGCGACGCCAGGTCGGGCCGCAGCCGCTCGACCACCGCCGCCCGCTCGCGCAGCGCGTCCGCCGCCGCCCCACCCCCCGCCGGGTCGTCTAGCACCCCCGCCGCGGCCAGCCGCTCCACCAGGGCGTCGGCCCGGCCGTCCGGCAGCCCCATCGCCCGCGCCTCCTCCCGCAGCAGCGGCAGCCCCCGCGTCCCGTCCAGCAGCTCCAGGAAGCTCCCCGTCGCGGTGTCGACCGGCCCCACCAGCACCGCGTGCGCCGGGGTCACCCCGAACTGGACCGTCTGCCGCTCCCGCCAGGCCCGCCGCAGCGCGGGCTTCACCCTTGGATGCATCTCGCCGTCCCCCGTTCCTTTCCGGCTCCCCGAACTCCGCCCCCGGCCTGTTTCCGGCTCGTTCACCGTTTCCAGAATGCAAGGAACCGCTTCCCGGCGTGAAAAGTTATCCACAGGCGTGGGATATCAGCGTTCAAATGGTGGACGCCACTCGGTGGATCAAGAAAGGACCGACCGGGAGGCGGGACTTCCCGCACACACAGCGGGTAACGTCGTGGCGTGTCCGCCGATCCCTCATCCCGCCTCACGGCGACGAGCGCCGTCGAGGTGCGCCGGAGCGCCCGCCGGAGCCGGACCGTCTCGGCGTACCGCGAAGGCGACCGGACGATCGTGCTCATTCCCGCCCGCATGTCGGAGGCGGAGGAGCGGCGCTGGGTGACGGTGATGCTCGACAAGCTCGCCGCCCAGGAGAGCAAGAGGGTCATCGGCGACGAGGCCCTGATCGAGCGGGCCGAGCGGCTGTCCGCCCAGTATTTCGACGGCCGTGCCCGGCCGGTCTCGGTCCGCTGGGTGACCAACCAGAACACCCGCTGGGGCTCGTGCACCCCCGCCGAGGGCAGCATCCGGCTCTCGCACCGGCTCCAGGGCATGCCGGAGTACGTCGTCGACTACGTCCTCGTCCATGAACTGGCGCACCTGCTGGTCCCGGGCCACGGGCCGCGCTTCTGGCGGCTGCTGGAGGCCTACCCCCGTACCGAACGCGCCCGCGGCTATCTGGAAGGCGTCGTGGCGGCGGACCGGCTGCCCCATTCGCCGTCGACCCGCGACGACTGATCCCCCTTCGGGCGACCGGTCGGCTGAGGCGACTGATCAGCTGAGAAGGCCGATCAGCCGGGACGGCCGATCAGCCGGGACGGCCGATCAGCTGGGACGGCCGATCAGCCTTGATCCGCGTCTCTGCCCGATCCTGTACCGAATGCGTACCGGCTCGGTCCAATGTCGGACACAGCCGTTAGCCTGGCGCGACGTATTTCATTCGGGATGGGGGACGGTCGTTACGCATGGCGAGGGAATTCCAACGCGGGCACAAGGCCAAGATCAGTGATCTCACTCCGGGGACGGATCTGTACGTAGGCGTGCAGATCACCGCTCCCGGACTGAGCTTCGACATCAGCTGTTTCGGCCTCGACGCCGACGAACAGCTTTCGGACGACCGCTACTTCATCTTCTTCAACCAGCCGAAGTCCCCAGAGGAATCAGTCCAGTTGCTGGGCGCGCAGGCGGGCGACACCGAGTCGTTCCGCGTGACGCTCGACCGGATCCCGGCGAGCATCCACAAGCTCTCGTTCACCGCCACGATCGACGGCGCCGGACAGATGTCCCAGGTCGCCCCGGGATACATCCGCATCGTCGCGGGCGGTGAGGAAGTGGTCCGGTACGCGTTCAACGGCTCGGAGTTCACCACCGAACGCGCCGTGATGCTCGGCGACTTCTATCTCAAGGACGTGTGGCGCTTCGCCGCCGTCGGGCAGGGCTTCGACGGCGGACTGGACGCGCTGCTCAAGAACTTCGGCGGCGAGGTCGCCGAGGAGGAGCCCGCCGCGCCGGAGCCGCAGGCCGGCGGCGCCGCGCCGTCGTTCGCCCCGCCCGCGTTCGCACCCCCGCCGGGCGGCGCCCCCGCACCGTCCTTCGGCGCACCGCCGGCAGCGCCCGCGGCCCCGGCGCCCCAGGCCCCGCCGCCCGCGCCCTCGTTCGGCGCCCCGGCCGGACCTCCCGCCCCCGCGCCGGCCCCGCCGCCCGTACACGCGGCCCCGACGCTGATGGCGCCGATGTCCCCGCCGGGCGGCACCGTACCCCCGCCGCTGGCGCCGTCCCCGTACGGACAGCCGCCCCAGCCGCCGCAGTTCGGCCAGGTGCCGGGCCAGGTCACCGGTCAGATCCCGGGCCAATTCCCGCCGCCCGGCGCGCCCCAGGGCCTTCCCCAGGGTGTCCCGCAAGGCGTCCCCCAGGGCGGCGCCGGCCTGACAGCCGCGCTCCAGCCGTACAAGGAACTGCCCACCGGCCAGCGCTGGACCCCGCAGAACGGCCAGCTCATGCGGGTCGACCTGGCCATGGGCGGTACGCCGGTCCTCGCCCGCCAGGGCAGCATGGTCATGTACCAGGGCAAGGTCGAGTTCGGCCACAAGGGCGCGGGCTTCGCGGGCCGCATCGTCGGCAACGCGACCGGCCAGGAGATGCAGCTGATGCGCTGCTCGGGCCGGGGCCAGGTGTTCCTCGCCGAGGACGCCGCGCACCTCCACCCCATCGAACTCCAGGGCGACGGCATCTGCGTCTCCGCGGAGAACGTGCTCGCCTTCGACGAGGGCCTCCAGTACGAGGTCCGCCGCATCGAGGGCCACGGCATCCCCGGCGGCGCGCTGTTCACCATGCAGTTCCAGGGCACGGGCACCGTCGTCGTCAAGACGCACGGCACCCCGGTGGTCCTGCCCGTCACGCCGACGACCTTCGCCGACTGCAACGCCGTCGTCGCCTGGTCGTCCGCCTCCCAGGTGATCATCTCCAGCCAGGTCAGGCTGCGCCGCAACGCGTACCCGGGCCACAGCGGGGAGACCGTGAACCTCCAGTTCCGGGGCGCCCCCGGCAATTTCGTCGTCGTCCAGCCGTACGAGGTCTGAGGGAGCCCGGACTATGAACCAGCAGCTCGCGGGCTACGCCCCGACCCCCATCGCGGCCCGGATGGAGAACCACGGCCGCGCCATGCTCAAGGTCGCGATGGCCTCGGGACAGGACCTCTTCGCCCGTACCGGCTCGATGATCGCCTACGAGGGCTTCATCCAGTACGAGCCCAACCCGCCCGCCCTCCGCCAGGTCGCCTCCCAGTGGGTGACGGGCGAAGGCGCGCCGATCATGAAGTGCGCCGGTGACGGCCTGCTCTACCTCGCCGACTACGGCGCGGACGTCGTCGTGATCAACCTCAACAACGACGCGCTCTCGGTCAACGGCAGCAACCTCCTCGCCTTCGACGCCCACCTCCAGTGGGGCGTCGAGAAGGTCAAGGGCATGGCCAAGTTCGCCGGCCAGGGCCTGTGGAACGTGGAGATCTCCGGGACCGGCTGGGTCGCCCTGACCTCGCGCGGCACCCCGATCGTGGTCGACTGCGGCCGGGGCGAGGACGAGACGTACGTCGACCCGGACGCGCTCGTCGCCTGGTCACCGGGGCTCAAGGTGAAGGGCAAGCGCAGCTTCAAGGCCTCCGCCCTGGTCGGCAGGGGCAGCGGGGAGGCCTACCAGATGGCCTTCTCGGGCCAGGGAATCGTGGTCGTACAGCCGAGTGAGGACAGCACCGACCGCCTGCGGATCCGGGGCTGAGGGGGAGCAGGGAACCATGCAGAGTCCGCTTTTCGCATATACGGAACAGCAGTCCCAGGACCGCTACGTCGTCCAGAACCCGCAGCTGCTGCGGGTCGCCCTGACCGGCCAGGACGACGTCCTCGCCCGCAAGGGCGCGATGGTGGCGTACCAGGGGCTGATGGACTTCGACGGTGAGTACCAGTCGAGCAGCCAGCGCCGCGCCAGGGCGCGTACGGGCGAGGGCCTCGACCTCATGCGCTGCTCCGGGCTGGGCACGGTCTATCTCGCCAACCTCGCGCAGTACATCCACGTCGTGGACGTCGACCGCGAGGGCATGACCGTCGACAGCTCCTACGTCCTGGCGCTCGACTCCTCGCTGAACACCGAGGTCATCGCGGTGGACAGCCAGTACGGCATCTCCGGCTCCGGCAAGTACCAGCTGAACATCTCGGGGCGGGGCAAGGTCGCGCTGATGACCTCGGGCCAGCCGCTGATGTTGCAGGTCACGCCGGACAAGTACGTCAACGCGGACGCCGACGCGGTGGTCGCCTGGTCGACGTCGCTGCGGGTCCAGATGCAGGCGCAGACCCATTCCTCGGGTGTCACGCGGCGGCGCGGCAACACCGGCGAGGGCTGGGAGCTGAGCTTCCTGGGACAGGGGTTCGCGCTGGTCCAGCCCAGCGAGGTCATGCCGCCGCAGAACGCGGGGATCGGCCAGGGCATCGCCGCGCAGTTCGGCGTCGGCGCCCAGGGCGCCCACGCCCAGAACCAGGGCAACGCCTGGAGCCGCTAGGGCGTGTCCGCAAAGTGGCGTCTGGCTCGCGGCGTCTGGCACGCGCGCTCGCGGCGTTGTCGGACCGAGCGAGTACATCCAGTACACGCTCGGTCCTCCGCCTTGCGATCGCACGCACCAGACGCCGCGAGCCCCGCCCTTCGGGCGAACGACCCCACTTCGCGGACACGCCCTAGAGGCTGAGCTGTGGTGTGACAGACGGAAGGGGGCGTCCTCTGTAGGAGGACGCCCCCTTCCGTCTACGACCGTGCCCCGAGCGCCGCTCTCGTCCGCTCGATCAGCCTCAGCACCGAGCCGTCCGCGACCTTCGCGGCCTCCTCGAAGCCGAACCAGCGCAGGTCCAGCGACTCGTCGCTGATCCGCTCCAGCGCCCCGGCCGGCGCCAGCGCCGCGTACTGGACGTCGAGATGCCAGGTGCAGGGCGCCGGAATCGGGTGCCGGTCCAGCTGTACGGGTCCCCCGGGCAGCAGCGTCAGATCCGGGATCCCGGACTCCTCCGTGGCCTCCCGGAGCGCCGCCCCCGCCAGCGTGTGATCCACGGGCTCGCAGTGGCCACCCATCTGGAGCCACATGTTCAGCTTCCGGTGCAGGGTGAGCAGCACCTTGCCCCGCTCCGGGTCGATCACCAGCGCGCTGGCCGTCACGTGCCCGGCCTCGCAGGCCTTCCACATCCCGTCGGGATGAGCCGCCAGATGATCCAGGTAGAGCCCCCGCAACTCCTGCTGGCCGCCGTGGGAGTCCTGGCCCTCCTGGGAGTCGTATTTTTTCAGTACGAGAACAGCGTCGTCGTGCAGGCTCACTTGTCGGTGTTGTCCTCGTCGTCAGGCTCGTCCGCGTCGTGCTTCTTCAGATCCGGCTTGCCGCCCGCCGCCTCGCCGAGCATCTTGTCCAGCTCCGAGAAGTCCAGCTGCTCGTGGTGGACAAAACCGTCGGGATCGTCCAGGTCCGACGCCGTCGGCAGGTTGTCCGGGTGCTCCCACAGCGCGTCCCGGCCGTCGGCCCCCCGCGCGTCCGTGAGCGACGCCCACAGCCGGGCGGCGTCCCGCAGCCTGCGCGGGCGCAGCTGGAGTCCGATGAGTGTGGCGAAGGTCTGCTCGGCGGGACCGCCCGAGGCACGCCGCCTGCGCAGCGTCTCGCGCAGCGCGTCGGACGCCGAGAGCCGGTCCTTCGCGGCCTCGTGCACCACCGCGTCGACCCAGCCCTCCACCAGCGCCAGAGCCGTCTCCAGACGGGCCAGGGCCGCCTTCTGCTCGGGCGTGTCCTCCGGCTGGAACATGCCGGACTGGAGCGCCTCCTGGAGCTCCTCCGGATTGGCCGGGTCGAACTGGCCGACCACGTCCTCCAGCTTGCTGGTGTCGACCTTGATCCCGCGTGCGTACGCCTCGACCGCGCCGAACAGATGCGACCGCAGCCACGGCACATGGGTGAAGAGCCGCTGGTGAGCGGCCTCGCGCAGGGCCAGATACAGCCGGACCTCGTCCTTGGGGACGCCCAGGTCCTTGGTGAACGCCTCGATGTTCAGCGGCAGCAGCGCCGCCTTGCCCGCCGGGGCCAGCGGCAGCCCGATGTCCGTCGAGCCGACGACCTCGCCCGCGAGCACGCCCACGGCCTGCCCGATCTGCTGGCCGAACATGGCGCCTCCCATGGAGCGCATCATGCCGATCAGCGGGCCCGCCACGTCACGCATCTCCTCGGGCAGCACATCGCCCATGGCGGCGCCCACCCGCTCCGCGACCGGGTCCACGAGCTGCTGCCACGCGGGCAGCGTCGCCTCGACCCACTCCGCGCGGCTCCAGGCCACGGCCGTGTGGGCCCCGGAGGGCAGGGACGTCACGCCGTCGAGCCACAGGTCGGCCAGCCGCACCGCCTCGGTGACCGCCGAGCGGTCGGTGGGGCCGACGCTCGCGTCCTTCGTCCCGTCGGAGGTGCCCTGCGCGACCGTCTGGCGCGCGATCTGCTTGGCCATGTCCCAGTTCACGGGACCGCCCTCGTAGCTGAGCATCTGGCCGAGCTGCTGGAAGGCCGCGCCCAGGTCGTTCGGGTTCAGAGAACCGAACATCGCGGCGAACGGATTGTCTCCGCCGCCCGCGCCGCCCGGCAGGCCGAACCCGAAATTCCCGAAGGGATTGCCGGGACCACCGGCACCCTGACCACCTCCGGCGGGGTCCTTCTTCTTGCCGTCGCCGTCCTCCGGCTCCTCCGGCGGAAGGCCGAATCCGAATGGAGAGTCACTCACGGGGTTCCTCGGCTCGTAGGGCCGGCGGCTTCTCGCCGACGGCGGCTGCCCGACTACACACCCAGCCTAAGACCGACCGGCACCTGGGGCGTCGGTCCGAGCGGCACGGCGTCGGCGGGCTGATCTGCGACCGCCACCACCCCGAACCGCGTCGACACCCGGGCGGCTTCCGGGCTCGGTGCGGAGTCGGCGGACGGTCTGCGGCAGGATGGACATCACCTGGTACGGACGCGTGCGTTCACATCCGTACTGAAGACAACCGCTGGAGACGCCCGGTGAGTTCCCCAGATCCGCAGGTTCGCGCAGCGCGAAACCGATCGACTCCGACCCCGTCCCGAGGCCCGGTCGTCGCGGTCACGGGCGCCGCCACCGGCGTCGGTGACCTGCTCACCCGCCGTCTGGCGGCCTCGGAGGAGATCAAACAGGTCGTCGCCCTCGACGAGCGCCGCGGGGACGTGCCGGAGGCCCAGTGGCACATCCTCGACATCCGCGACCCGGCCATCGCCGAGAAACTGCGCGAGGTGGACGTCGTCGTGCACCTCGCGCTCGACCTGGACCTGGAGACCGACGCCGCCGCCCGTACGGCGTACAACGTGCGCGGCACCCAGACCGTACTGACAGCGGCGGCCGCCGCCGGCGTGCACCGGGTCGTGCTCTGCACCTCAGCCATGGTCTACGGGGCGCTGCCCGACAACGGCATCCCCCTGTCCGAGGACGCCGAGCTGCGCGCCACGGCCGAGGCCACCGGGGTGGGCGATCTCCTGGAGATCGAGCGGCTGGGTCGCCGGGCGCCCCGCGCGCACCCCGGGCTCCATGTCACGGTCGTCCGGCCCGCCGTCCTCGTCGGCGGTACGGACACGGCCCTCACCCGCTACTTCGAGTCGCCCCGGCTGCTCGTCGTCGCGGGCTCCCGCCCCACCTGGCAGTTCTGCCACGTCGAGGACCTGGTCAGCGCGCTGGAGTACGCCGCGCTCGAAAAGGTCGACGGCGAGCTGGCGGTCGGCTGCGACGGCTGGCTGGAGCAGGAGGAGGTCGAGGAGCTGAGCGGGATCCGCCGGATGGAGCTGCCGTCGGCGGTCGCCCTGGGCGCGGCGGCCCGGCTGCACCGCATCGGGCTCACCCCCTCGCCCGCCGGGGACCTCGCGTACACGATGCATCCCTGGGTGGTCAGCGTGAGCCGGCTGCACGACGCGGGCTGGCGGGCCACCTGGACGAACGAGGAGGTCCTGGCCGCCCTGCTGGCGGAGGTCGAGGGCCGCCACACGGTCGCGGGCCGCCGGCTCGGCCGCAAGGACGCCACCGCGGCGGGCGCCGCGGGGGCGACGGTGGCCCTGCTCGGTACGGCCGCGCTGGTACGCCGTGCCCGCAAGGCCCGCCGCCGCATCTAGGGCGCGTCCGCGAAGTGGTGTCCGGCTCGCTTCGCGGACACGCCTCAGGGCCTGTCGCACGGCCGGTGTCGCCGCCGCCCAGCGGAAGAAAGCTTCCACCATGCGGTCTCGTACGGCACGATGGGCGGTATGGCGACCACCCCCACCCACCCCGGCGAGCAGACGGCGCAGGACCCGATCCGTCTCCTGGCGATACGCGACACCCCTCTGAGCGTGGACGAGGTCTTCCACGCGGTCGGGGACGACGCCGCCGGCGGCACCGCCCTGTTCGTCGGTACGGTGCGCAACCACGACGGCGGCGCGGACGTGGACGCGCTCGGCTACACCGGCCACCCGTCGGCCGAGGAGGAGCTGCGCCGCGTCGCGGAGAAGGTCGTGGCCGACTTCCCGGTGCGCGCGCTGGCCGCCGTCCACCGGGTGGGCGATCTGACGGTCGGCGATCTCGCGGTGGTCGTGGCCGTCTCCTGCCCGCACCGGGCCGAGGCGTTCGAGGCCTGCCGCAGGCTGATCGACGACCTCAAGCGCGAGGTTCCCATCTGGAAGCACCAGACGTACTCCGACGGGACCGACGACTGGGTCGGGGCGCGGAGCGACTAGTTCCGGTTCCGGATGCTCCCGCCGACGGACAGCCGGCCCCCCGGGACCGGTCGTCGGGGTCCCCGCCGGTCCCAAACCGGTCCGGCACCCGTACGGCCCGATTTGCGTAACCGGGCCCCTGCCCGGAGCGTTGGACCAGCAGATGGTTAATCTGCTGATCGGTCGGTCGCAGGCGCTGCGAACGCTCATGGGGGTCGGGAGGTCCGAATGGCCGCGCTCACCTGGTTGCTCATTCCACTTTTCGCCGCGGTAGGTGCCGCGATATGGGGAAGCTGGGCCCAGAGGAACCGCACGACGGGAGACATAGCCACGCTCAACGGCTACGCACGGTTCCGAGACGCGATGGAAAAGGTACATTCCGGCTCCGGCCCGGCCTGACGACGACGGCCTGCGGCTCCTCGTACGGACCGGCCCCAGGGGTGGACTGACAGACCCTTCCCGTACTGTCGTTCCATGCCACGGCGCACCGCGACCATGCTCGCTTCCACCCTCGCCCTCATCGGGTTGCTCTGCGCGGGCCTGCTGCTCCCCGTGCCGTACGCCGAGATGAGCCCCGGGCCGACGGTGAACACGCTCGGGGAAGCGCGTGGCGAGCCGGTGTTGCAGGTGTCGGGACACAAGACGTACCCGACATCGGGTCATCTGAACATGACGACGGTCCGGGTCACCGGAGCGGATTACCGGATGAACGTCGTCGAAGCGGTGTACGGCTGGCTGGCGCACGACAACGTCGTGGTGCCGCACGACACCCTCTACCCGGACGGCAAGACGGAAGAGCAGTCCACGCAGGAGAACGCGGAGGAGTTCAGCCAGTCCCAGGAGAGCGCCAAGGTCGCCGCCCTGGAGGAGCTGAACATCCCGGTCACCTCCCGGATCATCGTCGCGTCCGTCGTCAAGGACAGCCCCGCCGAGGGCACGCTGCACGCCGGGGACGTCATCAAGGCGGTGGACGGCTCCCCGGTGAAGGACCCGACGGACGTCGCCAAGCTCGTCACCAAGCACCGGCCGGGCCAGGACGTCGTGTTCACGGTCGTCCCCGCCAAGGACGCGAAGGCGGCGGAGAAGGCCGGCAAGGAGCCCACGGGCACCGAGGACGTCACGATCACGACCAAGAAGTCCGACGACGGGGACCGCGCCATCGTCGGCATCCAGGCCGGGACCGACCACACGTTCCCGTTCACGGTCGACATCAAGCTGGCCGACGTCGGCGGGCCGAGCGCCGGGCTGATGTTCGCCCTCGGCATCGTCGACAAGCTCACACCCGGCTCCCTCACGGGCGGCAAGTTCGTCGCCGGCACGGGCACGATCGACGACCAGGGGAAGGTCGGCCCGATCGGGGGCATCGAGATGAAGCTGGTCGGCGCGCGCGACGCGGGCGCCCGGTACTTCCTCACCCCGGCGGAGAACTGCGCCGCGGCGGCCTCGGACATCCCGGACGGGCTCACGCTGATCAAGGTGAACACCATCGGCGACGCCAAGACGTCCTTGGACAAGGTCCGCTCGGGGGACACGGCCGGCCTGCCGAGCTGTTCGGCAAGCTGACCGGCCGCGCCGCCCTTGGAGAGGTGGTTACGCCTCGAAGGTCGCGGACAGTGCCTCGGCCAGGCCCGGGACCAGGCCGGAGCCGGTGAGGACCTCGGTCGGCGAGTCCTTCTCGCGCAGCCGCAGCGCCGAGTCCCGCGCGCCGTCGCGCAGCACCGCCACCGTCATCCGTACCTCCTGACGGTCGGGGTGGGCGGCGACCCAGTCGGCCAGGCCGGCCTCGTCGAGGCCGTCCGGGACGGACGCCTCCGCGGACGGCGGCAGCATCAGCCGCTCGACGGTCATCGCGCAGCCCGCCACCGCCCCGGGCCACGCGATCGTGGCGAGGAACTCGTCCAGCGGGGTGCCGGCCGGGATCTCGTCCTGCTCGATAGGGGTGAGGGGCGCGGTCGCGTCGCCGTCGTCGAGGCCCAGCTGGGCCGCGAGCTCGGGCTCGTCGGTGCGCAGCCGGGCGGTGTCGACCAGGGCGAAGAGCCGGGCCGGCTGGTCCCAGCCGAGCCCCGCCGCGTACTCGTCGATTTCGAGGACCGCGCGGGTCAGCGGGCTCGCGGCCATGGGGGTACCTGAGGAAACGTTGGACATGGCCGATATCCTGCCCCCTCGGGGACCGCGGACGGGAACTAGGTAAAGCCTCAGTAAGTTGCATGAGTGGGTCCTACGATCGCGGGACCGCTGCAAGGCTGATCCGTTCCACGCTGATTTTTCACGACGCTGATCCATACGACCGCGAACTTCGAGGTGCGCACGTTGGCTTTCCAGATGCCGGACCGCGGCGCAGGCCCCGCCGGGCCACGGATGAGAGTGGCCCGCCCGTCCCGGCGTGTCCGGACCCTGCTCATGACGCTGGGGGTGCTGGCCGTCCTGGCCATGCTCTTTGTCATGTTCGCCGGGTTCTGGACCGACTGGCTCTGGTACCGCTCGGTCGATTACTCATCGGTTTTCACCACCACGCTCTGGACCAAGGTCGGACTGTTCGCGGTCTTCGGCCTGTTGATGGCCGCCGCCGTCGGGTTCAACATCTGGCTGGCGCACCGGCTGAGGCCGCCGCTGAGCGCCATGTCGATGGAGCAGCAGAACCTCGACCGTTACCGGATGGGTATCGCCCCGTACAAGAAGTGGGTGCTTCTCGCGATCACGGCCCTCGTCGGGCTGATCGCCGGAGCGTCCGCGTCGGGTCAGTGGCGTACGTGGCTGATGTACGTCAACGGGGTGTCCTTCGGGCAGAAGGACCCGCAGTTCCACCTGGACGTGTCGTTCTACGCGTTCGACCTGCCGTGGTACCGCTTCCTGCTGGCCTTCGGCTTCGCGGCCGCCGTGCTCTCCCTGATCGCCGCCGCCGTGACCCACTACCTGTACGGCGGGCTGCGGGTGACGAGCCCGGGAACGCGCGCGACCGGCGCCGCGACCGGCCATCTCTCCGTGCTGATCGGGATCTTCGTCTCGCTGAAGGCCGTGGCGTACTGGCTCGACCGGTACGGGCTGGCCGTGAAGTCCAGTGACTTCAAGGCGGCGGGCAACTGGACGGGCCTGCGGTACGTGGACGCCAACGCGTATCTGCCCGCGAAGACGATCCTGTTCTGCATCGCCGTGATCTGCGCGGTGCTGTTCTTCTCGACCATCTGGCGCCGCACGTGGCAGCTGCCGGTGATCGGCTTCGGTCTGCTGGTGCTGTCGGCGGTCCTCATCGGCGGCCTGTACCCGGCGATCGTGCAGAAGTTCCAGGTCGAGCCGAACGAGCAGGCCAAGGAAGCGCCGTACATCAAGAAGAACATCGACGCGACGCGCACCGCGTACGGCATCGCGGACGCCGATGTGCAGGACTACTCGGGGCAGAGCGACCCGGCCAAGCGGGCCGACCAGCGCAAGGCGGCCGACAGCGCCGCCAGTTACCGGCTGGTCGACCCGAACGTGGTCTCGCCGGCCTTCCAGCAGCTCCAGCAGGAGCGCAAGTACTACCAGTTCCCCGCGACGCTCGACGTGGACCGCTACACGGGCGCGGACGGCAAGCCGCAGGACACGGTCATCGGCCTGCGTGAGCTGAACATCACCGGTATCCCCAAGAGCAACTGGATCAACGACCACTTCACCTACACCCATGGGTACGGTGCGATCGCGTCCAAGGGCACCAACACGGTGATGTCGAACGACAACGGGGGCACGATCGGCGCCCCCGACTTCACCGAGGCGGGCCTGCCGACGACCGGCACGCTGGGTACGTACGAGCAGCGGATCTACTACGGCGAGAAGACCGAGCAGTACTCGATCGTCGGGGGCCCGCAGAAGGAGCTCGACTACGAGAAGAACGGCGAGAAGACGACGAGCTACGCCGGCAAGAGCGGCGTCGACCTCTCGAACCCCGTGAACCGCGCGGCGTACGCCGTGGCGTTCAGCGAGCCGCAGATGATCTACTCCGGTGCCATCGGCGAGGGCTCGCGCATCCTCTACAACCGGACGCCCAAGGACCGCGTCGAGGCGGTCGCCCCCTGGCTGACCATCGACGGCGACGCCTACCCGGCCGTGGTCAAGGGGCGCATCCAGTGGATCGTCGACGCCTACACCACGACCAACGGCTACCCCTACGCGTCGCGTACGACGCTGGGGGACACGACGGCCGACTCGCTGACCGACAACCAGCGCGCGGTCGTCGCGCAGCAGAACCAGGTCAACTACATCCGGAACTCGGTCAAGGCGACCGTCGACGCGTACGACGGCACGGTCACGCTCTACCAGTGGGACACCGAGGACCCGGTCCTCAAGACCTGGATGAAGGCCTTCCCCGGCACGGTGAAGCCCAAGGCGGACATCGACCCGGACCTGCTGGCCCACCTGCGCTACCCGCAGGACATGTTCAAGGTGCAGCGCGAACTGCTCACCCGCTACCACGTCACCAACGCCTCGCAGTTCTACAGCGGCAGTGACGCGTGGCAGGTGCCGGACGACCCGACCAACAAGGACAGCAGTGCGGTCCCGCCGTACTACCTGAGCCTCAAGATGCCGGGCCAGACGGACCAGCGGTTCTCGCTGACGACGACCTTCACGCCCAACGGGCGCCCCAACCTGGGGGCGTTCATGGCGGTGGACGCGGACGCGACCAGTCCGGACTTCGGCAAGATCAGAGTCCTGAGAGTGACCTCCAACGTCCAGGGTCCACAACAGGTCCAGAGCGAGCTGAACGGTGTCGACAAGGTCGCCGAGTTCGTACGGAACCTGAGAGGCACCGACTCGGACATCGAGTACGGCAATCTCCTCACGGTGCCGCTCGACGGAGGGTTCCTCTACATCGAGCCGGTGTACGCGCGCGGTGGCAGCGCCAACTACCCGCTGCTCAAGATGGTGGCCGCCTCCTACGGAGGAGGCAAGCCGGTCTTTGAGGAGAGCCTGACGCAGGCGCTCAACGCGGTGTTCGGTACGGAGGGCTCCCAGCCGCCGTCGACCACGCCACCACCACCCGGCGACACCACCAAGCCGCCGCCCACCGGCAGCACGGCGCTCAAGCAGGCCATCGCCGACGCCCAGAAGGCGTACGACGAGGGTCAGGCGGCGCTCGCGAAGCAGGACTGGACGGCGTACGGCAAGGCCCAGGACGAGCTCCAGGCGGCGCTCAAGCGGGCCGCGGAGGCGGACGCGGCGGCCGGTACGTCGGAGAAGCCGGGGGACAAGCCGTCGGCCTCGTCGTCGGAGAAGCCCGGTGACAAGCCCTCGGGCTCGTCCACGGAGAAGCCGTCAACCGGGACGTGAGCCGGTGAGCCTCACGAGCCCCCTGAGTGATCGAGCCCCGAGTGACTGAGAAAGCGTCACCCCCGCGTCGTGGTACGGTTGGGACACAACGACGCGGGGTGGAGCAGCTCGGTAGCTCGCTGGGCTCATAACCCAGAGGTCGCAGGTTCAAATCCTGTCCCCGCTACGCGAAGTCAAGGGCCCGGATCCTTCTAGGATCCGGGCCCTTGACGTGTGCCGCCGCCACCTGTGTCTCAGGTAGGCCGCGTTGGTTCCCCATCGGGTTTGACTTGTCTCTCTGTGGGCAAGTCGACAAAACGCAACGATGACCTCTCCGGCCGCGATATACCAGCTGTACGTGGGTGGACAGGTGGTGCGACGATGGTATTTATGGGGGATAGGGCAACTCTGTTGGAGACAGGGCGGTTTGTGCAGCAACACGAGGCCTCGGACGCCGAGGCGGAAGCGCGTCACCGCCGCGCCGCCGAGAACGGCGACACCGCGTCGATGAGCGTGCTCGGCGCCCTGCTGCTGCGCCGTGGCGACCTCGACGCCGCCGAGCCCTACCTCCGTGCCGCGACCGCCGAGGGCGAGCGCGCCGCCGCCAACAATCTGGGTGTCCTGCTCCACCAGCGCGGCTATGTCGAGGAGGCGGCGGGCTGGTGGCGGATCGCCGCCGTCGCCGGGTCCGCCGCCGCCGCCCACGCCCTCGGCCGCCACTACCGCGAGCGCGGCGACGAGCCCGCCGCCGAGTACTGGCTGCGCCAGTCCGCCGAGCAGGGCCACGCCCTCGGCGCCTACGCGCTCGCCGACCTGCTGGAGCACCGCAGCGACGTCGGCGCCGAGCGCTGGCTGCGCGCCGCCGCCGAGCAGGGGCACCGCGAGGCGTCGTACCGGCTGGCGCGCGCGCTGGAGCGCCGGGCCAAGGAGAGCGCGCGCTCCGGCGCGGACGTCGTCTACAGCAGCAACAGGGGCCAGTACGAGACCGGTACGGGCCGGCCGGTCCCCCCGGGCGCCCGGGGCTCCGCCGCGCCTTCGCCGCCGCGTGCGGACCGCGCTGACCGCTCGGACCGTACGGGCCGGGCTGACCGCCTGGACCGCCTCGATCGCCCGGACCCGCTCGACCGCCTCGGCCGGCCCGGCCGCGCCGCCCGCCAGGACCGCCGCGCCGGGGCCGACGGCCCGACGCTGATCAGCGAGGCCGCGCAGTGGTACCAGCAGGCCGCCGCGCGCGGCCACCGCCGCGCCGCCCTGCACCTCGGCGCGATCCTGGAGAAGCGCGGCGAGCTCAAGGAGGCCGGCCGCTGGTACCTGACCGCCGCCAAGGACGGCGAGGCCAGGGCCGCCTGCGCGCTGGGCTTCCTGCTGCGCGACGCCGGGGACGAGGAGAGCGCCGCCGTCTGGTGGCTGCGCGCCGCCCAGGACGGGGACGGCAACGCCGCCAACGCCCTCGGCGCCCTGCACGCCGCCCGGGGCGAGCCGCAGACCGCCGAGCGCTGGTACCGCGCCGCCATGGACGCGGGCGACGTCAACGGCGCGTACAACCTCGGGCTGCTCTGCGCCGCCCAGGACCGTACCGTCCAGGCCGAGCAGTGGTACCGCCGCGCCGCCTACGCGGGCCACCGCGAGGCCGCCAACGCGCTGGCCGTCCTGCTCCTCCAGGCCGACGACGCGACCGGCGCCGAGCCCTGGTTCTCCAAGGCCGCCGAGGCGGGCAGCGTGGACGCCGCGTTCAACCTGGGCATCCTGCACGCGGGCCGCGACGAGGACCGTACGGCCCTGCGCTGGTACGAGCGCGCGGCGGCGGCCGGGCACACGGAAGCGGCCCTCCAGGTGGGCATCGCCTACCTGCGGGACGGCGACGAGCAGTCCGCCGAGCGCCACCTGCGCTGCGCCGCGGGCGGCGGCAGCGCCGAGGCCGCCTTCCGGCTGGCCACGGTGCTCGACGCGCGCCGGCCGCCCCCGGGGCCGCCCGCGCTCGGGGAGACGTACCCGGAGAAGAGCGAGTGCGAGCAGTGGTACGAGCGCGCCGCCGAGCAGGGCCACCGCCGGGCCCAGGTGCGCGTCGGCATGCTCGCGGCGGGCCGCGGGGACATGACCGACGCCGCCCGGTGGTACCGCGAGGCCGCCGAGGCGGGCAGCCGGAACGGCGCCTTCAACCTCGGCCTCCTGCTGGCCCGTGAGGGCGGCGAGCGGGAGGCGGCCCTGTGGTGGACCCGCGCCGCGCAGGCCGGTCACGGCCGGGCCGCGCTGCGCCTCGCGCTGCTCGCGGCCCGCAGGGGCGAGCTGACCGAGGGCCAGCGCTGGTGCGCCCGCGCCGTCGAGCTGGGCCCCTCGGAGGTCTCGGAACGGGCGGCGCGGCTGCGCGACGCGCTCCACCAGGAGCTGACGGCGTGAGCCGGGTGAAGGTCATTTGCGCTGGTCGACGCCTTGACGTAATGTTCAGTTCAACGGCGCGGGGTGGAGCAGCTCGGTAGCTCGCTGGGCTCATAACCCAGAGGTCGCAGGTTCAAATCCTGTCCCCGCTACTGATACGTGAGGCCCGGATCCCGCAAGGGATCCGGGCCTCACGTCTGTGCGAAGAAACCAGTGCCCGGCTCCTCAGGACCAGGAACCGGGCACTTCGGGTGGTGCTGCCGTGTCGAGGGCCGTCTTACGCCGCGGCGCAGTTCGGGCACGTACCGCGGTACGTCACCTCGACGTCCGAGATCGAGAATCCGAAGCGCTCGCCGTCCGGGAGGGACGCCAGCGGATCACCCGTCGGGTGCACGTCCTTGATCGCGCCGCACTGGGCGCAGACCAAGTGGTGGTGCGGGTGGTGCGCGTTGGGGTCGTACCGCTTGGCGCGGCGGTCCGTGGACACCTCGATGACCTCGCCCAGCGTGACCATCTCACCCAGGGTGTTGTAGACGGTCGCGCGGGAGATCTCGGGGAGCCGGGCGACGGCACGCGCGTGCACCTCGTCGGCCGTCAGGTGCACATGGTCGCCGTCGAGGACCTCGGCCACGACACGCCGCTGTGCGGTCATACGCCAGCCGCGCTCGCGAAGTCGTTCCAACAGGTCACTCATGGGCCCAGCCTAACAGTGAAGGGACTCAGGTCCCGAACGAGTGTGACTTTGGATGTTTACTTGACTTAGACAGAGTCCATCGTAGGATCGAGATCGGCAAACGCCAAGGGACAGAACGCAGTAATGACGCTGGAGGCGCACGTGACGCAGGGACCACTGACGACGGAGTCCGGGGCTCCGCTGGCCGACAACCAGAACAGTGAGACCGCTGGTGCCGGTGGTCCCGTCCTGGTGCAGGACCAGGCGCTGCTGGAGAAGCTCGCGCACTTCAACCGCGAGCGCATCCCGGAGCGCATCGTGCACGCCCGCGGCGCCGGCGCGTACGGCACCTTCACCCTCACGCGTGATGTCTCGCAGTGGACCCGGGCGAAGTTCCTCTCCGAGGTCGGCAAGGAGACGGAGACGTTCCTGCGCTTCTCCACCGTCGCGGGCAACCTCGGCTCGGCGGACGCGGTGCGCGACCCCCGCGGCTTCGCGCTGAAGTTCTACACCGAAGAGGGCAACTACGACCTCGTCGGCAACAACACCCCGGTGTTCTTCATCAAGGACGCCATCAAGTTCCCCGACTTCATCCACACCCAGAAGCGCGACCCGTACACGGGCTCGCAGGAGGCGGACAACGTCTGGGACTTCTGGGGTCTGTCGCCCGAGTCCACCCACCAGGTGACGTGGCTGTTCAGCGACCGCGGCATCCCGGCGACGCTGCGCCACATGAACGGGTACGGCTCGCACACGTTCCAGTGGAACAACGAGGCCGGCGAGGTCTTCTGGGTCAAGTACCACTTCAAGACGGACCAGGGGATCAAGAACCTCACCACGGAGGAGGCCGTCCAGGTCTCCGGCCTGGACCCGGACAGCCACCAGCGTGACCTGCGCGAGTCCATCGAGCGCGGCGACTTCCCGTCCTGGACCGTGCAGGTCCAGATCATGCCGGCGGCCGAGGCGGCCACGTACCGCTTCAACCCGTTCGACCTGACCAAGGTGTGGCCGCACGCGGACTACCCGCCGATCGAGATCGGCAAGCTGGAGCTCAACCGCAACCCGGAGAACATCTTCGCCGAGGTCGAGCAGTCCATCTTCTCGCCGGCGCACTTCGTGCCGGGCATCGGTCCCTCCCCGGACAAGATGCTCCAGGGCCGTCTCTTCGCGTACGGCGACGCCCACCGCTACCGCGTCGGCATCAACGCCGACCACCTGCCGGTGAACCGTCCGCACGCCACGGAGGCGCGCACGAACAGCCGGGACGGCTACCTGTACGACGGCCGTCACAAGGGCACCAAGAACTACGAGCCCAACAGCTTCGGCGGCCCCTTCCAGAGCGACCGCCCGCTGTGGCAGCCGACCCCGGTCACCGGCGTCACCGGCAACACCGAGGCGCCCGTGCACGCCGAGGACAACGACTTCGTCCAGGCGGGCAACCTGTACCGGCTGCTCTCCGAGGACGAGAAGAGCCGTCTGATCGAGAACCTCGCCGGGTTCATCTCGAAGGTGTCGCGTGACGACATCGCCGAGCGCGCGGTGAACAACTTCCGCCAGGCGGACGGCGACTTCGGCAAGCGGCTGGAGTCCGCGGTCCAGGCCCTGCGCGGCTGACAGCTCCGCCTCGCCGAGACGTCAGGGGCCGGGTCCTACGGGATCCGGCCCCTTTCGCTGTGTTCTTTTCCGCCGGGGACTTTCCGCCGAGGCCCTTCCGCGTCACCCCGCCATGACGGCGGCCCGGGTCTTGGCCGGGGCCCAGCAGCGGATGATGTCGCGTACGGAGACGATGCCGACGGGTTCGTGATCGTCGAGCACGATCAGGTGGCGGAAGCCGCCGTACGTCATCGCTTCCGCCGCCTGTTCGAGCGTCCACGACGGGGCGGCGAAGACGACGTCGCCCGTGGTGTGGGTGCCCGCGGTCTCGGCGTCCGGGCTCTGTCCCGCGCCGAGCGAGACCAGGATGTCCCGCTCGGTGAGGATGCCGATCCCGCAGTGGTCGGGGTCGAGGACGACGGCGGCGCCGACCCGGCGGGCCGCCATCAGCCGGGCGGCCTGGCGGAGGGTGTGGGTGGGGCCGATGGTGAGGACCACCGAACTCATGGCGTCACGGACGAGCATGGGATGGAGCCACCTCCTAGGTGAATCGTCGCGCCGGGTACGCGGGGCGCGCACGGCGCGTGCGCGATGCGTACGGAACGTAACGAGAAGCGATTCACAAGTTCACAAGTGGGGGGACTCTCAGAGTCGCACCGATGCGCCGGGTCAACAAGAGGGGCGTAGGAGTGCGGAGGGGGCTTGAAAAAATCACACAAAGCGCCGTCGAGGCGCGCCTCACGCTCAGTAGCGCTGGTTCAGATAGCCGAGCAACTCCTCGTGGAGCACGCCGTTCGAGGCCGCCGCGTTGCCGCTGTGCGGGCCCGGCTGCCCGTCGAGCCCGGTGAAGCTGCCGCCCGCCTCCTGGACCACGACCGCCACCGCCGCCATGTCCCACAGTGACAGCTCCGGCTCCGCGCACATGTCCACCGAGCCCTCCGCGACCATCATGTACGGCCAGAAGTCGCCGTAGGCACGGGTGCGCCAGACCGCCCGGGACAGGTCGAGGAAGCCGTCGAGCCGGCCCTGCTCCTCCCAGCCGGTGATCGAGGAGTACGCGAACGACGCGTCGCCCACGTTCGCGACGTCCGACACCCGCAGCCGGGTCGCCGAGGAGAGGCTGCGGCCTGTATACGCGCCGCCGCCCTTCGCCGCCCACCAGCGCCGGCCCAGCGCGGGCGCGGACACCACGCCGACGACCGGTTCGTACCCGCCCTCGGTGGCCACCATCAGGGAGATCAGCGTCGCCCAGACGGGCACCCCGCGTACGTAGTTCTTGGTGCCGTCGATGGGGTCGATCACCCAGCGGCGCGGCCCCGTGCCCTCGATGCCGAACTCCTCGCCCAGGATCGCGTCCCGCGGCCTGGCCCGCTGGAGATGCCCACGGATCAGCTCCTCGGCGGCCTTGTCGGCCTCACTCACCGGAGTCATGTCCGGTTTGGTCTCGACCTTGAGGTCGAGCGCCTTGAACCGGTCCATCGTCGCGGCGTCGGCGGCGTCCGCGAGAACGTGGGCGAGGCGCAGATCATCGTGGTAATCGGGCATGGGCGTCACAGTATCGACCGGTCACCGGGCCGGGCTACGGGGCACGGTACGGGGGGAGGAGGAGGCGTTGACGCGGTACGGGACCGGTACCGCCCGCGGTGCCGCGACCCTTGACACTGCGCGACGGCCCGTCAACTCTGAGCGCAGAGCCGACGCCCCCGGAGGCAACGATGCCTACCGCACGTGAAGCCCTGCTCGACGCCGCCCAGTCGGCGCTCGCCGAGTCGCCCTGGCAGGCCGTCAGGATGGTCGAGGTGGCGTCCGCCGCCGGGGTGTCCCGGCAGACCCTCTACAACGAGTTCAGCGGCAAGGACGGGCTGGCCCGCGCGCTGGTGCGACGCGAGGCCGACCTCTATCTGCGGGGTGTGGACGGGCAGTTGGCCGGTACGGACACCCGGGCCGAACCGGCCGAGCGGCTGGCCGCCGTCGCCGAGTGGACCGTCGCCCGCGCGGGGGACCGGCCCCTGCTGCGGGCGCTGCTCACCGGCTGCTGGGGGGAGTGGCTGCCCGCCCCGCGCCCGTTGCGCGACCCCGGGGCGCCCGCGGCCGTCCCCGCGCGGCGCGCGGCCGACGCGGGGCCGCCCGTACCGGCCGAGCTGGTGGCGCTGGTACGGGACCGGTCGGCGAGCACGCTGGACGGGGGGCGCACGGACCACAATCTGCACCGGTGCGAACTGGCCGTACGCCTCGCGCTCTCCCATCTGGTCGCGCCCGGCGCACAACCGGTGGGTCAGCTGGTCCGCACAGCGGTCACAGCGGCGCCCGGCGCATGCGGCGAATACGGGGTCAGTGCGCCGAGCCCGAGAGCTGGAGGCCGATGACGCCGATGATCACCAGCGAGATGGAGACCAGCTTGAGGACCGAGACGATGTCGCCGAGGAAGATCATTCCGTAGATCGCGGTGCCCGCCGCGCCGATGCCCGTCCACACCGCGTACGCCGGACCGACGTCCAGCTTCTTCAGCGAGAGCGTCAGCAGACCGAAACTGCCGAGGGCGAAACACGCGAAGGCGATGGTCGGCCACAGCCGGGTGAAGCCGTGCGAGAGCTTGAGGCAGACCGCGAAACCCGTCTCCAGGATCCCGGCTACCACTACCAGCAGCCACGCCATCTTCTGGGGCCTCCCGCGTCGGTGACTGCTCGGTGTCGCTCGGTGCGATTATGCACTTACCAACGCCGGTTGCCCGCAAACGCGTTGTGTCAGTCGCCTTCGCGTCGCTCGCGTGTGGCGAGGAGCCGCCGCAGCGAGTACAGCCGGGCCGGGCTCGCGTGCCCCTCCGCGACCCACGCGTCCAGCGCGCAGTCCGGCTCGTCGTGGCTGCACGCGCGCGGGCAGCCCTCCGTCCCCGGCACCAGGTCCGGGAACGCCAGGATGACGCGCGACGGATCGACGTGGTGCAGCCCGAAGGACCGGATGCCCGGGGTGTCGATGACCCAGCCGTCCGCCTTCGCCAGCGGCAGCGCGAGCGCCGACGTGGTGGTGTGCCTGCCGCGCCCGGTGACCGCGTTGACCAGGCCCGTACTCCGGTGCCTGTCCTCCGGGACGAGCGCGTTGACCAGCGTTGTCTTGCCGACGCCGGAGTGCCCGACGAACGCGGTCGCCTTGCCTTCCAGATACTCCCGCACCCGGTCCGCCGCGAACCCGCTCTCCAACTCGTCGCGCCGCGTGACGACATAGTGGATGCCGAGGTCCTGGTACGTCTCCAGCAGCTCGTCCGCAGAGGCCAGGTCGGACTTGGTCAGCACCAGCAGCGGTTCGAGTCCCGCGTCGAACGCCGCGACCAGGCAGCGGTCGATCAGCCGGGGGCGCGGCTCGGGGTCGGCGAGCGCGGTGACGATCGCGAGCTGGTCGGCGTTGGCGACGACCACCCGCTCGTACGGGTCGTCGTCGTCCGCCGTGCGCCGCAGGACCGAGGTCCGTTTCCCGATCCGTACGATCCGCGCCAGCGTGTCCTTCTTGCCCGACAGGTCACCGACGATGTCGACCCGGTCGCCCACCACCGCGGCCTTGCGGCCCAGCTCGCGGGCGGTCATCGCGAGCACGACCCGGTCCTCGACGAGGCAGGTGAGCCGGCCGCGGTCCACGGTCAGGACCATGCCCTCCGAGGCGTCCTCGTGCTTGGGCCTGATGTTCGTACGCGGCCGGTTGCCCTTCGGGTTGGGGCGGGTACGGATGTCGTCCTCGTCGGGGTTCTTGCCGTAGCGGCGCATCGCGTCAGGCTCCTGCGCCCGCACCCGGGCCGGGGCCCGTTTCCGTCTCCGTTTCCGCTCCTGCTCCCGCGAGCATGTCGGTCCACATCTGCGGGAAGTCCGGCAGCGTCTTGGCCGTCGTCCCCACGTTCTCGATCTCGACGCCGCCGACCACCAGGCCGATGATCGACCCGGCGGTCGCCATACGGTGGTCGTCGTACGTGTGGAAGACGCCGCCGTGCAGGGGGCGGGGGCGGATGTGCAGCCCGTCGGCGGTCTCCGTGACGTCACCGCCCAGTTCGTTGATCTCCTTGGTCAGCGCGGCCAGCCGGTCCGTCTCGTGCAGCCGCAGGTGGGCGACCCCGCGCAGGGTGGAGGGCGAGTCGGCGAGTGCGGCGACGGCGGCGATGCCCGGCGTCAGCTCACCGACCTCGCTCAGGTCGACGTCGATGCCGTGGATCCGGCCCGTGCCGGTCAGGGTGAGGGCGCTGCCCTCGTTGGTCATGCTCCACTCGCAGGAGCCGCCCATCTTCGTGAAGATCTCGCGCAGCGCGTCCCCGGGCTGCGTGGTGTGCTCGGGCCAGTCGGGGATCGTGACCCGGCCGCCGGTCACCAGGGCGGCGGCGAGGAAGGGCTGGGCGTTGGAGAGATCCGGCTCGACGGTCAGGTCCCGGCCGAGCAGCGCGCTGGGGGAGACCCGCCAGACGTTCGGCTCGCCGCCCGTCTCCGGCTCGTCGACCTGGGCGCCGACCGCGCGCAGCATGTCGACCGTCATCCGGATGTGCGGCATCGACGGCAGGGACGACCCCACGTGCCGTACCTCCACGCCCTGGTTGAACCGCGCGCCCGACAGGAGCAGCGCGGAGACGAACTGCGACGACGAGGACGCGTCGATCTCCACCGAGCCGCCGTCCAGCGCCCCGCCGCCCTGCACGGTCAGCGGGAGCGAGCCGCGGCCCTCGTCGTCGATCCGCGCCCCGAGCACGCGCAGCGCCTCGATGACGGCGCCCAGGGGGCGTTCGTAGGAGCGGGGGTCCCCGTCGAAGTGCACCGGGCCGTCGGCCAGCGCCGCGACCGGGGGAAGGAAGCGCATCACCGTGCCGGCGTTGCCGACGTCGACGGTGGCGGGGCCGTACAGACCCGCCGGGATCACCCGCCACGCCTCGCCCGTGAAGCCGTCCCGGCCCGCGGCGGCGGAGCTGGACGACACCGTCTCCTCGATCCCGACGCCCATGGCACGCAGGGCTTCGGCCATCAGCAGGGAGTCGCGGGAGCGCAGGGGGCGGCGCAGCCACCCGGGCTCGGCGGCCAGCGAGGCGAGGATCAGTCCACGGTTCGTGACCGATTTGGATCCGGGCACGGTGACCGTCGCTTCGACGGCCCCGCGGGCGGAGGGGGCGGGCCAGAGGGCGGGCTGCACGGAGCTTTCGGTCATGCCTTCACTTTAGTGGTTTCGCGCCGACTCGGATCCTGACAAAAAGCGCGGAAACCCGGACGTAACCCAGGTTTGGTAGGGCGGCTACATGGGCGATGCGCGGTCAGGCGTGGGTCGGGTGGGGATCAGGCGCGGATCGGGCGCCGGTCAGAGACCGAGCATCCAGCGTCCGCCGCCGATCAGTGAGCAGACCGAGACGGCGTGGAAGAGGAAGAGCCACAGCACGGGCGGTACGTTCGTCAGCCGCGCCAGCTGGTCCGCGTCCGAGTCGCCCGCCCCGCCGTGCCGGCGCTTGGACTGGAGCTCGAAGGCCGGCCGTACGCCTCCGAGCAGCAGGAACCACACGGCGGTGTACGCGAACGCCGACTGGACCGCCGGGCCGGTGAGCCAGGAGACCAGGAGGAAGGCCGCGCCGGTCAGGATCACGGTGAGCGCCCCGTACGCGTTGCGGATCATCACCAGCATCGCGATCAGCAGGGCGGTCGCGAGCCAGAGCAGCAGCGTGATGTGGTGCGCGGAGAGCAGCCAGGCGCCGCCGAGTCCGAGCAGCGGGGGCGCGGTGTAGCCGGCGGCGGCCGTCAGGATCATGCCGATCCCGGCGGGCTTTCCGCGGCTGACGGTCAGGCCCGAGGTGTCCGAGTGCAGCCGGATCCCGTTCAGGCGGCGGCCGGTGACCAGCGCGATCAGGCCGTGGCCGCCCTCGTGGGCGATGGTGATGGTGTTGCGCGACACCCGCCAGACGGGGTGGGGCACCACCGCGGCGAGGGCGACGACCCCCGTCACGACCACCAGCCACCGGTCCGGCGCCGGCTGACTGCCGAAGACGCGGTCCCACAGGTCGGATATGGACGTGACGTCGATGCTGGCCATTTCTCGGTCGGCTCCTCAACTGGGACGGCGTCGTGGCAGTCTGGCACTTATGTGCGGACGGTATGCGGCGAGCCGGCGGCCCGAGGACCTCCAAGGGCTCTTCGGGGTGGAGAAGTGGGAGCCCGAGGAGACCCTGGCGCCCGATTGGAACGTGGCGCCGACGAAAGAGGTCTACGCGGTTCTGGAACGCCCTGTGAAGGACGCGGAAGAGCCGGATCCGGTTCGGCAGTTGCGCACGCTCAGGTGGGGGCTCGTGCCGTCGTGGTCGAAGACGCCCGAGGGCGCGGCCCGCATGATCAACGCGCGGGCCGAGACCGTGCACGAGAAGCCGTCCTTCCGCCGCCCCTTCCTCGCCCGGCGCTGCATCCTGCCGGCCGACGGTTATTACGAGTGGGTGACCGGCGTCGACGAACGGGAGCTGGAGGTGCGGGGGAAGAAGAAGCGCCCGCGCAAGCAGCCGTACTTCGTCACGCCGGCCGACGGTTCGGTCATGGCGCTGGCGGGGCTGTACGAGTTCTGGCGCGACCGGACGCTGCCCGACGACCACCCGGGCGCCTGGTGGGTGACCTGCTCGGTGATCACGACCGAGGCGGAGAAGACCCCGCTGGCCGTGGCGCCCGCCGAGGGTCCCGGATCGCTCGCCGACATCCACCCCCGTATGCCGCTGATGCTGACGCCGGACCGCTGGGACGCCTGGCTGGACCCGGCCCGTACGGACCCCGACGACCTGCGTGAGCTGCTCGCGCCGCCCGCGCCCGGGCTGATGCGGGCGTATCCGGTGGCGACGGCGGTCAGCAATGTCCGCAACAACGGGCCGGAGCTGCTGGAGGAACTGGCGGCGCCGGAGGAGAGCACGCTGTTCTGAGGCATGACCCGAGGCATGGCAGGCCCGGGCTGAGGCCGCGGGCGCGGCAGGATGTCCGGTGTGACACCTGACACGCGTGGGACGCGGATCCAGACCGCTCGGACCGTTCGGACCGTCGGCACTCCGGGCGGCGACGCCCGCATCACCTGGCACGCGGCGAAGGACCCCCGGCTGGTCCTCGCCCTCGGCCACGGCGCGGGCGGCGGCATCGAGGCCCGCGACCTCCAGGCCCTCGCCGCCGCGCTGCCGCCGCTCGGCGTCACCGTCGCGCTGGTGGAGCAGCCCTGGCGGGTGGCGGGCAGGAAGCTCGCGCCGGCGCCGAAGACCCTGGACGCGGGATGGCGCGCGGTGTGGCCCGCGCTGGCTGAGCAGGGGCCGCCGGTGATCGCGGGCGGGCGCAGCGCCGGAGCGCGGGTGGCCTGCCGTACGGCGCCGGAGCTGGGGGCGTACGCCGTACTGGCTCTCAGCTTTCCCCTGCACCCGCCGGGCAGGCCGGAGAAGTCCCGGGCGGCGGAACTGCTGGGGGCGGGGGTGCCCACGCTGGTGGTCCAGGGCGGCAACGACCCGTTCGGAAAGCCTTCCGAGTTCCCGGACGCGGGTGGTGGGAGGAAAGCGGGTACGGACGGTGGTGGCGCGTACGCGCTGTGCGAGGTGCCGGGCGCCGACCACGGGTTCGCCGTCGCGAAGAGAGCCGCCGTGTCGCAGGAGCGGGCCCTCGCGATCATCACCGCGAACGTGGCGGAATGGGCGGCGAAACTCGCCTGAGGACCGGGTCGTGGCCGGGAATGTGGGACAGATGTCCACTGTTCCACTAGGCAACGGAACACAGAGCATGGAGAGGGAGTCCGTCGTATGGGTTCGACCATCTGCCCGCGCCGCTCAGACGCCAGTGAACTGGAGTGGACGGTGCTTTCCGCGTCCAAGAACGCTCCGGTCCGGGCGGCCGGCGGAGCGGACCACCGGCCCTCGTTGTCACAAGGTCGACTATTCTCCGATTCGAGTGGGTCCGCTTTCGGGCCCGCCACAGCGTTGGAGGAGGTGGGTCCGGTCACTGGGACCGACGCAGGGACCGACGACGGCGGCATCGAAGAGACCACGGCCGAGCGCAACGCCCGTTTCGAGCGGGACGCGCTGGGCTTCCTCGACCAGATGTATTCCGCCGCGCTGCGCATGACGCGCAACCCGGCGGACGCCGAGGACCTCGTGCAGGAGACGTACGCCAAGGCGTACGGCTCCTTCCACCAGTTCCGCGAGGGGACCAACCTCAAGGCCTGGATGTATCGCATCCTCACCAATACCTTCATCAACTCGTACCGCAAGAAGCAGCGTGAACCTCAGCGCAGTGCCGCCGAGGAGATCGAGGACTGGCAGCTCGCGCGTGCCGAGTCGCACATGTCGACGGGTCTGCGCTCCGCGGAGGCACAGGCGCTCGACCACCTGCCGGACTCCGACGTGAAGTCGGCGTTGCAGGCGATCCCGGAGGAGTTCCGCATCGCGGTGTATCTCGCCGATGTAGAGGGCTTTGCGTACAAGGAGATCGCGGACATCATGGGGACACCCATCGGTACGGTGATGTCGCGACTGCACCGGGGGCGCCGCCAGCTGCGCGGCATGCTGGAGGACTACGCCCGCGAGCGCGGGCTCGTCCCGGCCGGTGCCGGGGAGTCGTCGGACGACCGGAAAGGTTCGGGCTCATGAGCTGCGGAGAGCCGCATGAGACGGATTGCTCCGAGGTACTCGATCATTTGTATGAGTTCCTCGACAACGAGATGCCGGACAACGACTGCACCAAGTTCGAGGTGCACTTCGAGGAGTGCTCCCCGTGCCTGGAGAAGTACGGCCTCGAACAGGCCGTGAAGAAGCTCGTCAAGCGCTGCTGCGGCCAGGACGACGTGCCGTCCGACCTGCGGGCCAAGGTCATGGGCCGGATCGATCTGATCCGGTCGGGAGAGATCGGTCCTGAGCGGGAAGTGTCGACGGCGGGCGCGGATGTGCCGCGGGCGGCGCAGGACTGACGTACGGGGACGCCGCAGGGCTGCCGTACGGTGCGGCCCTCCGGGCAGGGCCCGCACCACCCCACAGCCCCCCTTCGCACGGGGTACGAGGGCGTGCCGCGCAGCGCGCGGTGCGCCCTCACCCGTATCACCGGCAGCCCGTGCGGCCTTATCACCGGCGGACCGGCCATGTCACTCAAAGGTGCTAATCGTCCCCGTCCGGCCTCCGTCCCCCCGCCGACTCGCTAACCTGACGCTTTGTTTCGGGCCCTTCCGGGCCGGATCGAGGAGCCGAGGAAGGGCGAGAACCCGTGAGGGCCATACCGGGTGCGGCGCGCGCGTACATCCTGGGCGCCGCGCTCTGCGCCGCCGTCTGCCTCCTTCCCGCGTTCCGCCCCGGCACCCCGTGGCGGGCCGTCGCGCTGCTCGCCGTCCTGTACGCCTTCTGCGAGATGCCGGCCCGCTGCCGGTTCCTCGGGCGCTCGCTGCACGGCTCCGTGCCGATCGCCGCCGGATCGTTCTTTCCCGTTCTCCTCGCCTCCGCCCTGTTGCTGCCGCCCGCCGCCGCCGCGCTGGTCGCCGTGCCCGGCGCGCTGCTGGGGCGCGTCGAGCAGCGGCCGAAGGGCGCGCGCCGGGTCTGGCGGGCCGCCCAGCTCTCCCTCGCCACCTGGGTGGCGGCGCGGGTCCAGGTCCTGTTCGGCGGTCCCGTCGCCCTCGGGGGTGGTGGCTACGGGCTCAAGACGCCGGACTTTCCCTATGTGTTGCTACCCGCCGGGGCGGCGGCGCTCGCCTTCTGTCTGGTTCTCGCCACGCTCGACGGCGGGGTGCTGGCGGCGGCCGAGCGGCTGCCGCTGCGGACCGCGTGGCGCGGGCTGTTCGTCCGCTCGCTGGCCCCGCACGCGGCGCACGGCCTCGCCGGGCTGATGATGGCGGTGCTGTGGCGGAGCCCGTACGGTCCGCTCTCCGCGCTCTTCGTCCTGCTGCCCATGTACATCTCCTGCTGGGTCTTCGCGCAGTACCACCGGGAGTCCGCCGCGCATCAGGCGACGATCAGGGCGCTCGTGCAGGCCGTCGACATCAAGGACAAGTACACACGCGGGCACAGTGAACGGGTGGGGCGCGCCTCGGTGTTGATCGCCCAGGAGCTGGGCATGGACCGGGACCGGGTGGAGGTGCTCCGGTTCGCCGGGATTCTGCACGACGTCGGCAAGCTCGGCGTACCGACGCGGGTGCTGCGCAAGGACGGGCCGCTGACCCCCGACGAGCGGCGGGTGATCGAGCTGCATCCCGAGTACGGCCACGAGATGGTGCGCGGGATCGGCTTCCTCGGGGAAGCGCGGGAGGCGATCCTGCACCACCACGAGCGGCTGGACGGCAGCGGGTACCCGTACGGGCTGGCCGGCGCGCAGATCCCCGAGTTCGCCCGGGTGGTGGCGGTGGCGGACGCCTTCGACGCGATGACGTCGACCCGCTCGTACAGCAGGGCGAGACCGGTGGGCACGGCGGTCGCCGAACTGGAACGCTGCGCGGGCACCCAGTTCGACCCGGACATGGTGGACGCGCTGGTCAGGGCCTTGTCCCGACACGGCTGGCAGACGACGGTAACGGCGGACGAGGCGGGGGCGCCTCCGGCGCCGGGTGTGGGGCCGAGGCCGGGTGCGGGTCCGCCGCCGGGCGACGAGCCGCCGCCGGGCATGGTGCCGCCGTCGGCAGCTGGCCCGCACCCGGCGGCCGGGCCGCGTCCGGCGGGACCGCCGCTGCCGACGCCGGGGGCGCCGACGACACAGCCGGGCCTTTCGCCGCCGCGGCGGACATCGATGCCGGCCCAGGCCCCGACACCGTCCACGCCGACGACGGCCGAGCCACCACCGCCGCCGGGGGCGGGCGCGACAGGACGAACGCCGCCGCAGCCGGGCCCGGCTCTGCGGCTGCCCACCCCGGCGTCCGTTCCGGGCCCCGCCCCGAGCCCGGGGCCGGGCTCGGCCCTGGCCCCTGCCCCGGCTTCGGCCCCGGTCCTGGCTTCGGCTCCGGCTTCGGCCCCGGCTCCGGCTCCGGCTCCGGCTCCGGCTCCGGCTCCGGCCCCGGCTCCGGCTTCGGCCCCGGCTCCGGCTTCGGCCCCGGCTTCGGCCCCGGCCCCGGCTTCGGCCCCGGCCCCGGCCCCGGCCCCTGCCCCGGGCTCGGCGCCGGCCGCGGCCCCCGCCCCGGGCCCGATGTCGGCTCCCGTTCCAGGCTCGGGCGAGTTGGGCCGGGTCGGACCCGGTCGGCCGGACGGGGCGGGCTCCGGGTCGGGTGTGCGGGGCGGCCCGTCCCCGGGACACAGCCGCTCGGGCGCGGAGCCCCCGGCCGCCGCCGGTCCGGCACTTGCCCCGGCTTCGGCACAACCGTCCCCGTCCGCCCCCGGCGCGGAGACCCCAGCCCTGCCCGCTCCCGCGCGGCGAATGCCCGCCCCCGACAGGCGCCTCCCGTCGCCGGACCGGCGGGCTTCCGCCGACGCCCCACCCGGGCCGGGCGGGGTCGCTCAGCGGTCCGTGCCGCCCGAGGAGCGTCCTCCGGCCCCGGCCCGGCAGGTGCCCGCCGACGCCCAGCTTCCCGTCACACCCCCCGCCCCCGAACCCGGTGGGCCCCACACCGCCCGTCGCAGCCTCCCGCCCGTCCCCCGTACCCCCGTCTCCCGGCGTGTGCCCCCCAGGGGCCGCAAGTGAGCGCGGGCGCGGTCCCGACGACGCCGCTCGCGGGCGGGGCGCGGCCCGCGTTCGCCGTTGTCGGGGTGTACGGCGCCGCCGCGCTCCTCACCGGGGCCGCGCTCGGTGCGACGCTCTGGCGGGGGCTCGCCGAGCCCCGTACCGCCCTCGCCTTCGGCCTGCTCGTCGTCGTCGGCGAGCTGGCCCGCTGGGGCGCACTCCCCGGTGAACGGGAGCCCGCGCCCCTCGGGGCCGCCGGTGCGCTCGCGTACGCCCTCCTCGGCGAGAACGCCGGCCAGCGCACCACCCACGGCGTCCTCCAGACCCTCGCCGTCGTGGTCGCGGCCACCCTCGCCGGCTCCGTACCGCACATCGCCAAGGGCCGCGGCCCCGCGCTCGACCACCTGGTCCGCCGCGTCCTGACCGTCGCCTTCGCCGCCGTGTGCTTTCAGCCGCTGTACCACGCGGGATACACGTCCGGTTACCTCGCCGGCGGGGCCGACGGGCTCGCGGAGCGCTTCGGCAAAGGCCCCTTCTACGCCGTCACCCTCCTGCTCCTCCTCGTCCTCACCGCCCTCTGCGACGCCGTCCTCGCCGCCGTGCTGCTCCGCGCCCGCACCCGCCACCCCTTCGGCCCCCTCCTCCGCGACGAGCTGCGCGCCCTCCTCCACATCGGGTCCGCCGTCTGTGCCACCGGCGCCGTCATCGCCCTCGGGGTCGCCGTCGCGGGACTCTGGGCGCTGCCCGTGTTCTGCGTACCCCTGCTGCTGACCCAGCTGTCCTACCGGCGGTACGCCGCCGTGCGGACCACGTACCGCCAGACCATCGCCTCCCTCGCCCGTGCCACCGAGATCGCCGGCTACACCCCCCACGGCCACGCCCGCAGAGTCGCGGAGCTGAGCCGCGCCGTCGGCCGCGAACTGGGCCTCTCAGGACCGGAGCTGACCGTCCTCGAATACGCGGCCCTCATGCACGACATCGGACAGCTCTCCCTCGTCGATCCCGTCCCCGAGGGCGCCACCGCCTTCCTCCCGCCCGCCGAGCAGCGCCGTATCGCCCTGCTCGGCGGCGCGGTCGTCCGCCAGACCGGCGTGCCCGCCGCCGTCGCCGTCGTCGTGGAGCGCCAGGCCGATCCGTACCGCGAACAACCCCTCTCCGCCAGGATCGTCCGCACCGTCAATGCGTACGACGACCTCACCGGGGAATGTGCCAGTGCGAGTGGGTCGCCCGGCGGACCGCTCGGCGGATCGCTCGGCGCACTGGAGCGGCTGCGGCTCGGGACGGGGCACGACTACCAGCCCGAGGTCGTGGAATCCCTGGCACGCGTGCTGTCCCGCGGCGGCCCGGCCCCCGGCAGGGCCGGGTAACCCATGGGTAATGAGCGGGCGTGGGACCGGGCATGGTTGGATGCGAAGAAGAGGAAGAAGAGGGTGTCCGGGGGCACAGACCCGAGCGACCGGCAGGCGGGAATCGTGAGGATCTTCGGGAAGGTACGGCATCGGCCCTCCGCCTCGTGGCGGCAGGCCACCGACCGCGCGTTCACGCTGATCGGTGACGGCCGGTACGAGGACGCGGGCGCGCTGCTCACCCGTGCGGCGGACCTGGAGCCCTGGCTCTCGGAGTCGTGGTTCAACCTGGCGCTGCTGCACAAGTTCCGCCACGACTGGGAGCAGGCGCGCGCCGCCGGGCTGCGCGCCGTCGCGCTGCTCGACAAGGAAACCGGCGCCCCCGACTGGTGGAACGTCGGCATCGCCGCCACCGCCCTCCAGGACTGGCCGCTGGCCCGCCGCGCCTGGCAGGCGTACGGGCTGAAGGTGCCCGGCAATCCGCACAGCGTCGAGGCCAACGGCGAACCCCAGGGCATGGAGCTGGGCAGCGCCGCCGTCCGGCTCTCGCCGGAGGGCGAGGCGGAGGTCGTCTGGGGCCGCAGGCTCGACCCGGCCCGCATCGAGCTGCTCTCGATCCCGCTGCCGTCGTCAGGACGCCGCTGGGGCGAGGTCGTGCTCCACGACGGCGTGCCGCACGGCGAGCGCACGACGGCCGCCGGGCCGGACGGCAACACCCGCGCGTACCCCGTGTTCGACGAGATCGAGCTGTGGGCGCCGTCGCCCGTACCGACGTGGGTGGTGCTGCTGGAGGCGGCCACCGAGGAGGACCGGGACGCGCTGGAGCGCCTCGCGGCCGACGCGGGTTTCGCGGCCGAGGACTGGTCGTCGTCCGTCCGGCTGCTGTGCCGGGCCTGCTCGGAGAGCCGGATGCCGAGCGCGGAGGGCGACGGGGAGCACCTGGACCCGCACGACCACAGCGAGCCGGGGCACCCGGGTCCGCTGGGGCACCGTACGGCCGGCGAGCTGTGGGTGCCGGAGCGCGAGTGCGGGATCGCGGCGCCGCAGGGACTGGTGCGGGGGCTGCTGGACGGGTGGGTCGCGGACAGTCCGGACACCCGGGAGTGGCGCGATCTCGAAGAGGTCTGCTGAGATACGCCTTCGCCGAGCGGACGGACGGAGAAGCCGCCGACCGGATCCGGCCGACGGCTGACCGCCACCGAGCGCTGCCCTTAGGCTGTACGGGCACATCGTGCCGATCGTGCGGGCAGCATCGGGAACCGAGGAAGGCGTACTGCGGACATGGCGCAGCAGGAGACGGACCAGCGGATCGACAGTGGCACCACCGTGGCGGGGACGGCGGACGGGTTCGCCGACGACACGGAGGGCGCCGCGGAGCGTGAGCTGGCACACCGCGAGCGCGGCACGTCCCGCCCGATCACCGTCGTCGGGAATCCGGTGCTCCACAGGGAGTGCCGGGACGTCACGGAGTTCGACGACTCCCTCGCCGCGCTGATCGACGACATGTTCGCCAGCCAGCACACGGCGGAGGGGGTCGGCCTCGCCGCCAACCAGATCGGCGTGGACCTCAAGGTCTTCGTGTACGACTGCCCGGACGACGACGGCAAGCGCCACGTCGGGGCGATCTGCAACCCGGTGCTGGAGGAACTGCCGCCCGAGGAGCGCCACTTGGACGACTCCAACGAGGGCTGCCTGTCGGTCCCGACGGCGTACGCGGCCCTGCCCCGCCCCGACTACGCGGTGGTACGGGGCCAGGACGCCCAGGGTAACCCGGTCAAGGTGGCGGGCACCGGCTACTTCGCGCGCTGCCTCCAGCACGAGACGGATCATCTGTACGGGTACCTGTACATCGACCGGCTGTCGAAGCGGGACCGCAAGGACGCGCTCAAGCAGATGGAAGAGGGCACGCCGCGCTACGAGACGGTCCCGAACGCCTGAGACCGTGAGGCCGGGACGGGGGCGGGGGCCGGGACGGGGGTCGGGACGGGGGTCGGGACGGGGGTCGGGACGGGGGTCGGGACGGCGGTCGGGACGGGCGCAGGCCCTTGGAAGGTCCGCCGGTACGCGTTCGGCGTCGTCCCGAGGGTCCGCAGGAAGTGATGGCGGAGCCCCGCCGCGTTCCCGAACCCGGCGCGTCCCGCGACCCGGTCGACCGTCTCGTCCGTACCCTCCAGCAACTCCTGCGCCAGCAGCACCCGTTGGCGCAGGAGCCAGCGGTACGGAGTGGTCCCCGTCTCCTGCTGGAAGCGGCGGGCGAAGGTACGCGGTGACATGTGGGCCCGCTCGGCCAGTTGTTCCACGGTCATCTCGCGGTCCAGGTGGCGCTCCATCCACGACAGCACCTCCCCGACGGTGTCGCAGGCGACGGGCAGCGGCCGCTCGATGAACTGGGCCTGGCCGCCGTCGCGGTGGGGCGGGACGACCATGCGGCGGGCGAGCGCGTTGGCGATCTCCGGGCCGTGTTCCTGCCGTACGAGATACAGGCACGCGTCGATGCCGGCGGCCGTACCGGCGGACGTGATCACCGGGCCGTCCTCGACGTACAGCACGGCGGGCTCCACCCGCGCCTCGGGGAACCGCCGGGCGAGGTCGGTCGCGTGCCGCCAGTGCACGGTGCAGCGGCGCCCGTCGAGGAGGCCCGCGGCGCCGAGCAGATAGCCGCCGGTGCAGACGCTGAGCACCCGCGCCCCCCGGTCCACGGCACGCCGCAGCGCCGCCAGCAGCTCCTCGGGGAACTCGCGCTCGGCGTAGGCGTCTCCGGCGGGTACGGCGATGAGGTCGGCCTCCTCCAGCCGTTCGAGCCCGGCCAGCGAGCCGAGGGTGAATCCCGCGTGTGTACGCAGCACCGGCCCCTCCCCGGAGACCACCGCGAAGTCGTAGACGGGCAGCCCGTCGTCGCTGCGGTCGAGCCCGAACACCTCGCAGACGACGCCGAGTTCGAAGGGGTGGACTCCGTCGAGCAGGACGGCGGCGACGTTTTTCAGCATGGGCCCAGTGTGGCAGTAATTCGAGGTTCGATGACAGTCCTGCCACTGCCTTGTGTCGCACACATCCCCGACGCTGGATACATGGACACCTTCCTGGCGTTTACCGCCCTTACGGCCCTGTTCGTCCTCCTGGCCCTCCCGGCCCTGCTCTGGCTCCTCAAGGACCTCTCGATCGACCGCCAGTTGCGTCGCGCCCACCACGAGGAACCCGACCCGCCTGCCCGCGCGCCCCACCCCCGCCGCAGCGGAGGTGGGGCGCGCCCCGGGCGTACCACAGCAACAGCGGCCTAGAAGTCGTCGTCGAACGCGACCGACCCCTCCACCGCCACCTGGTACGCCGACGGGCGGCGTTCGAAGAAGTTGGTCAGTTCCTGGACGCCCTGGAGCTCCATGAAGGAGAACGGATTCTCCGAGCCGTACACCGGCGCGAAGCCCAGCCGCTGGAGCCGCTGGTCGGCGACGCACTGGAGGTACTCGCGCATCGACTCCGTGTTCATGCCCGGCAGGCCGTCGCCGCACAGGTCGCGGCCGAACTGCAACTCCGCCTCTACGGCCTCCTTCAGCATGTCCGTGACCTGCTGCTGGAGCGCGTCGTCGAACAGCTCCGGCTCCTCCTTGCGTACGGTGTCGACCACCTCGAAGGCGAAGTTCATGTGCATCGTCTCGTCCCGGAACACCCAGTTGGTGCCGGTGGCCAGGCCGTGCAGCAGACCGCGCGAGCGGAACCAGTACACGTACGCGAAGGCTCCGTAGAAGAACAGCCCCTCGATGCACGCCGCGAAGCAGATCAGGTTGAGCAGGAAGCGGCGGCGGTCCGCCTTCGTCTCCAGGCGGTCGATCTTCTCCACCGAGTCCATCCAGCGGAAGCAGAACTGCGCCTTCTCGCGGATCGACGGGATCTCCTCCACCGCGTCGAAGGCCGCCGCGCGGTCGTCCGGGTCGGGCAGATAGGTGTCGAGCAGCGTCAGGTAGAACTGGACGTGCACGGCCTCCTCGAAGAGCTGGCGGGACAGGTACAGCCGCGCCTCGGGGGAGTTGATGTGCTTGTAGAGCGTCAGCACCAGGTTGTTCGACACGATCGAGTCGCCCGTCGCGAAGAACGCGACGAGCCGGCCGATCATGTGCTGCTCGCCGGGGGAGAGCTTGGCGAGGTCGGCGACGTCGGAGTGGAGGTCGACCTCCTCCACCGACCAGGTGTTTTTGATCGCGTCGCGGTAGCGCTCGTAGAAGTCCGGGTAGCGCATGGGACGCAGGGTCAGCTCGAAGCCCGGGTCGAGCAGGTTCTTCTCGGCGGGGCTCTTCTCGGTGGAACTCATTACTGGCAGGCCTCGCAGGACTCGGGGTTCTCCAGGGAGCAGGCGATCGCGTCCGCGTCCGGGACCATCGGGTTCGCGGGGGCCGGGGACGCCTGCTGGAGCGGGATGGTGGCGGCGGTAGCGGCCGCGGTGGCCGGCGCCGGCACGGTGGCCGCCGCCTGGGCGCCGCCCGCCGCGCGGGCGATGCGCGTCGCGGGGCGCGAACGCAGGTAGTACGTGGTCTTGAGGCCCTTCTTCCAGGCGTACGCGTACATCGAGCTGAGCTTCCCGATGGTCGGCGTCTCCAGGAACAGGTTCAGCGACTGGCTCTGGTCGAGGAACGGCGTACGGGCCGCCGCCATGTCGATCAGACCGCGCTGCGGGATCTCCCACGCCGTGCGGTACAGCTCGCGCACCTCCGCCGGGATCCAGGTGAAGCCGGCCACCGAGCCGCTGGACTCGCGCAGCGCCTCGCGCGTCTGCGCGTCCCAGACGCCCAGGTCCTTGAGCTCCTGCACCAGGTACGAGTTGACCTGGAGGAACTCCCCCGACAGCGTCTCGCGCTTGAAGAGGTTGGAGACCTGCGGCTCGATGCACTCGTACACGCCCGCGATCGACGCGATGGTCGCCGTCGGCGCGATCGCGAGGAGCAGGGAGTTGCGCATGCCGCTCTTCGCGACGCGGGCGCGCAGCGCGTCCCAGCGCTCCGGCCAGTTCAGCTCGACGTCGTAGTGGTCGGGGTGCAGCACGCCGGCGGCGGTACGGGTCTCCGACCAGGCCGGGAGCGGCCCGTTGCGCTCGGCGAGCGCGCAGGACGCCTCGTACGCGGCGAGCATGATCCGCTCGGCGATCTTCGTGGAGAGCGCGGCCGCCTCGGCGGAGTCGAACGGCAGGCGCTTCTTGAAGAAGACGTCCTGGAGGCCCATCGCGCCCAGGCCCACCGGACGCCACTTGGCGTTGGAGCGGCCGGCCTGCTCGGTCGGGTAGAAGTTGATGTCCACGACCCGGTCGAGGAAGGTGACGGCCGTACGGACGGTCTCGTCCAGCCGCTCCCAGTCGATCTCGCCCGAATCGAGCACGAAGGCGCCGAGGTTGACCGAGCCGAGGTTGCAGACGGCCGTCTCGCCGTCGTCCGTGACCTCCAGGATCTCCGTGCAGAGGTTGGAGGAGTGGACGACCTTGCCGGGCAGGGCCGTCTGGTTGGCCGTACGGTTCGACGCGTCCTTGAAGGTCATCCAGCCGTTGCCGGTCTGGGCGAGGGTACGCATCATGCGGCCGTACAGCTCACGGGCCGGGATGGTCTTCCGCGCCAGGCCCGCGGCCTCCGCCTCGCGGTACGCGGCGTCGAACTCGTCGCCCCACAGGTCCACGAACTCCGGGACGTCGGCGGGGGAGAACAGCGACCACTCGCCGTCCGCGTCGACGCGGCGCATGAACTCGTCCGGGATCCAGTGGGCGAGGTTCAGGTTGTGCGTGCGGCGGGCTTCCTCACCGGTGTTGTCGCGCAGTTCCAGGAACTCCTCCAGGTCCGCGTGCCAGGTCTCCAGGTAGACACAGGCCGCGCCCTTGCGCCGGCCGCCCTGGTTGACCGCCGCGACCGAGGAGTCCAGGGTCCGCAGGAACGGGACGATGCCGTTCGAGTGCCCGTTCGTGCCGCGGATCAGTGAGCCGCGCGAGCGGATGCGGGAGTACGAGAGGCCGATGCCGCCCGCGTGCTTCGACAGGCGCGCCACCTGGTGGTAGCGGTCGTAGATCGAGTCCAGCTCGTCCAGCGGGGAGTCCAGCAGGTAGCAGGAGGACATCTGCGGGTGGCGCGTACCGGAGTTGAAGAGCGTCGGCGAGGACGGGAGGTAGTCCAGGCGGCTCATCAGGCGGTAGAGGGAGGCGACCTCGTCCAGCGCGCGGACGCTGGTGTCCTCGGCGAGACCGGCGCCGACGCGCAGCATGAAGTGCTGGGGGGTCTCGATGACCTTGCGGGTGAGGGGGTGGCGGAGCAGGTACCGGCTGAAGAGGGTACGGAGCCCGAAGTAGCCGAAGCGGTCGTCGGCGTCCGGGTCGATCAGCGCGTCCAGGAAGTCGGCGTGCAGCGCGACGAAGTCGGCCGTGCGGTCCGCGATCAGGCCCTCGCGGTGCCCCACCGCGACGGACGCGGAGAACGCCACGGCGCCCTGGCTCGCGGCCTCTTCGGCGATGGTACGGGTGAGCAGCCGGGCGGCGAGCCGGGAGTAGGCCGGGTCCTCGGAGATGAGCCCCGCGGCCGCCTCGGTGGCGAGCTCGCGCAGCTCGGCCTCGTCCGACCGGGCATTGCGGCCACGCAGCGCGGCGCCGGCGACGCGTCCTGGGTCGGTGTCGGGCAGATCGGCGGTCAGGTCGGTCAGGAGCCGCAGCAACGCGGTCCCGGGTCCGTCGGTCACCTGTGCGGAGACCTCGGAGATGCCTGAAGCCGGATCGGCTGGCGCGATGGTCACGTGGTGCTCTCCCTCGCTCGGCTCTGGGCCGTCGGCGGGGAAGCGGGGGCGCGCGGATCCGCCACTCACCCGTCTCCGGGCAGCACGAACCACGGCGTCTCCGGCCCAGCCTCGGGGCCCGGACGTCCTGGCACCCGGTTCGGTCGAGCCGGATGCGCTGCCGGCAGGTGTTCGGACTCACGGGTATGACAAAGCACACCACAGCAGACCGTTGCGGGACAGTTCCGGATTCCCACCGGATTCCCCTGCGTCGACAACGAGGTTGAGCATACATCTGGGGGGCGCACGGTGAAGCACCCCCTAGATGTTGTGTCGCGCCCCACTTCGCCCCATGGATGTCGGAGTCCTCCACTATGGTCCCGGAGACGAGGAGGCCGCCCTGTGACAGCACACGAGAACCGGTTGGCACCAGGTCGACAGGGCCGGGCGAGCTCGCCCGGACGGCACCCTCGCCCCCGCCGACGCCTTCACCGGCCAAGGCGAATGGGCCGACCCCGCCCCCGTCCTGATGGCCGTCGAAGTCACCTCGTACGACTCGGAACCGACGAGCGGGACCGCGTGCAGAAGCCGCGTGCCTACGCGGAGACCGGGATCCCGGTCTATCTGCTGATCGACCGGGACAGTTGCGAGGTGACGGTCTACAGCGAGCCGAACGCCACCCGCTACGAAATCGCGCACACGGTGCCGTTCGGCAAGGACGTCAGCCTCCCCGACCCCGTGGGGATCACCCTGGAGACCGAGCAGCTCAAGGAATGGGTGCGCTGACGACGGACGGGCCGCCGGAGTTCCGGCGGCCCGTCCTGGATGCTGCTTTCGTACGGCCCGTCAGCGCACGGGGTCCGGGTCCGCCGGGGTCAGTGGCAGATCCTTCTTCACGCCCGGGTCGCCGATGTCCGCCGTGTAGTCCGACGGGCTCGTCTCGTCCACGCCCTCCGGGGCCTTGGCGGCCTTGAAGACGAAGGTCAGGACCACGCTCACCACCAGGTTCAGCACAAACGCCGTCAGGCCGATGTAGCCGATCTCGCCGATGCCGGGGATCTCCTTCGAGGAGCCGCCGAAGTGCGCCTGCGTCGGGCTCGCGACGCCGTACGCCGCAATCGTGCCGTACAGCATGCCCACCGCCCATCCCGTGAGCAGCGCCCAGCGGTGGAACCAGCGGGTGAACAGGCCGCCGACCAGGGCCGGCATCGTCTGGAGGATCCAGATTCCGCCCAGCAGCTGGAAGTTGATCGCGACCGTCTTGTCCATCGTCAGGACGAAGGCCAGCGCCCCCACCTTCACCAGCAGCGACACCAGCTTGGAGACCTTCGTCTCCTGCGCGGGGGTCGCGTCCGGTTTGATGAAGTCCTTGTAGATGTTGCGGGTGAACAGATTCGCCGCCGCGATCGACATGATCGCGGCCGGCACCAGCGCCCCGATGCCGATCGCCGCGAAGGCGACCCCCGCGAACCAGTCGGGGAACATGTTCTCGAAGAGCTGCGGGATCGCCAGCTGCCCGTTGTCGACCTTCACCCCGGCCGCGATCGCCATGAAGCCGAGCAGCGCCAGCAGGCCCAGCATCAGTGAATACAGCGGCAGGATCGTGGTGTTGCGCCGGATCACCTCACGGCTGCGGCTGGAGAGCGTCGCCGTGACCGAGTGCGGATACATGAAGAGCGCGAGCGCCGAGCCGAGCGCGAGCGTCGCGTAACCCCACTGCTGGGCCTCGCCCGGCGCGAGCGCGCCGCGTGGCGCCCCGGTCGCCGGGTTCTTCTGCGCGAACGCGTCGCCCGCCTTCGCGAAGATGTCGTCGAATCCGCCCAGTTTGACCGGGATGTAGATGATGGCCACGATGATCACCAGATAGATCAGGGTGTCCTTCACGAACGCGATCAGCGCGGGCGCCCGCAGCCCCGACGAGTACGTGTACGCGGCGAGCACGGCGAACGCGATCAGCAGCGGCAGGTCCTTCACGAACCAGTTCGTGTCCTCGCCGCCGCCGACGCCCATCACGTCCAGCACCGCCTGGATCCCCACCAGTTGCAGCGCGATGTACGGCATGGTCGCGAGGATGCCGGTCACGGCGACCGCCAGCGAAAGACCCTTCGAGCCGAACCGGCCTCTGACGAAGTCCGAGGTGGTCACATACCCGTGCTTGTGCGACACCGACCAGAGCCGGGGCAGGAAGGTGAAGATGAGCGGATAGACGAGGATTGTGTACGGCACCGCGAAGAAGCCCGCCGCGCCCGCCGCGTAGATCGCCGCCGGCACGGCCACGAAGGTGTACGCCGTGTAGAGGTCGCCGCCGAGCAGGAACCAGGTGACCCACGTGCCGAACGACCGTCCGCCCAGGCCCCATTCGTCGAGACTCTGTTCGTTCTCCGCCCGGCGCCAGCGCGCCGCGAGGAAGCCCATGACCGTGACGGCCAGGAAGAAGAAGATGAAGACGCCGAGCGCGACGCCGTTCACACCGTCGTTCATCGCGACGCACCTCCCGCGCGGGATCCCGTACGGGCGCGCTGGTCACGCCGCCACAGCTGGAAGGCGATCATCGTCAGCACGGCCGACACGACGACCCAGAGCATCTGGTACCAGTAGAAGAACGGGATGCCGATGAACGCCGGATCGGTCCGCGCGTACGAACTCACCCAGAGCAGCGCCACGAAGGGCGCGACCAGGCAGAAGGCGATGATCACACGTAAGGGTGTGACCGTGGGGGGAGGGTTCTCCTCGGGTGCTTCTGAAGGTGCTGCTGGCGGTGCTTCTGACATGCGCGGCTCCGTCCCCTCACTGCTCGCCGTTTCGCTGATCGCTTTCGCAACGCGCAGGAAATCTAGGGGACGGCCCCGTCCGTGGGAAGACCGCGACGGCCGTGGGAAGACCGCGACCGGTCGCTCAGTCGGTCGGCCTGCGCAGTCTCGCCACGAACTTGTAACGATCGCCCCGGTACACCGACCGCACCCACTCCACCGGTTCGCCGTTCCCGTCGATCGAGTGGCGCGACAGCATCAGCATCGGCAGCCCGACATCCGTGCCCAGCAGCCCGGCCTCCCGGGGGGTGGCGAGTGAGGTCTCGATCGTCTCCTCGGCCTCGGCGAGGCGCACGTCGTACACCTCCGCCAACGCCGTGTAGAGCGAGGTGTACTTGACGAGCGAGCGGCGCAGCGCGGGGAAGCGTTTCGCCGACAGGTGCGTGGTCTCGATCGCCATCGGCTCCCCGCTGGCGAGCCGCAGCCGTTCGATCCGCAGCACCCGCCCGCCTGCGGTGATGTCGAGCAGCCCGGCGAGCGTGTCGTCCGCGGTGACGTACCCGATGTCCAGCAACTGGGACGTGGGTTCCAGCCCTTGGGCCCTCATGTCCTCGGTGTACGAGGTGAGCTGGAGGGCCTGCGAGACCTTGGGCTTGGCCACGAACGTGCCCTTGCCCTGGATGCGTTCGAGCCGTCCCTCGACGACCAGTTCCTGGAGTGCCTGCCGAACTGTCGTTCTCGACGTGTCGAACTCCGCGGCGAGAGTACGCTCTGGCGGAACCGGTGTGCCGGGGGGCAGCGTCCCCGTCATATCGAGCAAGTGCCGCTTGAGACGGTAGTACTTGGGCACGCGCGCCGTGCGTACGGGAGCCGTACCCTCGGACTCCGTACCGCTCCCGTCCGTGGCCATGGCCTGCCTTCCCGACTGTGCTGCTGCCGTCACCGGCTCCTCCGTCTGTCGCGGCTCACATGGTGGCACGGACCGCTCACGGGTCGTCGCCCCTCCTCAGGTGTCGGTCCGATAACGGACGCGACTGTCCTTCTTATACACCCTTGACACCCCCAAAGGTCTAGGCCAAGCTCCCGGTACTGGTCTAAACCATTTAAGACCAAGCCCCCGACCCCACAGTCACTACTAGTCGTATGGCTTCGCGGTGGGCAGCAGTTGCAGGCATCCCTGAGGAGGGTGGCGTGAAGCGCAAGCTCGTCGCGGCGATAGGTGTCGCGGGCATGATGGTCAGCATCGCCGCATGTGGTTCGGACGACGACAAAGGTAGCGAAACCAAGGCCGGCGGCAGCAAGAACCTGACCGTCTGGGTCATGGACGGCTCCGCCCCCGACGCCTGGATCAAGGGTGTCAACAAGGAGTTCGAGGCGGCCCACAAGGGCGTCAAGGTCAAGGTCGAGATCCAGCAGTGGAACGGCATCCAGGAGAAGGTCACCACCGCCCTCTCCGAGGACACCCCGCCGGACGTTCTCGAACTCGGCAACACCCAGACCGCGGGCTACGCGGTCACCGGCGGTCTCGCGGACCTCACCGGTGACAAGGCGGCGCTCGGCTACGACGGCTGGAACAAGGGCATGCTGGCCTCCACCGAGCTGGACGGAAAGCTGTACTCCGCCCCTTGGTACGCCGCCAGCCGCGTCGTGATCTACGACAAGGCCATCTTCAAGAAGGCCAAGGTGACCCCGCCGACCACGCGTGACGAGTGGATCGCCGGCCTCAAGAAGATCCAGGCGTCGGACAAGAAGGTCCAGCCGATCTACCTGCCCGGCCAGAGCTGGTACGTGTACTCCGGCTTCGTCTGGGACGAGGGCAGCGACCTCGCGGTCAAGGACGGCGACCAGTGGAAGGGCAACCTGGCCTCCCCCGAGGCCACGGCCGCCATCAACTTCTACAAGGAACTCCAGTCGTTCTCCACCGCGCCCAAGGACAAGGACGAGGCGACCCCTCAGCAGTCCACCGACGTCGTGCCCAAGGGTGACGTCGCGTCCTGGATCGGTCTCGGCTGGGAGGCCGGCGGCGCGATCGACGCCCTCAAGAAGGCCGGCAAGACCGCCGACTTCGGCTACTTCCCGATCCCGGGCAAGACCGCCGACAAGCCGGGCTCCGTCTTCTTCGGCGGCTCCAACCTCGCGGTGGCCGAGCGCTCCCCGAACAAGGACCTCGCCAAGGAGTGGCTGGCCCTCGCCGCGGGCAAGGCCCAGATGGCCAAGTACGCGGAGGCCACCGGCGGCGCCCTGCTGCCGAACAACGACGCCTCGCAGTTCGCGCCCCCCGCGGCCTCGTTCGCCGAGGCCATGGCCAAGTCTGCGCCCGTCGGCAAGATCACCCCGGTCACCCCGGGCTGGGCGAACGTCGAGACCGCGCCGAACCCGATCAAGGACTTCATGACGAAGGTTCTGAACGGTGAGGACCCGAAGAAGGCCGGCGAAGCGGCCGACAAGGTCATCGACGAGCGCATCAACCAGCAGTAGTCGTCACCACCCGGTGGTGCGGGCGGTGTTCTGCACCGGCCGCGCCACCGGGTTCTGTTCGTGCACAGCGGCCCGCCGTCCGCGGGTCGCGCCCGGCCGGGCGCGGGAGCCCCAGAACCGCGAGGAAAGACCATGACCGTGCACTCCCAGGGAGCGGTGACCGCCGCACCCGAGGACGCGCCCGGAAGGGCGGCAGGGGAGTCGACGACTCCGCCTCCCCCCACCGGATCCCAGGAAATCCACACCCCTCCACGCGGCAGACGCTCCCGGCTCGGCGCGCTGGTGCCGTACCTGCTGATCGCCCCCGCGGTCCTCTCGATGGCGGTGCTGCTCCTCTATCCGCTCGTCAAGAACGTGATCCTCTCCTTCCAGCAGGTCAACAGGAAGGAACTGATCACCCGGCTCCCCGAATGGGTCGGCTTCGACAACTACACGGAGCTGCTCAAGGACCCGGACTTCTGGACCGTCGTCGTCCGCAGCCTGGTCTTCACGGTCGCCAACGTCCTCCTGATCATGGTCATCGGGTCGCTGATCGGCGTGCTGCTCAACCGCCTCGGCACCAAGATGCGCCTGGTCCTCTCGCTCGCGCTCATGCTCGCCTGGGCCATGCCCATCGTCGCCTCCGTGACCGTCTTCCGGTGGCTCTTCGACGAGCAGTTCGGTGTCGCGAACTGGGTGCTGCGTACCCTCGGATTCTCCGGCTACGAACAGCACAACTGGTTCGAGACCGGCTTCTCGACCCTCGTCATCGTCACGCTGCTGATCGTCTGGGGCTCGATCCCCTTCGTCGCGCTGAACATGTACGCGGGTCTCACCACCATCGGCAGCGAGCTGTACGAGGCCGCGAAGATGGACGGCGCCAACGGCTGGCGCACCTTCTGGTCGGTGGTCTTCCCGAACCTCAGGCCCTTCTTCATGATCACCACGTTCCTGGAGATCATCTGGGTCTTCAAGGCCTTCGCGCAGGTGTACGCGATGAACCTGGGCGGTCCGGACCACGCGTCCGAGACCCTCCCCGTGTACGCGTACATCACCGGCCAGGGCCTGTTCCGCTACGGCCTCGCCGCCGCGATCTCCGTACTGACCATCGTGATGCTGATCGCCATCATGTCCTTCTACTTCCGCCTGATCCTGAAGCAGGAGGAGGAGCAGTGAGCACCACTCTCACGAAGCCGCCCGCCGGCGAGGCCGCCGCGGCCCCCGCGGTCCGCAACAAGAAGCCCCTGCGGCCCGGCGCGATCGCCAAGAACGTGGGCGCGCTCCTCATCGCCCTGGTGCTGATCTTCCCGGTCTACTGGATGTTCGCGTCCTCGCTGAAGCCGCAGAGCCAGATCCTCACCAAGGACCCGGTCTTCGTCTTCACCCCGACCTTCGAGAACTACACCAAGGCGACCGGCGTCGACCTGTTCTGGACGTACGTCACGAACAGCCTGATCGTCACGATCGGCGCGGTGCTCATCTCGCTGGTCGTCGCCCTGGCCGCCGCCTTCGCCATCGCACGGATGAAATTCCGCGGCCGCAAGGGCCTGGTGCTCGGCGTCATGATGGCCCAGATGGCACCGTGGGAAGTCATGGTCATCGTGGTCTACATGATCGCCCGTGACGGCGACTACCTCAACAGCCTCGGCACCCTGACGGCGATCTACTTCGTCATGGTGCTGCCCTTCACCATCTGGACCCTGCGCGGCTTCATCGCCGCCGTCCCGGTCGAGCTGGAGGAGGCCGCCCTGATCGACGGCTGCAACCGCGGCCAGGCGTTCATGAAGGTGATCTTCCCCCTGCTGGCCCCCGGCCTGATGTCGACCTCGCTCTTCGGCTTCATCACCGCCTGGAACGAGTTCGCGATGGTCCTGATCCTGAACAAGGAGAAGGAGTCGCAGACGCTGCCGCTCTGGCTGACCCAGTTCCAGACCGCCTTCGGCAGCGACTGGGGTGCGACCATGGCCGCGTCCACGCTCTTCGCCCTCCCCGTGCTCCTCGTCTTCGCCTTCCTCCAGCGCCGCGCCGTCGGCGGTCTGACGGCCGGCGCGGTGAAGGGATAACACCACCCATGACCACACTCCTGACCGGTACGGACACCCTCACCCGCGACGCCCTCGCCGTTCTCCAGCCGGGATTCGCCGGGGCCACGGCCCCGGACTGGGTCCTGCGGCGGATCGGCGAAGGCCTGTCCTCCGTCGCCCTCTTCGGCCGCAACATCCGCACACCGGAGCAGATCTCCGCGCTCACCGCCCAGCTGCGGGCCGAGCGCGACGACCTCCTCGTCGCCATCGACGAGGAGGGCGGTGACGTCACCCGCCTGGAGGTCAGGCACGGCTCGTCCTTCCCCGGCAACTACGCGCTGGGTACGGTCGACGACCTCGACCTCACCCGCTCCGTCGCCCGGGAGCTGGGCCGCCGGCTCGCCGCGTGCGGGGTGAACTTCAACTGGGCGCCCTCCGCCGACGTCAACTCGAACCGGAACAACCCGGTCATCGGGGTACGGTCCTTCGGCGCCGATCCCGACCTGGTGGCCCGGCACACCGCCGCGTACGTGGACGGTCTCCAGAGCGCCGGCGTCGCCGCCTGCGCCAAGCACTTCCCCGGGCACGGCGACACCGCCGTGGACTCGCACCACGCGATGCCCCGCATCGACGTGGACCTGGACACGCTGCACGCCCGTGACCTGCTGCCTTTCCGGGCGGCCGTCGCGGCGGGTTCCAAAGCGGTGATGAGCGCGCATATCCTGCTTCCCGCGCTCGACCCGAACCGCCCGGCGACGCTGAGCCCGCAGATCCTGCTCGGTCTCCTCCGTGAGGAACTGGGCTTCGACGGCCTCATCGTCACCGACGGCATGGACATGGAAGCCATCGTCGCCACGTACGGGATCGAGCGCGGCACCGCCCTCGCGATCGCGGCGGGCGCCGACGCGATCTGCGTCGGCGGCGGCCCGTCCGACGAGGGAACCGTACTGCGGCTGCGCGACGCGCTGGTGGCGGCGGTACGGGACGGCGAACTGCCCGAGGAGCGTCTGGCCGACGCGGCCGCGCGGGTGCGCGCGCTCGCCGACTGGACGGTCCGGGCCAGGGGGGCTGCGGAGCCGGGCGCGGATTCACAGGAGGGGACCGCGCCCGGCACCACAAGCGTGACCCTGAGCGGGCCCGCGAGCGGTTCTGCGGGCGATTCTGTGAGTGCTTCTGTGAGCAGGACCGCCGCTGCCGACGACGCTCCGATCGGACTGGTCGCCGCGCGGCGCGCGGTGCGGGTCACCGGTACGGGCAAGCCGCTCGACGAGGCGCCGTACGTCGCGGCCTTCACCCCCCTCGCGAACATCGCCGTCGGTGACGAGACCCCGTGGGGCGTCGCCCCGGAGCTGGAGCGGCTGCTGCCCGGCACCGAGACGGGCGCGTACACCAGCGCCGGGATCGACGGTACGGACACCGCCGCGCTGGCCGGGAAGGTGCTCGCCGCCGCCGGTGACCGCACGATCGTCGCCGTCGTACGGGACCTGCACCGGCACGCGTGGATGGCGGACGCCCTGGACGGGCTCCTCGCCGCACGCCCGACGACGATCGTGGTCGAGATGGGCGTGAACGAGGCGGAGCCCAGGGGCGCGCTGCACATCGCCACGCACGGCGCGGCGCGGGTGTGCGGCACGGCGGCGGCCGAGGTCATCGCGGGCCGCGTCTGAGGAGCTGAGTCCCGGCCGGTGCCCTTGTCCTGGCCGGGACGGAAATGACGAGTGCCGGACCACCCCTCGTGGGTGGTCCGGCACTCGTCTTCGTACGTCCGGAGAAGGCGCAGTCGCGCTTACAGCCCCTGCCAGTCCGGTTTGGCGGCGTACGTGTCCCGGAAGTAGTCCGCGAGCTTGAGCTTCGAGGCGGCGGCCTCGTCCACGACCACCGTGGCGTGCGGGTGCAGTTGCAGCGCGGAGGCGGGCACCAGCGCGGCGACCGGACCCTCGACCGTCTGGGCCACGGCCTCCGCCTTGCCCTCGCCGGTGGCGAGCAGGATCAGGTGGCGCGCCTCCAGGATCGTCCCGATGCCCTGGGTGATCACGTGGTGCGGGACGTCGTCGATGCTGTCGAAGAAGCGCGCGTTGTCCTCGCGGGTCTGCCGGGTCAGCGTCTTGATGCGGGTGCGCGAGGCGAGCGAGGAGCACGGCTCGTTGAAGCCTATGTGCCCGTCCGTGCCGATGCCGAGCAGTTGGAGGTCCACCCCGCCGGCCTCGGCGAGCGCGCGGTCGTACGCGTCACAGGCCGCCACGACGTCCTCGGCGCTGCCGTCGGGGCCCAGGAAGGACTCCTCGGACAGGCCCAGCGGCGCCACGACCTCGCGCAGGACGACCGAGCGGTACGACTCCGGGTGGCCCTGCGGCAGCCCCACGTACTCGTCGAGCTGCGCGATCCTGGCGCCCGAGGCGTCCACCGCTCCGGACCCGACCAGGGCCGACAGCGCCCGGTAGATGGGCAGCGGGGTCGATCCCGTGGCCACACCCATGAGGGCGTCGCGCTTGCGGCGCAGCAGCGCGGCGATGGTGTCCGCGATGAGTTCGCCGCCTGCCGTGGCGTCCTGGACGATGACAACTTCCACGCTGGGGCCTGCCGATCTGAGGAAGGGGCTTTTTGTGGTATAGACCAATCTAGCAGAGGGGCCGGACGCGTCCAGGGGGCAGTACGGGCGGGCGCGCGCGCCGGGCGCGGATGACGGAGACGCGCCGGGGCGCGGGGCCGGAGCGGGCGCCCCCCGGGGCCCGGAACACCCGCGGGCCGCGGCGCCGCGACGGGACCCTCAACCCGTCCGGCACCGCAGCCCGGAGTTACTTCGGCCGGCAGGTGTGCGGTCCCGCACGGCCGTGGGGGAGGCCTCGGCGCAGTCAGGGCAGAGAGCGCCGGTACCTCGTTCCGCGCTCCTGTGCGGGGAGCGCGGAAGCTCTTTACCGAATCATTGTGGACTAGACCATTCCGCCCTGTCCATCCATTCGGGCAGGCGATTTCCGGCCCTTGGCGGCCCCGGAGGGAGCGGGCCCGTGGTCGGTCCATGGCCCTCGCGGCGGGCCCGATCGCGGTTCGTCCCGGTTCCTGCCGCGGGTACGCTCCCCTGTGTGCCCTCCATGAACGACCTCGTCCGCCAGCACACCGCCCTGAGCGAATCCGACCTCGAATGGCTCCACCTGCTGGTCTCGGAGTGGCAGCTGCTCTCCGACCTGTCCTTCGCCGACCTCGTGCTGTGGGTCCCTACCCGGGACGGTACGCGCTATGTCTCCGTGGCCCAGATGCGCCCCAACACCGGCCCCACGTCCTACCAGGACGACATGGTCGGCCATCTCGTCCCCCGGGGCCGCAGACCACTGCTGGACGCCGCCCTGGACGAGGGGCGGATCGTCCGCGAGGGCGACCCGGAGTGGCGCGAGGAGGTGCCCGTACGGGTCGAGTCCATCCCCGTACGCCGGGAGGGCCGTGTCCTCGGCGTCATCGCCCGCAACACCAACCTGCTCACGGTCCGCACGCCCAGCCGGCTGGAGCTGACCTACCTCCAGTCCGCCTCCGACCTCGCCCAGATGATCGCGGCGGGCTCCTTCCCGTTCCCCGGGCAGCAGGTCGACATGGACGCCTCGCCGCGCGTCGGCGACGGACTCATCCGGCTCGACGCCGACGGGGTCGTCCAGTACGCGAGCCCCAACGCCCTCTCGGCGTATCACCGGTTGGGACTGGCGTCCGACCTGGTGGGACATCACCTCGGACGGACGACCGACGAACTGGCGCCCGCCCGGGGCCCGGTGGACGAGGCCATGGTCAAACTCGCCAGCGGTTACGCCCCCCGGGAGACCGAGGTGGAGGGCAGCGGCGGGGTCATCCAGTTGCGCGCCATCCCGCTCAAGCCCAAGGGCGTCCGGATCGGTTCGCTGGTCCTCTGCCGTGACGTGACGGAACTGCGCCGCCGCGAGCGGGAGTTGATCACGAAGGACGCCACGATCAGGGAGATCCACCACCGGGTCAAGAACAACCTCCAGACGGTCGCCGCGCTGCTCAGGCTCCAGGCCAGGAGGATGGACTCACCGCAGGGCCGGGAGGCCCTCAACGAGGCCGTACGGCGCGTCGGTTCGATCGCGATCGTGCATGAGACGCTGTCCCAGAATCTGGACGAGCGGGTCGAGTTCGACGAGATCGCCGACCGGGTCCTCGCGATGGTGGCGGAGATCTCCCCCGGGGTGGTCGCCTGCCGGCGTACCGGACGCTTCGGGATTCTGGACGCCGAGGTCGCCACCCCGCTCTCGATGGTCCTCGCCGAAATCCTCCAGAACGCGCTGGAACACGCCTTCGCGCCGGGTGAACAGGGCCGGGTCGAGGTCTCGGCGGTCCGCAGCGGCGAACAGCCGGCGGCGAAACGCGGCGAAGGGGTGCGCTCCGACGCCCGGTTGCTCATCACCGTTCAGGACGACGGGGTCGGACTGCCCGAGGGGTTCGACCCCCAGCGGACCGGAAATCTGGGACTCCAGATCGTACGGACCCTGGTGGAGGGGGAGTTGGGCGGCAGCTTCGACATGGTGCCCAACCCCGGGGGCGGTACGCGCGTGGTGCTCGACATACCGGTGGAGCCGCAGAAGTAGCCGTAAGGGTGAGGCTGTTCGACCCGGTTCGCCTCACCACAAGCATCGAGCCCCGGACCGTGGTGACGGTCCGGGGCTCGGTTCGAAGCTCACATTGCGATGCGCATCGGGGGGTACTGCGCGCTGCGTTTCGGGGGCGGGGCCGTGCGCACTCTCTGTGCGCTCCGCCTGGCCGGGGCTCGTTGCGGGGTGGTTCAGGCGGTCGCGTTACGCGCCCGGTTGCGAGCGGCGCGGCGCTTCATTGCGCGGCGCTCGTCCTCGCTGAGGCCACCCCAGACACCCGAGTCCTGGCCGGACTCGAGCGCCCACTGCAAGCACTGCTCCATGACGGGGCAGCGACGGCAGACGGCCTTGGCTTCCTCGATCTGCAGCAGCGCAGGACCGGTGTTGCCGATGGGGAAGAAGAGCTCGGGGTCTTCCTCGCGGCAAACGGCGTTGTGACGCCAGTCCATGGCTGCTACCTCTCTTGGTGTGACAAACATGTTGCTTGTGAATGTGAACGCTTTCACGAATCCCCCGACAAGGGAAGGGCCGACCGCCAGACAAGCTGGTGTGGTCCTTGAATGAGGAGGGGTTCTGGTTCTCAGGGAGGCCGGTGTTGCGGGCCGTCCCGATCGCCATGTAGAGATTCGCAAACCTCGGCGGCGGATACAACCCCTTCTGGAAAGTTTTTTTTGATTCCTCGGTGACGACTCCGTCACAGCCGTACTTCCATGGGGTGGATGCCAGCCTAAACGTTCGAGTGGAAGGACTTTGGGTCCTTCCACTCACACAATCACACGCAGTGCACGGCGAACGCCTGTGAACGTCACACTGGTGCGCAGTCCAAGGTGGTCGCCGTCCATCTGGAAGGGCAGGCGCGCCTTGGAATGCAAGGTGAAGTCCGTCAGGTCGTGGAGCGACACGGCATGGCGCCCGTGGGGGCCTTTTTCAGGGGACGAAGTGAGCAATTGGGTCGCGTACCGCGCCACCGCCGCGGGGCCCAGACTGTTCAGCCCGAGCACGTCCAGCGCGGTGTCGAACGAGGCGCCCGGGGACGCGTACAGCGGGCGATTGCCCAGGTAGGAATAGGGGGCGGTGTTGCAGACTATGGACAGGACCAGGTCCGTCACGGGGTCTTCGCCGGGGCGGTCCAGGGTGATCGTCCCGTGCCGGCGGTGGGGCTCCTCCACCAATTGCCGTACCACCTGGCGCACATAGAGGGCGTGCGTCGATCTTTTCCCGCGCTCCCTCTGTTGTTCGACCCTTCCGACCACTCCGGCGTCGAATCCGAATCCGGCACAGAAAGTGAACCATCGTGACGGAACCGATTCGTCTTCCGTGCCCGGAGTCCCGGCCGCCAGTCCCAAGCCGACCGTACGTTCGCTCTGCCGGGCCAGCGCGTCCAGAATCGCGCCGGTCGCCTCGACCGCGTCATTGGGCAGTCCGAGCGCACGGGCGAACACATTGGTCGAGCCGCCGGGGACGACCGCGAGACGCGGCAGCCGGTCCGGGTCGGGGCCGTGGTGGAGCAGCCCGTTCACGACTTCGTTGACCGTGCCGTCGCCGCCGAGGGCGACGACCAGTTCTATGTCGTCCGACTCCGCCGCCCGCCGGCCCAGGTCCCGGGCGTGCCCCCGGTACTCCGTCGTCACGGCCTCCAGCTTCATCTTGCTGGCGAGCGCGTGGATCAGTACGTCACGGGTGCGGGCACTGGTGGTGGTTGCTGCCGGATTGACCACGAGGAGTGCGCGCATGGTCAGCAGATTACCGGCCGGGGCGCGGTCGGGTCGCCTCGGGACGGGCGGGGGGCCCGGGGCCCGTCCTGCCCGGCGCTACGGGAAGCGGCCTGGCCGGCCGTACGGGAAAAGGCGGCGGCTACCCTGCTGGGGTGAGCAGCAGCGAAGAGAGCGCCCCCACCTCCCCGCCCGCGTCCGGCCCGCGGCCCCCGCGCCTGACCGCGCTGGCGGCGCTGTGCGCGCTCGAAGCCCTCACGCTGCTAGGGGCCGGCGGATACCTGCTGGTCATGGGGTTGCTGGGTCGGCCGGACAGCCCCCGGCAGGCCGAGACGGGTGGCCTCACCGTGATCGTCCTCGCCCTGCTCCCGCTGCTGGCGGTCCGGGGCCTGCTGCTGCGGCGCTCCTGGAGCCGGGGCCCCGCGCTGATCATCCAGATCATGGCGCTGCCGGTCGCCTGGACCCTGCTCCAGTCGTCGGGCACCGGAATCCCGGCCGGCATCGTGCTGGCGGCGGTGGCCGTGGCGGGGTTGGTCCTGCTGCTCCACCCGACGACGACGGAGGCGCTGGGGATCGGCCCCGGGGCGCGCGACTCGACCGGCGACTGACGCCTGCGCCGTGCCGGCGGAACGCCGTCCGGCCGGCGGCGGCCGGTACGCGCACGCGTCGCGCGGTTCGGCCCGCGACAGCCGGCACCTACAACGCGTTGGGTTGTTCGCCCCGCGACGGCGCCCACGTGCGGGTCACGCCCCGGAGGCGGTTCGGCGCGCGACTTCGTCCGCGACTCTCGACCGGGGTCCGGCCGTGACCGTCGGCGGGCCCGGTGCGGGACCCGGGTGAGCGGTGCACTCTGCCGCCCCGCCCGGCGACGGCTCGGCCCCCGGCGACCGTTGGGCTGTCCACCGGCCCGGCCCCGGAGGGCGGGGGCGGGGAGCCTCGGAGCCGTACCGAATGATGCTTGTCCTACTCCTCCACCAGCAGGCGCTCGCGCAGCTGCGCCAGCGTCCGGGCCAGGAGGCGGGAGACGTGCATCTGGGAGATGCCGACCTCCTGCGCGATCTGGGACTGCGTCATGTTGCCGAAGAAGCGGAGCAGTAGGATCCGCTTCTCGCGTGGCGGCAGGTCCTCCAGCAGCGGCTTGAGCGACTCGCGGTACTCGACGCCTTCCAGCGCCTCGTCCTCCGAGCCGAGCGTGTCCGCCACGGCCGGCGACTCGTCGTCCGTGTCCGGGACGTCCAGCGAGAGCGTCGAGTACGCGTTCGCCGACTCCAGCCCCTCCAGGACCTCCTCCTCGGAGATGCCCAGCCGCTCCGCCAGCTCATGGACCGTGGGCGACCGCCCGTGCTGCTGCGACAGCTCCGCCGTCGCCGTCGTCAGCGACAGCCGCAGCTCCTGGAGCCGCCGCGGCACCCGCACCGCCCAGCCCTTGTCCCGGAAGTGCCGCTTGATCTCCCCGACGACCGTCGGCGTCGCGTACGTCGAGAACTCGACCCCGCGCTCCGGGTCGAACCGGTCCACCGACTTGATCAGACCGATCGTCGCGACCTGCGTCAGATCGTCCAGCGGCTCGCCGCGGTTGCGGAATCGTCTCGCCAGATGCTCCACCAGCGGCAGGTGCATCCGCACCAGCTGGTTCCGCAGGTCCGCCTTCTCCGGCGACCCGTCCGGCAGCTCGCGCAGCGTGACGAACATCAGCCGAGCCCCGCTGCGGTCGTGGGGATCGTGCTGCTTCTGCTCGGTGTGCTCGGTCTGCTCGTTCTGCTTGGTGTGCTGCTGCTCGCTCTGCTCGCTCATCGTGGCCGCCCGCTCTGCCTGCGCCTGCTCCGCCGCGGCCTTCTGGCCGTCAAGCCCGTCCTCCGGGTGGGGGCGGGCCTGCTGCTCCGGGATGCCCGCGGGAGAGAGCACGGGCTCCACCGGAGCCCCGTGCCCTTCTCGCGGTCCCGCCGGCCGGGATCCTTCCGGCCGCGCGTCCCGTGGGACGCGCCCCTCGTCACGCACCGGCCCTTCCCCGTTCGTCACGCCGGCCCGGGTCCCGCGCCGCGCTGTTTGTACAGGCTGATGGAGACCGTACGGTCCTCCGCGACCGTCGAGTCGACCTTTCCGGCCAGTGCGGAGAGCACCGTCCAGGCGAAGGTGTCCCGTTCCGGTGCCCGCCCGTCGGTGGTCGGCGCCGAGACGGTCACCTCCAGGGAGTCCTCGACAAGCCGGAAGACGCAGCTGAGGACGGAGCCGGGCACGGCCTGCTGGAGCAGGATCGCGCAGGCCTCGTCCACCGCGATGCGGAGGTCCTCGATCTCGTCGAGGGTGAAGTCCAAACGCGCCGCGAGGCCGGCCGTGGCCGTACGCAGCACGGACAGGTAGGCACCCGCAGCGGGCAGCCGGACTTCCACGAAGTCCTGGGTCCCGGGCTCGCCTGCGATCTGGGACACCCTCACCTCCAAGGTGGCACAAGCTCTTCAGGGCTCCGGACAAGGGACGTCCCGAAGCCTCGCGGTACGTAGTCGGTACGCAGCCGGTCTGGACTGGCGACGCTATCGCGATCCATAGTGCCCTGTCGCCGGACCCCCGTCCGACGGGTGTCACTCATAGTAAGTCCATGAGCACGGAAAGTCGCCGGACGTGCGGCGCCCTCAAATACAAGAAACCGGCGGAGGGTTGACGTACCCAAGCGTCAGACGATCGAACCGTCCACGTAACACCACCGCCAGCTCTCTCCGGGTTCGATACTCCTCATGACTTCATGATCGGTGTTCTTGAAATGCTGTGTGGCGTGTTGGTACGGCGAGGAGTCGCAGCACCCCACGTTCCCGCAGACCAGGCAGAGCCGCAGCTGAACGGGATGACTGCCGACCGCGAGGCACTCCAGACAGGTGTCGCTCTGCGGTTCGGGCTCGGGGCGCGGCAGTTCCGCGGCATGCAGGCACTCGCTCATGATGGCCAGGTTACGACGCTTGTGAGGACGGTGTGATGGACGTATTGCCGCTGGTCGCGTTGGTGGCGGGGAGCGCGGCGATCGCCGGCGCGGCCCGCAGGACGCCGGTGCCCGCTCCGCTGCTGCTGGTGACCGTGGGGCTGATCGCCGCGTACGTGCCGGGCGTGCCGGACTACACGCTGGATCCGCACATCGTGCTGCCCCTGCTGCTGCCGCCGCTCCTGTACACGGCCGCGGTGGACAGTTCGTACCTCGACCTGCGCGCCAACATCCGGCCCGTCGCGCTGCTCTCGGTGGGATACGTCCTCTTCGCGACGGTCGTGGTCGGCTACCTCGCCTATCTGCTGGTGTCCGACCTGCCGCTGACCACCGCCCTGGTGCTCGGCGCCGTCGTCGCGCCGCCGGACGCCGTCGCGGCCACCGCCATCGCCCGGAAACTGGGTCTGCCGAACCGGATAACGACCATCCTCCAGGGCGAGTCGCTGGTCAACGACGCGACCGCGATCACCGCCTTCAAGGTGGCCCTCGCCGCGGCCGTCGGCGAGGGCGCGAGCTGGGGCGGCGGGCTCGCCGAGTTCGCGCTCGCCTCCTTGGGAGGCGTCGGCATCGGGCTGGTGATGATGGTGCCGCTGCACTGGCTGCGTACGCATCTGAGGGAAGCCCTGCTCCAGAACACCCTCTCCCTGCTGATCCCGTTCGTCGCCTACGCGGCGGCCGAACAGGTCGGGGCCTCGGGGGTGCTGGCCGTCGTGGTCGTCGCCCTCTACCTCGGCCACCGCTCCTGGCAGGTCGACTTCGCGACCCGGCTCCAGGAGGCCGCGGTGTGGAAGATGGTCGCGTTTGTACTGGAGTCGTCCGTCTTCGCGCTGATCGGACTGCAACTGCCGTTCGTCCTCAGGGGGCTGGGGGAGTACGGCGTCGGGGAGGCGCTCCTGTACGCCGTCGGCGTCTTCGTGACCGTGGTGGTGGTCCGGTACGTCTGGGTCTATCCGGCGACGTTCCTGCCGCGCAAGCTGTTCCCCAGGATCAGGGAGCGCGAGCCCGACACCGACTGGCGGTCGCCGCTGATCGTCGGGTGGGCGGGGATGCGCGGGGTGGTCTCCCTGGCGATCGCCTTCTCCATCCCGCTGACGATGCATGACGACCAGCCGTTCCCGGGGCGCAACCTCGTCCTGTTCCTGACCTTCACCACCGTCATCGGGACGCTCGTCGTGCAGGGGCTCACGCTGCCGCCCCTGATCCGGCTGCTGAGGATCCCGGGGCGCGACGTACAGGCCGAGACCCTGGCCGAGGCGCAGGCGCAGAGCGAGGCGTCCAGGGCGGCGGAGGTGCGGCTGGACGAGCTGCTCGCCGACGAGAGCAACGCGCTGCCGCAGCCGCTGGCCGCGCGGCTGCGTGCCGTCCTGGAACGGCGCCGCAACGCCGTCTGGGAGCGGCTCGGGACGGTCAACGAGGTGACGGGGGAGTCGGCGGACGACACGTACCGGCGGCTGTCGGGGGAGATCCTGGAGACGGAGCGCTCGGTGTTCGTGGAGCTGCGGGACCGGCGGGCGATCGACGACGAGATGATGCGGACGCTGCTGCGGCGGCTGGACCTGGAGGAGGCGTCGGCGTACCGGGAGGACACGCCCTAGCTTGCTCCAGGGCGTGTCCGCGAAGTGGCGTCCGGCCCGCGGACACGCCCTGGCTCGCCCTAGGGGGCGCCCGTGATCACCGCGGCCACCGTCGTGCCCCCGGGGAACGCGCCCTCCTCGGTCAGCGCCGTCAGGCCGTACAGCATCTTGGCCACGTACAGCCGCTCCACCGGCAGTCCGTGGCGTGCCCCGAAGTCCTCGGCGAACGTGTCGAGGGCGGGGGTGGTACGGCCGTACCCGCCGCACGTGAAGCGGCCGTCGAGGCGCCAGTCGCCGGTGGGGCCGCCGAACGCTTCGCGCTGGAGTTGCCGTATCTCCGCCTCCAGGAAGTCCCCGCCGACCACCGGGAACCCCAGCGCGCGCTGTCCGGGGGCGAGCCCGGCCGCGAGGCCGGCGAGCGTCCCGCCCGTGCCGCAGGCGACGGCCACGACGTCGGCCGTCCCGCGCAGCTCCTCGCCGAGGGCGGCGCAGCCCTGTGCGGCCAGGGCGTTGCTGCCGCCTTCGGGGACGACGTGGACGCTGTCGGGGCGCAGTGCCGCCGTCTTGAGAAGTGTGCTCAGGACGGCCGGTTCGGTCTTGCGGCGGTACGTCGCGCGGTCGACGAACAGCAGCCTCATCCCGTCCGCCGCGCAGCGGGCGAGAGAGGGGTTGAGCGGCCGGTCCGCCAGCTCCTGGCCCCGGACGACACCGACCGTGGCGAGGCCCAGCAGCCGGCCCGCGGCGGCGGTGGCGCGCAGATGGTTGGAGTAGGCGCCGCCGAAGGTCAGCAGGGTGCGGCGGCCCGTCTCGGCGGCGGCCCGGAGGTTGGGCGCGAGTTTGCGCCATTTGTTGCCCGGGAGTTCCGGGTGGATCAGGTCGTCGCGCTTGAGCAGCAGCCGTACGCCGTGGCGGGCGAAGCGCTCGTCCTCCACGGCGGTGAGGGGGGAGGGGAGCCGGGGCCGCAGGGCGGCGAGGTCGGGGGCTCCGGGTGGGGTCACCGTCCTATTGTCGCGGCTTGTCGCGGCACGGCCGCGTGTGTTCACTTTGGCGCCCGCGTGTGGTCACTCCGCGCCCGCGTGTGGTCACTTCAGGCGGTCACGGACACGGGTCCGCATCGACGCCATCGTGAACCCGCGCGGGTCGACCTTGCCCGGCTGCCACTCCAGGTGACCGATGACGGACGGCGCGCCCCAGCCGTGGTAGCGGCAGATCGCGGCGGCGGCCTTCTCGACGGCCTCCAGCTGGACGGCGGGCCAGGGGTCCTTCCCGTCGCCGAGGTTCTCGCACTCGAAGCCGTAGAAGTAGCGGTTCCCGTCGGTGTTCGTCTCGTTGTCCGCCGGGAGGGCCTTCTCGGCGATCACGGCGCGCAGGACGTCGTCGTCCCCGCTCCCCGCGTGATTGGCCCGCCCGTAGCCGACCAGGTGGACCCGGCCGTCCTTGGCGATGACACCGTGGCACAGCGGACCCGGCAGGGCCGCGTAGCCGTCCCGGCAGATGCGGACCGTGGCCTCGGTGCCCCGGGTGACCGTGTGATGGATCATCACGCCGTGGACCGGGCCCCAGGGGCCCTTGTGGTTGCGGTTGTGGGTGCGCCAGTCGCCGACCTGGACGACGGTGAGCCCTTCGCTCTTCAACACGTCGAGAAACTTGCTCGCGGACATCGGTGAGGACACGGCCGGTCCCTTCGGACGGTAAGCGGAATATCCCGTACCGCGCCTCCTACCCCAAGGGCCGCGCCGCCAACAGCCGTTCGTATCGCCTTCGCACGGCCTTCGCACGGTGTGCGAACCGATCCGGACACGGGAGCGAAGCGGGGGCGGGAACGGGCCGTCGATGGGCCGACCGGATGATTTTCGGCGTGTTGTGCCCCGTTTTCGCTGATCCAGTCCCACTCATTTGTGTAATGGCGCGCCGACTCTTCGTGCTGAAAGTGTCTGTCGTGCAGGTCAGTGCATGAACGAAGGGGAGTCTTCATGTCGGTTGGTGACGAGGTCCGCGAGTCGCAGGCGCCGCCCCAGCAGAGTCTGGGAACGGACGCCGCGCGCAACTTGGCGACCACCACCAAGTCGGTACCGCAGATGCAGGAGATCACCTCGCGGTGGCTGCTGCGGATGCTGCCGTGGGTGCAGGTACAGGGTGGCACCTACCGGGTCAACCGCAGGCTCAGTTACGCGGTCGGGGACGGGCGTGTGACGTTCGTGCAGACCGGGGACCGGGTGGCGGTCATCCCCGCGGAGCTGGGCGAGCTGCCCGCCCTGCGGGGGTACGGGGACGAGGCGGCGCTCGCCGAACTGGCGGGGCGCTGCGAGCAGCAGGAGTTCGCGGCCGGGCAGGTGCTCGCGTCCGCAGGGGACACGGCGGACCGGGTCTACCTGCTGGCGCACGGCCGGGCGGAGAAGGTCGGGACGGGGCCCTACGGGGACGACGCGGTGCTGGAGACGCTCGCGGACGGGGCGTACTTCGGCGATCAGGCCCTGGTGGACGGGGAGGCCACCTGGGACTACAGCGTCCGCGCGGCGACCGCCTGCACGGTGCTGGTCCTGACCAGGGCGGACGTCCTGAACCTGGCGGAGCGCGCGACCTCGCTGCGCGAGCACCTGGACGCGCTGGCGAGCGTGCCGCACCAGCGGACCAACAAGTACGGCGAGGCGGAGATCGAGCTGTCCGCCGGGCACGTGGGCGAGGCGGTCGTCCCGCACACGTTCGTGGACTACGAGGGGGCGCCGCGGGAGTACGAACTGAGCGTGGCCCAGACGGTGCTGAAGGTGCACAGCAGGGTCGCGGACCTGTACAACCAGCCGATGAACCAGACCGAGCAGCAGTTGCGGCTCACGGTCGAGGCGCTGCGCGAGCGCCAGGAGTTCGAGCTGATCAACAACCGCGAGTTCGGTCTGCTGCACAACAGCGACTACGGCCAGCGGCTCCAGCCCCACGACGGCGGGCCCAGCCCCGACGACATGGACGAGCTGCTCTCGCGCCGCCGCGGCTCGAAGCTCTTCCTGGCGCATCCACGGGCCATCGCGGCCTTCGGGCGTGAGTGCAACAAGCGCGGGATCTACCCGGACAGCGTGGAGGTCGGGGGGCACCACGTGCCCGCGTGGCGGGGTGTGCCGATCTTCCCGTCCAACAAGATCCCGATCTCGGCCGCCAGGACGACCTCGATCCTCTGCATGCGTACGGGCGAGGCCGAGCAGGGGGTCATCGGACTCCAGCAGAGCGGCATCCCGGACGAGATCGAGCCGAGCCTGTCCGTCCGCTTCATGGGGATCGACGAGCAGGCGATCATCTCCTACCTGGTCACGGCGTACTACTCCGCGGCGATCCTCGTCCCGGACGCGGTGGGCGTGCTGGAGAACGTGGAAGTGGGCCGCTGGAGCTGAGCCGGCCGGCCGGAGGGGCCGGCCCCGCGCCGGCCCCTCCGGGCACCCGCACGCCCGGTCCGACACAGCGACAGAGGAAGTGACCGTGACCATGACCAGTACGGATGCCGCCACCGAGGGCCACGAGGCGGTAGCCCTCCTGGACCGCACCCGCACCACCGTCCATCCCCAACTGCGTTCCACGGTGGAGTCGTTGCCGGACTCCATACGCCGTGTCGCGATGTACCACTTCGGCTGGGAGCACGCCGACGGCACACCCGCCTCGGGGCGGGCGGGCAAGGCCATCAGGCCCGCGCTCGTGCTCGCCTCGGCCCGGGCGCTCGGCGGGGACCCGCTCCACGCCGTCCGGGCGGCCGTCGCGGTCGAACTGGCCCACAACTTCACGCTGCTCCACGACGACGTCATCGACGAGGACCCCACGCGGCGCCACCGCGCCACCGCCTGGACGGTCTTCGGCACCCCGGACGCCATCATCGCGGGTGACGCGATGATGGCCCTCGCGCTGCGGCTCCTGGCCGAGGACCCGCATCCGGCGTCGGGCGCGGCCTCCGCCCGGCTGGCCGCGTGTGTCATCGAGCTGTGCGCGGGACAGCAGGCGGACTGCGCCTTCGAACAGCGGGCCCCCGACGAGGTCTCCCTGGACGAGTGCGTGGCGATGGCGACGGCCAAGACCGGCGCGCTGCTGGGCAGTTCGTGCGCCCTGGGCGCGCTGTACGCGGGCGCCGGCGAGGAGGAGATCGCCGCGATGGACGCCTTCGGCCGGGAGGCGGGGCTGGCCTTCCAGCTGATCGACGACCTGATCGGGATCTGGGGGGACCCCGACCGTACGGGCAAACCGGCCGGCGCCGATCTCGCCGCGCACAAGAAGTCCCTGCCGGTGGTCGCCGCGCTGGCCTCCGGGACCCCGGCGGCGGAGGAGCTGGCCGAGCTGTACCGGTCGCCGATGGACAGCACCGCGATCCGCCGGGCGGCGGACGCGGTGGAGCGGGCCGGGGGGCGCGACTGGGCGCAGGTCCAGGCGGCCGACCGGATGGCCAGGGCCGTACAGCAGCTGTCCCGGGCGGTGCCCGACCTCACCGCGGGGGGCGATCTGCTGGCGCTGGCGGAATTCGTGACGCGCCGCACGCGGTGAGGTGCGGCGGCAAAGCTGATCTGTTTTTCGCCGCTTCGATCGACGCCTTCTCGACACCGTCATCCAGCGCCGGGCCAGTTGTGACCCGGCGCTGGCCGAGAACGTGACCAGTCCGTTTTTCGCGATCGGCGAGTTCACGCCGGAGTCCGTGGAGACGTTCGGAAATGGTGTGGTGGTCCGGAAATAGGTCAGGAAGCGGTGACCCGTGCTGCGGGGGAAGATCCCTTACCGCTACAGTCCGCGCCATGACAGCGGAGTCGACGGATTCATGGGCAGGTTGGTACCGGGACCGCCTGGGCGCGGAAGCGATCACGATCCTCTCGGGTGGACAGCAAGTACGCACCAGCATCAGGGGAGTTGAGTACGAAGGCGCGGAGTTCGCCACGCTGGAGCCGGTGGGTGCGGGCGCGGTGCTGTCCTCCTGCGTCATGGAGTGGGACATGCCGATGCCCGTCAGCACGGAGGGCACGGTCCAGCAGGCCACGCTCAACTGCCTGCTGGCGCTGGGCGAACGGGCGTCCGGCGACCCGCTCGGGCGCGCGGAGCTGAGCCTGACGCTGCGGTGCGGCGGTGCGGCCTACGAATCGGGCATCGCCGGGGGCGGGTTCGAGGAGGCGCTCGGCCGTATCCGCCGCCAGCTGCCGACGGACACGGAACTGGGCGACAGGCCGCTGGTGGGGGCCTGACCCGCGCCCGCCTCCACCGGCGAACCTTTCGTTGTCCCTGTACGGGTGCCCCGCCCCACCCGGCCGCAGGACGACCCTACGCGCTCGGGTTGTCGTCGAGGAGGACGAACTCCTCCTCGACATCGGCCGCCGGGAAGCCGGCCCCGGCCAGGGCGTCGAGCAGCGCCTCCAGCCGGGCGCGGGCCGACGGGCGGCCGGTCCCGAAAGCGCGCTGGGTCACGTACCGCTCCTGGACCCCGCCCGACAGCGCGCGCCGGGCGGTGCGCGAGACCCGCGCGGTGTGCTGTTCCACGACGGCGGCGAGGCGCTGGGTGTCGTACGGGATCCTCAGCCGCAGCGTGACGCGGTGGGCGAAGTGGCAGTGCGCGGGCAGTACGGCGGCCTCGGTGTCGGTCCCCGGCACCCCCGCGTTCCAGGGAGCCGCCGCGATCGTCGTCCGTATCACCGGGAATCCGGCCTCCGCGAGCCGGCCGGACCACAGCTCGGCGGCGCGCCGCTGGGCGTCGAGGGCGCCCGTACCCCGCAGGGTGAGCACCGGGCGGGAGGGCGTGCGGCCGCGGTCCCGTACCCCGGTGGTGAGGTCGAGCCCCTGGGCTCCGGCCCAGGCGGCCAGCCGGGCGGCGGGCTCCGGCCGGTCGGCCCGTACCGTCAGCCGTGTCGTGAAGTCGCCCTCGACGGTGAGGGCTGAATCGCGCCGGGCCGCGGCGCCGGTGCCCGTGCTGCCGATATCTGTCGTGCCGGTTTCCGTCCCGCCGGGTTCCGTCCTGCCGGTTTCCGTACTGAAGTCCACCGCCCGACGTTACCAAGGGGGAGGGGCGCCCCGTGGTGCACTTCGGGACGCCCCTGTGAAGCCGCGCTGTCATGCGCGTGTCGTGCGGTGGTGGGGGGGTGTGGCTCCGGGTCAGGACAGCTTGGCCACGGCGGCCGCGAGGCCGTTGACCCACAGCTGGTTCACCCGCGAGCGCTCCGCCGCGTTCGGCTGGGAGTTCTGGCAGGACGTGCCGGGGCCGCCGCCCGACATCAGCTCGCTGCACGGACCGCTGTAGTGGTCCGGGAGGCCGAGCACGTGCCCGGTCTCGTGCGCGGTGACGCGGGTCGAGTTGTACTGCTGGTTCTGGGCGTAGTCGAGGAAGATGTAGCCACTGCCGTGACCGTTGGTGCTGGCGAACGAGCCACGCGGGTCGTTGCCCTCGCGGTACGTGAAGTCGGCGTTGCTGCCCGACTGGAGCTTCACGTTGCTGACGGAGCTGTTCCAGATCGAGGTGCTGCTGGCTATCTGGCTGCGGAAACTGGGCGCGGCCGACGCGTTGTAGACGACGGTCACCACGGCGGCGCCGGGGTTCGCCGCGCGCTTCTCGGCGACCGACTTGAGGACCGCGTCGAAGAAGGCCTTGTTGTTGGCGGCTTCGGCCTTCGAGCCTTCGTAGGCGGCGTACGAGGACGCGGCCGGGACGCCGGTGGGGGCGGCGTCGGCGGGCGCGGCGGAGGCGGGTGCGGCGCTCAGCGCGGTCGCGAGGGCCAGACCGAGGCCGGCGATCGCGGAGAGAGCGGACTTCGAGACTCTCGGGTGACGCATGTGGGGGGCTCCTAGTCGTCCGGTGAACGGGTTCGGTACCGGAGAGTCTCGGGGAGTCCGCCTCGTAACGGATGATGTCAATCGGTGATAGCACCAGCGCATATCCCTGGTTGGCTTTCTTCGAATGCGCTCCGGATTACTGCGATTTGGGTGTCTGGTGCGGCTCAGGACCCCGCTCTACTCTTCGGGAATGGAGCTGGAGGTCAGGCATCTGCGTGCCCTGTGTGCCATCGCCGAAGCGGGCAGTCTGCGCAAGGCGGCCCGGCAGCTGGGGATGAGCCAGCCGTCGCTGACGACCCAGTTGCGGCGGATCGAGAACGCGCTCGGGGCCGAGCTGTTCGCCCGCGAACGCACCGGCTGCCGGCCCACTCCGCTGGGCCATTCGGTGCTGAGCCGCGCCCGGCCGCTGGTCGACGGGATGGCGGCGCTGGTCTCCGAGGCGCGGGCCGCCGCGGACCTGGCGGCCGGCCCCCGGCTGCGGATCGGCTCGACCGCGAGCCGGGCGCTCGGCGGCTGGCTGCGGCGGCTGAGGGGCCGGCTGCCCGGTACGGACATCTCGCTCCACATGGACGTCTCGGCCGGGGCGTTGCTGCGGATGGTCGCGGCGGGGCGGCTGGACGTGGCGTTCGTGCACGAGGTGGAGGGCTGCCCGCTGACGGTCCCGGAGGGCCTGGAGCGGCGCGTACTGGTCGAGCGTGAACCGCAGTTCGTCTCCATGGCCCGCGACCATCCGGCCGCCGCGAGCCCGGTGGTGGAACTGGCCGACCTGGCGGGGGACCGCTGGGTGGTCGACCCGACGGTGGACGGCGAATGGGACGGCCTGCGCCGGGTCCTGGTCGCGGCGGGCATCAACCCGGCGGTCCTGCACGGGGATTACCTCACGGCGGCGACGCTGATCGCGGTCGGCGAGGCGGTCGCCCCGTGCCAGCCCACGTCTGGCCCGCGCGACGACATGGCGATCCGCCCGCTGCGGGACGATCCGCTGGCGGTACGGCTCCAACTCTTCTCGCGCCCGGGAACGATCCCCGGCGCCGGGGAACGCCCGGCGGGCATCCGGTCCATGGCGGACGAGGTGTACGCGGACCTGGAGGCGGCGTACCGGGAGGCGGCCCTGCGAGCGGTGGGCTACCGCCAGTGGCTGACCCACCACAAGAGCCCGCTGCTGCACGCGCCGGCGGCGTAGGGGGTGCCGGGGCCGGAACGGGTCTTTGGCGCCGTCCCCGGCCTGTCCCCCCGCCGGACTACCCTTGCCGCGCGGACCGCGCGGGTGCCGGCCAATCCGACGACCGCGCGGCGGCGCTCGGACGCGGTCCGGACGACGTCGTCGCCACGACCGTGTAGGTGGTCGCGCCGGATCCCGCGTGCGCGCGCCCGTGCCCGCGCGGGTGGATAAATACCACATCCAGGGATATGGGCGGCTCCCATCGGCCCGACAATGGCCTGATTTCCGCTCAAAGGGCAGGTTCCGGCCAACGATGGGTGACTTTCGAGGGCGTCAGGCAACCCGAGGCGGCGCGCCCCCGATCTCACAGGGTGTTCACAGGTCCGATGCCACTGTGGCACTCGCAGACGAGGAACCGATGACCAGAGCTCACCACAATCGTTTCGGGCGGCCGGCGCTGGCCGCCTCCGCCGCCCTCGCCGTGGTCGCGGGCGTGGCAGGTGCCGCGCCCGTCGCCGGGGCGGCGGCGCCCGCCGGTCCGAAGATCAGCCTGATCGCCGCCTCCAGCAGCGTGACCCTCGACCGGTGGGAGGGCGAACCCGGGGTCTACCTGGACCTCGGCGCGTACGTCACCGTCGACGGCGGCCCCCTCGAATTCAGGGTGACGCGCGCGTCGTACAAGACCCCCGTGGTCGCCGACCAGGTGATCCACGACGGGAAGAAGACGCGGACGAAGCGGCTGCCGACCGGGCTGGTCAAGGACTTCTCCGGGCTGCCGGGCTTCATCGAGGTGTCCGTCAAGAACGCGGCGGGCAAGCAGGTCGTGAAGACCAGCGACCCGTTCTGCCCGAACAACGCGTCCGGGCGCATCCGCCCCGACGCCCCGGCCACCTCGAAGTATCCGGAGAGCTGCCCGACGAACCCGTTCACGCTCGGTTCGGTGTGGGGTGTGGAGAAGGGCTGGGCGTCGAACACCAGCAACGGCTACTACTCCGAGCCGGTCGATCTGGCGGCCGGCAGCTACACGGCCACGGTCTCGGTCGCGAAGAAGTACCGCGACCTGCTGGGCATCGCGAACAAGCCGCAGACGATCAAGGTGACGGTACGGGAGCAGGGCGACGGGGGCGAGGGCGCGGCGAGGTCGGCGACGGGCTCGGGCCGCTCCGCCCGCTCCGCCCACAATTCCGCCATGCAGGGCCACGACATGAGCGACATGGACAACACAGCCCCCGCCCATATCTACAGCAACGGCCGCGGAGCCGACGCCCCCACCCCGCCCGCCCGGCCCCACGCGATCGGCCCGCGCGCCCTCACGCACCTGGGCGACGGCCCGGGACACACCGACGGCTCGCGCATCGCGCCCGCCCTCAAGCCCAACACGAAGCGCCCGACGGGCGCGGCGAAGGTGCCCGACGTACCGAAGCCCGACCTCCGCTCGCTGCCGGCCTGGGACATCGGCATCTCCGACGGGGAGGACGGCGACATCCCCGGCAAGGACTACATGGTGTTCAGCGCCAACGTCTGGAACGCCGGCCCCGCGCCCCTGGTCGTGGACGGATTCCGCAGCCCGGGCAAGGAGTTGATGGACGCGTACCAGTACTTCTACGACGCCACGGGCAAGCAGGTCGGCTACACGCCCACCGGCACGATGGAGTGGGACCCCCGCGTGGGCCACGAGCACTGGCACTTCACCGACTTCGCCAGCTACCGCCTCCTGAGCGCCGACAAGTCCGAGATCGTACGGAGCGGCAAGGAGGCGTTCTGCCTCGCCAACACGGACGCCATCGACTACACGGTGAAGAACGCCAACTGGCACCCCAACAACACGGACCTGTCGACCGCGTGCGGCCAGCAGAACTCGATCTCGGTACGCGAGGTACTCGACGTGGGCTCCGGTGACACGTACACCCAGTACCGCCCCGGCCAGTCCTTCGACGTCACCGACCTGCCGAACGGCACGTACTACATCGAGGTCATCGCCAACCCCGAACACCGCCTGCAAGAAACGAACCTCAAGAACAACGTGGCGCTGCGCAAGGTACTCCTGACCGGCAAAACAGGAGCCCGCAAGGTGACGGTCCCCCCGATCGACCTGATCACCACGCCCTGACCCTGAGAGGGCCGCACCCGGAACACGGGTGCGGCCTTCCGCCGCAGTCCCGCGCCTACCGGCCTGGTGGTCGCCGCGCGGCCGGGAGAATGGCCGCGGAGGGATATCCCGGAACAGGTGTGGAGACCTCCCTCCTTAGCGGACACGCTCGGGGCCGCAGGGGGTGAGGTATCCGTCACCGGGCCTTCTCAGAAGGGCTTTTGAACCGCCTCGGGCAGGTCCTCGGGCCAGTAACGGCTCGGCAGGATCATGGTCACGTCGGTCTTCTCGGGGTGGATGAGCAGGGGGAAAATAGATCCGTGGAGCACCTGCTCGGGCAGATGCCGGCGGGCGACGATGACACACGTGATGTGGACCGTCTCGTTCCCCGCCAGTTTCCGCGGAACGGGCATGCGCATCGTCCGTTCCATCTCATCGGCGAGATGGTCCGAGAACACCTGCAATTCCGGGTCGTACTGCTCCGTTCCCTTGAGTGAGAACAGCGACCGCGCGATACCCGACAGGCTGTCGGGGCAGTCGTCGAAGGCTTTCGGGTCCGGTCCGTAGACCACCTCCGCCGGGTGGTCGCCACTCCCCGGCCGGAACAGCAGCACGTTGGCCTGCACCAGGGCGGCCCAGACCACCCGCCCTTCCTGAAGCAGACAGTCCTGCCGGCGATTGATCTCCCGCAGAGGGTCGTCGGAAGGAAATGACCACGGAAGCCTGGGTATCCGGAGACGCCTGCGCTCACGCCACCCGAAGGAGCGCGGGGGAGGGCCGAAGTCCGATCGGCACTGGTCGATCACCTCGGCTGCGGATCTTGTCATGATCAGGAGCATAGAAAGATCTCCCGCCGGCCCGTCCGGCGGGTGGAACGGGATCGCCCGGGGAACAAGACCGCACCCGCACCCTCAGCCACGCCGGGATCGGGGCGGGCTGCGGGGCGGGTGCGGGGGTGGGGCGTGACCATGGGCGGGTCAGGCCTTCTTCGTCTCCCAGAAGATCTTGTCGATCTGGGCGATGTAGTCCAGGGCCTTCTGGCCCGTCGCCGGGTCCTTGGAGGCCTTGGCGGCCGAGAGGGCCTTCAGGGCGTCGTTGACCAGCTGGTGGAGCTCGGGGTACTTCTCGAAGTGCGGCGGCTTGAAGTAGTCGCTCCAGAGCACCGACACGTGGTGCTTGGCGAGCTCGGCGCGCTGCTCCTTGATGACCGTCGCGCGGGCCTGGAAGTGTGCGTCGTCGTTGGCGGCCATCTTTTCCTGGACGGCCTTGACCGACTCGGCTTCGATGCGGGCCTGGGCGGGGTCGTACACGCCGCAGGGGAGGTCGCAGTGGGCGCTGACCTTCACCTTGGGGGCAAACAGGCGGGAGAGCATGGAGCTGTCCTTCCTCGTGATCGTCTTCTCAGGTGGGACATTACTCCGTGAGAAGCGTGATTTCGCGAGTGCCCCCATGGGCTTAGGACAAAAGTCCGGGGCCAAAATGGGACAGGCGGCGGAACGGACCGCGGGACCGGGAGGGTGTCGGGATGACGGAGCACGAGCGTGAGCCGAGAGCGCCGTTGGGGATCGCGGAAGTGACCGGGCCGTCCATGTACCCGACCCTCCGGCACGGCGACCAGCTCCTCGTCCACTACCGCGCCCCCGTCCGGGCCGGCGACGTGGCCGTACTCAAGCACCCGCTCCAGCAAGACCTGCTCATCGTGAAGCGGCTGGTGGAGCGGCGCGACGGCGGATGGTGGGTGCTCGGGGACAACCCGGGCGCCGAGGGGGACAGCCGGGTGTTCGGCGCCGTACCCGAGGAGCTGCTGCTGGGGCGGGTGCGGGCCAGGTACCGGCCGCCGGCGGACGGTCAGCGGTCCGTGCTCGGGACCGTCTCGTGGCTGGTCTCGGCGCTGAGGCCGGTGCTCGCCGACCGCTCCGTCTCCAGGCGCTTGCGCGCCCGGTAGGCGGCCACGTTGGCCCGCGTCGCGCAGCGGTCCGAGCAGTAGCGGCGCGAGCGGTTGGTCGAGGTGTCCAGATAGGCGTTACGGCACGGCGCGGCCTGGCACAGCCCCAGCCGGTCCACGCCGAACCCGGTCAGGTGGAAGGCCAGCCCCATCGCCGCCGTCGCCGCGTACCCCGCGGTCGCGTTCGACGGGTGCTCCGCCAGATGCATGTGCCAGCGCGGGCGCCCCTCCTCGTCCAGGAAGTCGTGCCCGGAGACCTGCGGGCTGACCGGGAACTCCAGCAGCAGCGAGTTCAGCAGGTCGACCGCCCGGGCGCCCTCGCCCTCGTCGGCCGCCGTGAAGACGGCGCGCAGCCGGGCCCGTACCGCCCGGAAACGCGTGAGGTCCGCCTCCGTCGCCCTGCGGGCCAGCTGGGTGCTCGCGCCGAAGAGGGCACGGATGTCGTCCACCGAGGTCAGCGTGTCCGTGCCACGGGCCGGCTCCTCGGTGTTGACCAGGCGCACGGCGTAGTCCGAGTAAGAGGCCAGTTCCACTTGTAGTCCTTACGGCTGCGGTCTAGGTTGGTTCGTCGGAAGAGGGAGTGACGGGCCGAAGTTGTAATGGTTCGTCGCCCTGTCAGGGTATTACGGATGCGTGGATGGGGAGTTTCATGTCGCTTGTCGACGCCGACTGGACGGACTGGCAGCAGAGCTGGGACCGCCAGCAGGAGTGGTACATGCCCGACCGCGAGGAGCGCTTCCGGGTGATGCTGGACATGGTCGACGCCCTCGTCGGCCCCGAACCGAGGGTGCTGGACCTCGCGTGCGGTACGGGAAGTATCACCGACCGGCTGCTCCGGAGGTTCCCCGGCGCCACGAGCACCGGTGTCGACCTCGACCCGGCGCTGCTCACCATCGCCCGCGGCTCCTTCGCCGGGGACGACCGCGTCACCTTCGTCACCGCCGACCTCAAGGACCCGGACTGGCCGGGGCTGCTGCCGGCGGGACCGTACGACGCCGTCCTCACCGCCACCGCCCTGCACTGGCTCCACAGCGAACCGCTCGCGGTGCTGTACGGGCAGCTCGCCGGCGTCGTCAGGGAGGGCGGGGTCTTCATGAACGCGGACCACATGCCGGCCGACGACACCCCCCGTATCAACGCGGCCGAGCGCGCCCACCGCCATGCCGCGATGGAACGCGCGAAGGCCGAGGGGGCCCTCGACTGGGCCGACTGGTGGGACGTCGCCGCCAAGGACCCGGTCCTGGCGGAACCGACCGCCGAGCGCTTCCGTATCTACGGCGAACACGCGGACGGCGACACCCCCACCGCGGCCTGGCACGCGCGCACGCTGCGCGAGGCGGGCTTCGCGGAGGCGCGGACGGTGTGGTCCTCGCCGTCCGACAGCCTTGTCCTCGCCCTGAGGTAGGGACGCCGCGGGCGTCTTCGTGCCTTCCGGTACGGAGACGCCCGTACCGCCCGCTACAGCACCTTCGACAGGAACGACTTCGTACGGTCGTGCTGAGGGTTCGTCAGGACGTCCCTCGGGTGCCCCGACTCGACCACCACCCCGTCGTCCATGAACACCAGCGCGTCCCCGACCTCCCGCGCGAAGCCCATCTCATGGGTAACCACGATCATGGTCATGCCCTCCTCCGCCAGCCCGCGCATGACGTCGAGGACATCACCCACCAGCTCCGGGTCGAGCGCCGACGTCGGCTCGTCGAAGAGCATCAGCTTCGGCTCCATCGCCAGGGCCCGCGCGATCGCCACCCGCTGCTGCTGGCCGCCGGACAGCTGCGCCGGATAGCTCGCGGCCTTGTCGCCCAGGCCCACCCGGTCGAGCAGCCGTACGGCCCGCGCGCGGGCCACGGCCTTCGTCTCGCCGCGCACCTGGACCGGCGCCTCCATGATGTTCTCGATCGCCGTCATGTGCGGGAAGAGGTTGAAGCGCTGGAAGACCATGCCGATGTCCCGGCGCTTCCTGGCGACCTCGCTGTCCTTCAGCTCGTACAGCTTGTCGCCCTTCTGGCGGTAGCCGACCAGTTCCCCGTCCACGGACAGCCGCCCGGCGTTGATCTGCTCCAGGTGGTTGATGCACCGCAGGAACGTCGACTTGCCGGAACCGGACGGGCCGATCAGGCAGAAGACCTCCCGCGGGGCGACCTCCAGGTCGATCCCCTTGAGGATGTGCGCGGCGCCGAAGGACTTGTGGACGCCCTCCGCCCTCACCATGGCGGTCATGCGGCGGCTCCCGTACGAGTGCTGAATCCGGCCAGATTCCTCTTGACCTTCTGGAACGGCGTCAGCGGCAGCGAGCGGCTGGAACCACGCGCGTAGTACCGCTCCAGGTAGAACTGCCCGACGCTGAAGACCGTGGTCAGGATCAGATACCAGGCCGCCGCGAGGAAGAGCATCTCCGCCGCCGCGCCCGAGGTGGTCCCGATGTCCTGCGCCGTCCTCAGCAACTCGGTGTACTGCACCGCCGAGACGAGCGACGTCGTCTTCAGCATGTTGATGACCTCGTTGCCGGTGGGCGGCACTATCACCCGCATGGCCTGCGGGATGATCACCCGGCGCAGCGTCTTGCCGTGGCTCATGCCCAGCGCGTGCGACGCCTCGGTCTGGCCCTCGTCGACCGAGAGCAGGCCGGCCCGGCAGATCTCCGCCATGTACGCGGCCTCGTTGAGGCCGAGGCCCAGCAGCGCCGTCAGGAACGGCGTCATGAACGAGGACCAGTAGTCCTTGTAGATCGGGCCGAGGTTGATGTACTCGAATACCAGTCCGAGATTGAACCAGACCAGCAGTTGTACGTAGACGGGCGTACCGCGGAAGAACCAGATGTAGAACCACGCGATGGACGACGTCACCGGGTTCTTCGACAGGCGCATGACCGCGAGGATCACGCCCCCGACCACACCCATCACCATCGCCAGGACGGTGAGGAGCAGGGTGTTGCCGACCCCGGACAGGATCCGGCCGTCGAAGAAGTAGTCGGGGATGGCGCCCCAGTTCACCTTGCCCTGCGAGAAGGCGTAGATGAGCGAGACGAGCAGGGCGACGGCGACCACGGCGGAGACGTAGCGGCCGTAGTGCCGGACCGGGATCGCCTTGATGGCCTCGGGCCCGGCGGGGGGCGTGTCGACGGGCCCCGCCTTTTCGATGTCAGCAGTCACAGGTGTTGCCTCTCAGCGCCGGATGTCCGGTCGGGACGCCCGGCCGGGACATTCGCTCGGAACGCCCCGGCGGGGACAGTCGGGAACGTCCGGTCAGGAGCCGCCGTTGAGCTTGGCCTCGGTGACCGCGCCGGACTCGGCGCCCCACTTGGCGAGGACCTTGCCGTACTCGCCGTTCTTGATGATCGCGTTCATCGCCGCCTGGAGCGCGGCGGAGAGCTCCTTGTTGTCCTTCGCGACCGCGATGCCGTACGGAGCGGCCTCGACGGTGTCGCCGACCAGCTCGAAGTCGTTGCCGCCGCCCGAGGTCTTCACGGCGTACGCGGCGATCGGGGAGTCCGAGGAGCCGGCGTCGGCGCCGCCGGAGCGGAGCCGTACCTGGGCCTGCTGGTCGTTGTCGAAGGACTCGATGGCGAGCTTCTTGCCGGCCGGACACTTCTTCGCCTGGTCCTTGGCGAGGTCTTCCGAGACGGTGGCGCGCTGCACGACGATCTTCTTGCCGCAGAGGTCGTCCCAGGTCTTGATCCCCTGGTTCTTGCCCTTCTGGGTGTAGATCGAGACGCCGGCGGTGTAGTAGTCGACGAAGTCGACGCCCTCGCCGACCTTCTTGCCGTCCTCGACGCCTTCCTGACGGTCCTTGGTGTCGGTCATCGCGGACATGGCGATGTCGTAGCGCTTGGCGCGCAGCCCGGTGACCAGGGTGTCGAAGGTGCCGTTCTCGAACTCGAACTTCACACCGAGCTGCTTGCCCAGCGCGTCGGCGAGGTCCGGGTCGATACCGACGGTCTTGCCGGACTTGTCCTTGAACTCCACCGGCGCGTACGCGATGTCGGAGCCGACCTTGACGACACCCTTGTCCTGGATGGTCTTGGGCAGCTGGTCGAAGAGCGGCGCCTTGTTGGTGTCGGCGGACGCGGTGCTGTCCTTCTTGCCGCTGTCGGTCTGGTCGCCGCAGGCGGTCAGCAGCATGGCGCCCGCGACCGCGATCGCGCCGGCCGCGGCGATCCGGGACTTCGCGGCGGTCGTACGACGTGTGGTGCTAGCGGTCATGATGAGAATCCTCCGGCGGGTCGGGCGGGTGATGAACCGCCATAAAGACGGGACAATCCGGCTGGCACACACCTTCGATTTTCGCAACGGTGTGTGATGAGAGGCATCTTGCCATTCGGACTGACCCGTTCAGGGGACCAGTCATGTCAAAATCGGGTAACGGGACTCACCCTCACCCCGTTCGCCCCGCCCATCACGGCGGGACCATTTGCCGAGTTGTCTCTTTCCGACCGGAAAATCTCCCGTTCGTACCGGCTTGTGCGCGTGATTCGCGCGGTCCGCCGCAGGTGTCCACATTTTCGGTTATGAGGCATGTCACCGCGTCGGTGTGGAGTCGCAGACGGCGTTGTCCGTCCGGTATGAAGGACGTTTACGCCCCGCATCCGGGGCCCGGGGCGCGTGTGCGGCGCGCCCGCGCGTACGTACCACCCCCTGGCCCGGCCGGCCGAACCGCCGGGCCGGGGCGCGTACGCGGTGTTCACCCACCCCTCCTCGACCAGGAGTGGACACCCTCAACTGATGAAGACCTAAGGGGTCACAGAAATGGCAGCGGAGATCGTCAATCCTCGCAGCGCGAACGGTACGGACAGGGTGGCGGGAGCAGGGGGCGTCCCCGGGGGTGTTTCGGGGGGTACGGACGTCGCGGATGTCCCCGGAGGTACGGAGAGCACGCCCGACGAGCCCTTCGATCCCGTCTTCGCGCTGCACCGCGGGGGCAAGATGGCCATCCGGGCGACGGTGCCGGTCCGCGACAAGGACGATCTGTCCCTCGCGTACACGCCCGGAGTGGCGAAGGTGTGCAGCGCGATCGCGGAGAACCCGGAACTCGTCCACGACTACACCTGGAAGTCGCAGGTCGTCGCCGTCGTGACGGACGGGACGGCGGTGCTGGGGCTGGGTGACATCGGCCCGGAGGCGTCGCTGCCCGTGATGGAGGGCAAGGCCATTCTGTTCAAGCAGTTCGGCGGGGTCGACGCCGTGCCGCTCGCGCTGGCCACCACCGACACGGACGAGATCATCGAGACCGTCGTGCGGCTCGCGCCGTCCTTCGGCGGGGTCAACCTGGAGGACATCTCGGCGCCCCGCTGCTTCGAGATCGAGCGCAGGCTCCAGGAGCGGCTGGACATCCCGGTCTTCCACGACGACCAGCACGGTACGGCCGTCGTCACCCTCGCCGCGCTGAACAACGCGGCCAAGCTGACCGGACGCACCCTCGGGGACCTGCGGGCCGTCATCTCCGGGGCGGGCGCGGCGGGCGTGGCGATCGCCAAGTTCCTGCTCGCCGCCGGCATCGGTGACGTGGCCGTGGCCGACCGCAAGGGCATCGTCAGCATCGACCGCGACGACCTGACCGACGTCAAGCGGGAACTGGCCGAGATCACCAACCGGGCGGGCCACTCCGGTTCGCTGGACGCCGCGCTGTCCGGCGCGGACGTGTTCATCGGCGTGTCGGGCGGTACGGTCCCGGAGCCCGCGATCGCCTCGATGGCGCCGGGGGCGTTCGTCTTCGCGATGGCCAACCCGAACCCCGAGGTCCACCCCGACATCGCGCACCAGTACGCGGCGGTGGTGGCCACCGGGCGCAGCGACTACCCGAACCAGATCAACAACGTCCTCGCCTTCCCCGGGATCTTCGCGGGCGCCCTCCAGGTGCGCGCGTCGCGGATCACCGAGGGCATGAAGCTCGCGGCGGCGAACGCGCTGGCGGACGTCGTGGGCGACGAACTGGCGGCGGACTACGTGATCCCGTCCCCGTTCGACGCGCGAGTCGCCCCGGCGGTGACGGCGGCGGTGGCCGCGGCGGCACGGGCGGAGGGCGTGGCGCGGCGCTGAGCTGAGCGGTACGACGGGGCCGCGCCGCGCGTCCTGCGCGTGACGCGGCCCGTGTCACACGTCGTTCCGGTTCCGCCGCGCCCGGCCGCCGCCCTATCGTCAGGGCCATGTTCGCCGCCTACGCAGCCCGCATCGACCGTGACCGCCCGCTGAACGGCCTGGAGCTGGGGGAGCGCCCGGCGCCCGGTGCGCGGTCCGGGTGGACCACCGTGACCGTACGGGCCGCCTCCCTCAACCATCACGACCTCTGGTCACTGCGCGGGGTGGGTCTGCCCGCCGACCGGTTGCCGATGATCCTCGGGTGCGACGCCGCCGGTGTCGACGAGGACGGCAACGAGGTGGTCGTCCACTCGGTGATCGGAGCGACGGGGCACGGTGTCGGGCCGCGTGAGACGCCCTCCATCCTGACCGAGCGCTACCAGGGGACCTTCGCCGAGCAGGTCTCCGTACCCACCTGGAACGTCCTGCCCAAGCCGCCCGAGCTGACCTTCGAGCAGGCCGCCTGCCTGCCGACCGCGTGGCTCACCGCGTACCGCATGCTCTTCACCAACGCCGGTGTACGGCCCGGGGATTCGGTCCTCGTCCAGGGCGCGGGCGGCGGGGTCGCCACGGCCGCGATCGCCCTCGGCAGCGCTGCCGGGCTGCGGGTCTACGCCACCAGCCGCGACGAGACGAAGCGGGCGCGGGCCCTCGAACTGGGCGCGGCGGAGGTCTTCGAGCCGGGCGCGCGGCTGCCCCGGCGGGTCGACGCCGTCATCGAGACGGTCGGGGCGGCGACCTGGTCGCACTCCGTCAAGTGCCTGCGCAGGGGCGGCACGTTGGTGATCTCGGGCGCGACGAGCGGCGACGCGCCGGCCCACGCGGAGCTGACCCGGATCTTCTTCCTGGAGCTCAAGGTCGTCGGCTCGACGATGGGGTCCAAGGAGGAGTTGGAGGATCTGCTCTCGTTCTGCGCGCTGACGGGCGTACGGCCGGTGATCGACGAGGTGCTGCCGCTGGAGCGGGCGCGGGAGGGCTTCGGGAAGCTGGAGGCGGGGAGCCAGTTCGGGAAGATCGTGCTCACGCCGTCCCCGGCCGGAGACCGCCGCCGTTTCCGCGATGCGCGTTGACCCTGTCTTTTGCCTCTCGCCCGTCGTCCGTTGCGCTTCCTGTTTGTCCTCAATCGCCGGACGGGCTTGTTTGTGGCGTCTGCCCGTTGTCCGGCGCGGGTTACTGCTTGTCCTCAATCGCCGGACGGGCTGGGTTTGTCGTGGTGACGGGGGGCGGGGCCTGCGGAGGTACGTATGTCCGGACTGCATGTTTTACGGCGCCTCAGGAACTCGTCCAGTTCACCGGTAGCCATGCGCCACAAAACACGCTTTACGTCCGGACACACGCACCTCCTCCGACCCCACCCCCCTCACGCCGCCGGGAGACGCAACGACCCCGGCCGCCCGGGGCGCCTCCCTCTGCCCGGTGGACGGTGCCGCTTACCAACGTCCTCAATCGCCGGACGGGCTGGGGTTGTCTTGAGCGCGGGCCTGGGAGGGGGACGGGCAGGGGTCGTGTCCGGAACGTAGAGCGTGTTTTGTGTCGCATGGCCCCGGTGAACTGAACGACCCGCCGAACGCGACGTAAAACATGCAGTGCAGGACACGACCCCTGCCCGGCCCCCGGCAACAACCCGCACCCAGCCCACCGGGCCGCAGCGGGCACAATCAAGCCCGTCCGGCGATTGAGGACAATCAGTAAGCCGCGCCCGCGCACCGGGCAGACGCACAAACAAAGCCCGTCCGGCGATTGAGGACAACAAGGACCTCAGCGCGCACCCGGCCGAAGCAGCGCAGCGATATGCGCTGCCGCCGTCGACAAGTGCCGCCGAGCCTCCCCCAGCTGCGCCTCCGTCACCCCATTGTCCCGCGCGGCATCGCGGACGTCGTCGCGGAAGCGGTCCAGCAGCCGGTCCAGGTCGCGGGCCGGGTCGCCCGTGCCCGTGGTGTCCCCTCCCCAGCCGGCGGAGGTGGCCACGTCGTTCACGTCCGCCCGGTCCTTCGAGGCCGTCGCGCCCGGGCCGCCCGGGCCGGGGCCGCCCGAGCCCCCGTACACCCCCCGCAGCTGACCCGTCAGCTCCGACAACCCCTCCCGCAACCCCGTAGGCCAGTCGCCCCGCGCAAAGTGCCCCTGCACCTGGTCCTGGACCTGCTTCGCGATCCGTTGCATCTCCTGCCGCGCCGTCTCCTGCGCCTCCTTGGCCTGCCGACGCGCCTGCTGCGCGTCCTCGCGGGCCCGGCGGGACTCGTCCTTCGCCCGGCGGGCCTGTTCCTTCCAGCCCTGTTGCGCGCGCCGCAGTTCCTCCTTCGCCGCCGACCAGTCGCCGGGGGCGGCGGCCTCGTCGGAGCCGCCGGCCTTGGAGGACGCCCGGCGATTCTCCGACGCCGCCGCCCGCATCTCGCTGCGCAACTGCCCCGCCGCGCCCCGTACGTCGTCGCGGATCTCCGCGGCCAGTTCGGAGACCGAGTCGCGGATCTCCAGCTCCAGGTCGGCCAGTTCACCGCTGCGGCCCGCCAGCTCCGCGCGTCCCGCGTCCGTGATCGAGTAGACCTTGCGGCCGCCCTCGGTGGCGTGCGTGACCAGGCCTTCGGCCTCCAGCTTGGCCAGGCGTGGGTAGACCGTGCCCGCGGAGGGGGCGTACAGGCCGTGGAAGCGCTCCTCCAGCAGCCGGATCACCTCGTAGCCGTGGCGCGGGGCCTCGTCCAGGAGCTTGAGCAGGTAGAGGCGGAGTCGTCCGTGGGCGAAGACCGGGGGCATGTCAGAGCTCCTTCGTGGCGGCGGGGGCGGCCGGCGCCGGGGGCGGGGGTGCGGCGGGGGAGTCGTACGGTTCCGCCGCCGGCCTCCGCAGCAGCGCGATCGAGCCGGACACCGTGGTCGCCTTGAGGCTCCCCGTGCCCGCCCCCAGCGTGCCGGTGATGTTCTTCGACCCCCACCGCCCGCCGACCCGCAGGTCGTCGAACGCGTTGGAGACCCTGCCGCTCGCCGTGTTCGCCTCCACCTGCGCGTCCGTCAGGTGCGGCAGCCGGATCGCGACCTCGCCGGAGACCGTGGCGACCTGGATCTCCGTGGGGCGCCCCGAGTGGTCCAGGTCGATGACCATGTCACCGCTGACCGACTCGGCGCGTACGGAGGAACCCGCGCCGTCGAGGACCGTCAGGTCGCCCGAGACCGACTGGAAGTGGAGGTCGCCGCTGACCGCCTGGGCCTCCAGGCCGCCGGAGACGGACTCCGCGCTGACCGGCCCCGAGAGGCCGACGAGCGTGGTGGCGCCGGTGACCCCGCGTACGTCCGTACGCCCCCGGATCCCCGAGACCACGGCCTCCGCGTTCACCACCCCGACCTCGACGGCCGCCCCGGCCGGGACGGCGACCGAGACGACGGCCTTGCGGCGCCAGCCCTGCGGGTCCAGCCACTTGAGGAAGCCCTTCCAGGGCAGGTCCTCGTACGCGACGGTCAGCGTCGAGCCCTCCTGGGTCACGATGAGCGGGGGCCCCTGGATCCCGGAGATCTCCAGGTGGGCCGCGCCGTCCGTGCCGACGACGTTCACCGTGCCGTCCACGATGCGCACGCTGAGCGCCGTGACCGGGTCGTCGAAGACAAGTTTCCTCGGCTCTGAGACGGACCACTCCATGGTGCTGACCTCCCGGGGCCGGACATGACGCAACATATCGCGTCTCCTGTGAGACACGATATATCGTGGTTATGGGAAGTCAAGGCGGGGCGGCGGCTCCTCTATTCGTCGTCCTCGTCGTCCGACCTCGCCAGCCACGTCGCCAGCCGCTCCACCGGCACCTCGAAATCCGGGTTGAGGTCGACGAAGACGCGCAGCTGCTCGGCGAGCCAGGCGAAGGTGACCTCCTCCTCGCCGCGTCGCTTGTCCAGTTCCTCGATCCCACGGTCCGTGAAGTACATACGACCAGCGTAACGACCTTGCGGGGGAGCGGAGAACGGCTGAGGGCCCGGCCCGCGAGACGTGCTCGCGGGCCGGGCCCTCAGGGCCGTACCACCAGAGGTCAGGCGTCGAAGACCTCGTTGACCAGCTGGGCCTGCTCCGCCTGGTGGCGCTTGGCCGAGCCGACCGCCGGGGACGAGGAGTGCGGCCGCGAGATGCGGCGCAGACGCTCACCGTGCGGGATGTCGGCGCCGACCGCCAGGTCCAGGTGGTCGATCAGGTTGAGCGCGATGAACGGCCACGCGCCCTGGTTCGCCGGCTCCTCCTGGGCCCACAGGTACTTGTCGGCGTTCGGGAACTTGGCGATCTCCGCCTGGAGTTCCTGGCCCGGCAGCGGGTACAGCCGCTCCAGGCGCAGGATCGCCGTGTCCGTCGAACCGCGCTTCTGCCGCTCGGCCTCCAGGTCGTAGTAGACCTTGCCGGCGCAGAAGACGACCTTGCGCACCGCGGCCGGATCGACCGTGCCCGCCGCGACCGCCGTGTCGCCGATCACCGGGCGGAAGCCGCCGGTGGTGAACTCCTCCGCCTTCGACGCGGCCGCTTTGAGACGCAGCAGCAGCTTCGGGGTGAAGACGATCAGCGGCTTGTGGTGCGGGTTGTGGACCTGCCAGCGCAGCAGGTGGAAGTAGTTCGACGGCAGCGTCGGCATGGCGACCGTCATGTTGTTCTGCGCGCACATCTGGAGGAAGCGCTCGGGGCGCGCGGACGAGTGGTCCGGGCCCTGGCCCTCGTACCCGTGCGGCAGCAGCAGGGTGACGCCGGACGTCTGGCCCCACTTCTGCTCGGCCGAGGAGATGAACTCGTCGACGACCGTCTGCGCGCCGTTGACGAAGTCACCGAACTGCGCCTCCCACATGACCAGCGATTCCGGCCTCGCGAGGGAGTAGCCGTACTCGAAGCCCATCGCCGCGTACTCGCTGAGCAGCGAGTCGTAGACGTTGTACCGGGCCTGGTCGTCGGTCAGGTAGAGCAGCGGGGTGTAGTCCTCGCCGGTCTCCTGGTCGACCAGGACCGCGTGGCGCTGGCCGAACGTACCGCGCCGGGTGTCCTGGCCCGACAGCCGGACCGGCGTGCCCTCCATCAGCAGCGAGCCGATGGCGAGGGTCTCGCCCATGCCCCAGTCGATCGTGCCGTCGTCCACGGACGACGCGCGGCGCTGGAGCTGCGGCATCAGGCGGGGGTGGACGGTGACCGTGTCGGGGATGGCGACCTGCGACTCGGCGATCCGCTTGACGACCTCCTGGGAGACGGCCGTGGTGACCGCGACCGGGAACTCCGCCTGGGCGTCCGGCACATGGGTCGGGGCGGGCTGCGAGGTGGCCTCGCGGACCTCCGCGAAGACCTTCTCCAGCTGGCCCTGGAAGTCCTGGAGCGCCTGCTCCGCCTCTTCCAGCGTGATGTCGCCGCGACCGATGAGCGACTCGGTGTAGAGCTTGCGCACCGAGCGCTTCTTGTCGATCAGGTTGTACATCTGCGGGTTGGTGAACTGCGGGTTGTCGCCCTCGTTGTGACCGCGGCGGCGGTAGCAGATGAGGTCGATCACGACGTCCTTGTTGAACGTCTGGCGGAACTCGAACGCCAGCCGCCCGACGCGGACGACCGCCTCCGGGTCGTCACCGTTCACGTGGATGATCGGCGCCTCGATCATGCGCGCGACGTCGGTCGCGTACATGGACGAGCGGGACGCCTCCGGGGCGGCGGTGAAGCCGACCTGATTGTTGATCACGATGTGGACCGTGCCGCCGGTGCGGTAGCCGCGCAGCTGCGACATGTTGAGCGTCTCGGCGACCACACCCTGGCCCGCGAAGGCCGCGTCGCCGTGGAGCGCGACGGGCAGGACGGTGAAGTCCGTGCCCGCCTTGTTGATGATGTCCTGCTTGGCGCGGGCGATGCCTTCGAGGATCGGGTCGACCGCCTCCAGGTGCGAGGGGTTCGCGGCCAGCGAGACCTTGATCTGCTCGCCGTCCAGGCCGGTGAAGGTGCCGCTGGCGCCCAGGTGGTACTTCACGTCACCGGAGCCGTGCATCGACTTCGGGTCGAGGTTGCCCTCGAACTCGCGGAAGATCTGCGCGTACGACTTGCCCACGATGTTCGCGAGGACGTTGAGGCGGCCGCGGTGGGCCATGCCCACGACGACCTCGTCCAGGCGCGCCTCGGCGGCGGAGTCGAGGACCGCGTCCAGCAGCGGGATGACGGACTCCCCGCCCTCCAGCGAGAAGCGCTTCTGGCCCACGTACTTGGTCTGGAGGAACGTCTCGAACGCCTCGGCGGCGTTGAGCCGGCGCAGGATCCGCAGCTGCTCCTCGCGCTCCGGCTTGCCGCGCGGGCGCTCGACGCGGTCCTGGAGCCACTTGCGCTGCTTCGGGTCCTGGATGTGCATGAACTCGATGCCGGTGGTGCGGCAGTACGACTCGCGCAGCACGCCCAGGATGTCGCGCAGCTTCATCATGGACTTGCCGGCGAACCCGCCGACCGCGAACTCCCGCTCCAGGTCCCACAGCGTGAGCCCGTGCTCGGTGATGTCCAGGTCGGGGTGCTTGCGCTGGCGGTACTCCAGCGGGTCGGTGTCGGCCATGACGTGGCCGCGGACCCGGTAGGAGTGGATCAGCTCGAAGACCCGGGCGGGCTTGGTGACGTCCTCGTCGTGGGAGGCGTCGATGTCCTTGAGCCAGCGGACCGGCTCGTACGGGATCCGCAGCGACTTGAAGATCTCGTCGAAGAAGTCGTTCTCGCCGAGCAGCAGTTGGCTGAGGATGCGCAGGAACTCGCCGGAGGCGGCGCCCTGGATGACGCGGTGGTCGTACGTCGAGGTCAGCGTCATGACCTTGGAGATGCCCAGCTTGTTCAGGGTGTCCTGCGAGGTGCCCTGGAACTCGGCGGGGTAGTCCATCGCGCCGACGCCGAGGATGAGGCCCTGACCGGGCATCAGGCGCGGCACGGAGTGGACGGTGCCGATGCCACCGGGGTTGGTCAGCGACGCGGTGACTCCGGTGAAGTCCTCCATCGTCAGCTTGTTCGTACGGGCGCGCCGGACGATGTCCTCGTACGCCTGCCAGAACTCGAAGAAGTTGAGCGTCTCGGCCTTCTTGATGCCGGCCACGACGAGCTGGCGGTCGCCGTTCGGCTTCACCAGGTCGATTGCCAGGCCCAGGTTGACGTGCTCGGGCTTGACGAGGGTCGGCTTGCCGTCCTTCTCCGTGAAGGAGTAGTTCATCGTCGGCATGGCCTTGAGCGCCTGCACCATCGCGTACCCGATGAGGTGCGTGAAGGAGATCTTGCCGCCCCGCGCGCGCTTCAGGTGGTTGTTGATGACGATGCGGTTGTCGAACAGCAGCTTCACCGGGACCGCGCGCACGGACGTGGCCGTGGGCAGCTCCAGCGACGCGTTCATGTTCTTCGCGACCGCGGCGGACGGGCCGCGCAGCGTCACGTACTCCGGGCCTTCGGCGGCGGCCGGCGCGGCGGGGGCGTTGCCGTTCGTGGACGGCTTCGCCGCGGCCGGGGCCGTCGCGGGCTTCGGGGTGACCGGCGCGGTGGTCACGGGCGCGGGCTGTGCCTGCTGTGCCTGCTGTACGGGAGCGGCGGCGGCCGGGGCCGGTGCCTGCGCGGGCTGTGCCTGCGGGGCGGGAGCGGCGGCCGGGGCCTGCGCCGGTGCCGCGGCGGGCCGTGCCGGTGCCGTGGCCTGCGGTGCCGGGGTGGCTGTCGGGGTCGGGGCGGCCGCCGGTGTGGAGGCCGGGGTCACCGCAGCTCCCGCTGCGGCGGTCTCCGCCGGCTTGTCCGCCGTACCGGGCGTGCCCGGCTTGTAGTCGGCGAAGAAGTCCCACCAGGCGCGGTCGACCGAATTCGGGTCCTGGAGGTACTGCTGGTAGATCTCGTCGACGAGCCATTCATTGGCGCCGAAGGCGGCGGCGGGGTTCTTCCCCTGCCCGTCTTCATCGGTCGAGATACTCGGCTTACTGGGGGACTGAGACGACACGGCGTGAACCGCCCTCTTCCGCTTCACAAGGTGATGGACAGCGGGAATCAAGGCTACGCCTAACCGGGCCCCCAGGTGCAGGCCAGGCGGGCCATCGTCGTGCAAGTCACATCTGACGGCAGGTTTCAGCGTATGAAATGGCGGGAAACAAGCCCGGTTCGCCTCGCCGGGAGAGCGCCCGTGAAGCACTGTGCCCGGCTACGGCGGGTCCGCGGCCCGCAGTCCGCCCGTCCCCGACTCCGTACCCGGAGATCGTGCGCTTACAAGTCCGAACTCTACGTCAATCCCGGGGCTGGGGAATTCCCGGAAGAGTGACGCGTATCCGGCAGCCGCGTGCGGATTCGGCCACACCGATGCGCCCGCCGTGCAGATCGACCGCCCAGCGGGCGATCGCCAGCCCCAGACCGGTGCCCCCGTCGCTGCCAGGACCGTGCGGCGAGGGCGCGCTGCCGCGGTTGAACCGCTCGAAGACGCGGTGCCGTTCGGCCTCCGGTATCCCGGGACCTTCGTCCTGGACCTCCAGGTCCAGCGACTCGGGGCGGGGGCCGCGCCGGGCCCGTACCGTCACCCGTCCGTGCGGCGGGCTGTGCTTGACCGCGTTGTCGATGAGGTTGGCGACGACCTGGTGCAGGCGCTCCGCGTCCGCGTGCGCGGTCAGTTCCGGCGGCGAGACGTCCAGATGGAGGTGGACGTCCGTACGGGTGTGGTTGCCGGACCCGGAGCTGAGCGCGCGCTGCGACGCGGCCAGATTGGCCTCTTTGAGTACGCCGGACAGGTACGGCCACACCTCGAAGCGCTGGGCCCTGAGTGTCACCACGCCGTTGTCGAGCCTGGACAGGTCGAGCAGCGTCTCGGTGAGCCGGCCCAGCCGTTCCGTCTGCCGCAGGGCGGTGCGCATCGTCTCCGGGTCGGCGGCGGACACGCCGTCCACGACGTTCTCCAGGACCGCGCGCAGCGCCGCGATGGGGGTGCGCAGTTCGTGCGAGACGTTGGCGACCAGCTCCTTGCGGTGCCGGTCCACGGCCTCCAGGTCGTCCGCCATGCGGTTGATGGTGGCGGCGAGGTCGCCCAGCTCGTCGCGGCGGTCGATGCCGCTGACCCGGCGGGTGTAGTCGCCGTGCGATATGCCCTTCGCGACGGTGTTCATCTCGTCGAGGGGCGCGGTGAGGCCGTGGGCCACGAACTGGGTGATGAGGAGCGTGGCGATCACCGAGAAGACGGTGATGAAGCGCAGCTCGGTCTCCGTGCGGAGGGCCACCATCAGCAGGCCGGTGGTGATGAAGACGGAGACGACCACCAGCGTGCCGAGCTTGGTCTTGATGGAGAAGGGGCGCAGCCCCGTCTTCTCCGGGACCCCGGCGCGCCGGCCGGGATGCTTGGGCCGGCCGCCCGGTCCTGTCCGGGGTCCGCCGCGCTGTCCGCCGTACGGGCCGTCGAAAGGACCGCCGCGACCGCCGCGCGGGGCGGCTCCCCGGCGCGCGCCGTCCCGGGAGCGGGTCATGGGGCCGGGGTCTCCAGGGCGTACCCCACCCCGTGGACCGTACGGATCCGCTCGGCGCCGATCTTCCGGCGCAGCGCCTTGATGTGGCTGTCGACCGTACGGGTGCCCGACGCGTCCGCCCAGTCCCACACCTCGGCGAGGAGCTGCTCGCGGGAGAGCACCGCGCGGGGGGTGCTCGCCAGGCAGACCAGCAGGTCGAACTCGGTGGGCGTCAGGTGGACGTCCTCACCGCGCACCCGTACCCGGCGCTGCGCGTGGTCGATCTCCAGCTCGCCGAGGCGCAGGATGCCGCTGCGGGGGGTGACGGCGGCCAGCGCCGCGCGCTCCACGCGGCGCAGCAGCACGTGCACGCGCGCCGCCAGCTCCCGCATGGAGAAGGGCTTGGTCATGTAGTCGTCGGCGCCGACGCCGAGTCCCACGAGCATGTCGGTCTCGTCGTCGCGGGCGGTCAGCATCAGCACCGGCACGGGGCGCTGCGCCTGGACGCGGCGGCAGACCTCCAGGCCGTCGAAGCCGGGCAGCATCACGTCGAGGACCATCACGTCCGGCTGCCAGGCCTCGGCCGCGTCGACGGCGGCGGGGCCGTCCACCGCCGTCTGGACCAGGAAACCCTCGGCCCGCAGCCGCGCGGCGATGGCGTCGACGATGGTCGCGTCGTCCTCGACGACCAGGACCCTTCGCTGGGCTCCCGGCGTCGCCGCGACCCCGTTGTGGCTGGTCTGTGTCTGCTCCATGGCCCCGCCCCTGCTGGCTGGTACGCGTTCCGCGATCGTCGATCCGTCGTCCGCGGTCTCCGGGTGCTCCGTGTAGAGGGAGATCGCGTGTGTCGGGAGCAGCGTAGAGGCAGGAACAGGGTCACGGCTACGCAGTGCGAGCGGCGAGATGAACGACGTCCGGTACGCCCCGGGCAACAGGGATCTCTTCGGCAGCAACTCCACCGAACCCGGCATTCCGTAGCGCTTCGCCGAAGGCGGGGGACGGCCGAGCGGACCAAATGGCCAGCACACCGCCGGGGTTGAGGCGGTCGCGGCACGCCGCGAGCCCGGCCGGCGTGTACAGACTCCCGTTGTCCTCGGTGACCGTCCAGTCGGGTCCGTTGTCGATGTCGAGGCACAGGGCGTCGTAGCTGTCCGTGGCGGTCTTCACGTGGTCGACCAGATCGGTGTGCAGGATCACCGTGCGCGGGTCCGCGAGCGCCGCGCCGGAGATCCGGGCGAGCGGGCCGGTGCGGTGCCAGTCGATGACGGCCTGTTCGCGCTCGACGACCACGATCCTGCCCCAGCGGGGGTCGGCGGCGGCGTGCGCGAGGGAGAAGCCGACGCCGAGTCCGCCGACGAGGACGGAGGGCCGTTGCCCACGCCGGTCCTCGGGGAGGGCGGCGAGGGCGGCGTCGATGAGGAGGCGCTCGGAGCGGCCGTCGGAGGTGTCCATCAGGAAGCACCCGTTGGCGATGATCTCCAGCTCGGCGCCGCGCCGCCGGAGGACGACCTCGCCGTACGGGCCGTCGCGGCGGTCGAGGACGACGGGGCGGTCGTCGTGATCCGGGTGATCCGCCGACTGGTGCGATTCCGGGCCTGGTGCCTGGACGGATACGGGCATGGTGCGGCCTCTCCGAGGGGTCTGCTGGTGTCTTCGCTCTCGGTCCCATCCTGGTGCGCGGCGCAGGCCGCCGACAAACCGATTCGGGTACGGGAAGCGTCACCCCCTTCGGGGCGTTACAGCCCCCGAGCCCCGCCTCCGGTACGAGGCCCCGCCCCCGGCAGGACCTGCCGTGACGCGTGCGAGGACCGCCTCCGGACCGCTGTACGAGAGTGATCGCTCAGAGCGAACGCCCCCAGGGGAACAACAGAAGGCTCACAAGCATTGAGCCGGTATAGCTCAACTTGAATGCCGAAGGGGAGATCATGGCTCTCACGTCCACATCGCTCACGCTTCCCGTGCTGCCGCTCGACGACGAGGTCGTGCTGCCCGGAATGGTGGTTCCGCTCGACCTGTCCGACGCCGAGGTCCGGGCGGCCGTGGAGGCCGCGCAGGCCGCCGCCCGCGCCGAAGGCGGCGGGGGGAAGCCGCAGGTGCTGCTCGTCCCGCGCATCGACGGGACGTACGCCGGCACGGGCGTGCGCGGCACCGTCGAACAGGTCGGCCGGCTCTCCGACGGCGACCCCGGCGCACTGATCCGCGGCCGGGGCCGCGTGCAGATCGGCGCGGGGACATCGGGACCCGGCGCGGCCCTCTGGGTCGAGGGCCTGAGCGTCGAGGAACTGGCGCCGGACCCGCTGCCCGGGGCCGTCACCGACCTGATGAAGGAGTACAAGGCCCTCGCCGCGGACTGGCTGAAGAAGCGCGGCGCGTGGCAGGTGGTCGACCGCGTCCAGCAGATCGACGACGTGTCGCAGCTGGCGGACAACGCCGGGTACTCACCGTTCCTGTCGACCGCGCAGAAGGTCGAGCTGCTGGAGACCACCGACCCGGTGGCCCGGCTCAAGCTCGCCACCGACCAGCTCCGGGAACACCTGGCGGAGCAGGACGTCGCGGAGTCCATCGCCAAGGACGTCCAGGAGGGCGTCGACAAGCAGCAGCGGGAGTTCCTGCTGCGGCGCCAGCTCGAAGCCGTACGGAAGGAACTGCGCGGCCTGAACGGCGAGGGTGACGAGGACGAGTCCGACGACTACCGGACCCGTGTCGAGGCCGCCGACCTGCCCGAGAAGGTGCGGGAGGCCGCCCTCAAGGAGGTCGAGAAGCTGGAGCGCTCGTCGGACCAGAGCCCCGAGGGCTCCTGGATCCGCACGTGGCTGGACACCGTGCTCGAACTGCCCTGGAACGTCAGGACCGAGGACGAGTACGACATCAGGGGCGCCCAGCGCGTCCTCGACGCCGAGCACGCGGGCCTGGAGGACGTGAAGGAGCGCATCACGGAGTACCTGGCCGTGCGCAAGCGGCGCGCGGAGCGCGGGCTCGGGGTGGTCGGCGGACGTCGCGGCGGCGCCGTACTGGCCCTGGTCGGCCCTCCCGGCGTCGGCAAGACCTCGCTGGGCGAATCGGTCGCGCACTCCATGGGACGTAAGTTCGTGCGGGTGGCGCTGGGCGGCGTCCGTGACGAGGCGGAGATCCGCGGACACCGGCGTACGTACGTCGGCGCGCTGCCGGGCCGTATCGTCCGGGCGATCAAGGAGGCCGGTTCGATGAACCCGGTCGTCCTGCTGGACGAGATCGACAAGGTCGGCTCCGACTACCGGGGCGACCCGGCGGCGGCGCTGCTCGAAGTCCTGGACCCGGCGCAGAACCACACCTTCCGCGACCACTACCTGGAGGTCGAACTGGACCTGTCCGACGTGGTGTTCCTCGCCACGGCGAACGTCCTGGAGGCGATCCCGGAGGCGCTGCTCGACCGGATGGAGCTGGTCAGGCTCGACGGCTACACCGAGGACGAGAAGGTCGTCATCGCCAGGGACCACCTGCTGCCCCGGCAACTGGAGCGCGCGGGCCTGGAGCCCGGCGAGGTCACGCTGGAGGACGAGGCGCTGCGCCGGCTGGCGGGCGAGTACACCCGCGAGGCGGGCGTCCGTAACCTGGAGCGGTCCATCGCCAGACTCCTCCGCAAGGTCGCGGCGGAACACGAACTGGGTCGCAGGGAACTGCCGTTCACGCTGGGCCCGGACGACCTGCGCAAGCTGATCGGCCGTCCGCACCACGTCCCCGAGTCCGCCCAGGACCCGGCGGAGCGCCGCACGGCGGTCCCGGGCGTGGCGACGGGCCTCGCGGTCACCGGCGCGGGGGGTGACGTCCTCTTCGTGGAGGCGTCGCTGGCCGACCCGGAGACGGGCGGTTCGGGTCTGACCCTGACCGGTCAGCTGGGTGACGTGATGAAGGAGTCGGCACAGATCGCGCTCTCGTTCCTCCGCTCGCGCGGCGCGGAACTGGAACTGCCGGTCGCGGACCTCAAGGACCGGGGCGTGCACATCCACTTCCCGGCGGGCGCGGTCCCGAAGGACGGCCCGAGTGCGGGCATCACGATGACCACGGCCCTGGCCTCGCTCCTGAGCGGCCGTCTGGTCCGCACGGACGTCGCCATGACGGGCGAGGTCTCGCTGACCGGCCGCGTCCTGCCCATCGGCGGCCTGAAGCAGAAGCTCCTGGCGGCCCACCGCGCGGGCATCACGACGGTCGTGATCCCGAAGCGCAACGAGGCGGACCTGGACGACGTCCCGGGGGAGATCCTGGACAAACTGGAGATCCACCCGGTGACGGACGTGCGCCAGGTCCTGGACATCGCCCTGTCCCCGGCGGAGATGAGGGTCCCGGCGGCGGCATAAGGGCCCCGGCCTGCTGATGACGGCCGCGCCCGCCTGGAATGTACGTTCCGGGCGGGCGCGGCCGTCTCACTCCGCCGTGAACTCGTACCGCAACTCGTAGAGATGACCGGCCTTGACCATGACGGTGGCCTCGATCGGGCGGTGGTCGTCGCTGTAGACGACGCGCAACGTACGCAGTACGGGGAGGTCGCCGGGCAGCCGCAGCGCCTCGTACTGCTCCTGTGTGGGCACCCGGGCGGAGACGTGGTCGACGCTCAGGCGGGGCGGATGCCCGAGGCCGGCCAGGAGCGTCGGGGTGCCACCCTTGATCCGGCTGCGTTCCATGAGCGGCGTACCGCGGGCGATGCCCGGCGGGTAGTACGAGTGCACGAGCTCCACGGGTTCGTCGTCCTGCGTCAGCAACTGGTGGCGGAGCAGGGCGGTGCCGCCCTCCGGCAGGCCCAGGGAGGCGGCGACATCGGCCGGTGCGGTGACCTCGGCGACGGCGATGAGCTTGCTCCGGGCCGGGGCGCCCTGTTTCGCTGCCTCACTCAACCAGCGGTACGGCTCCCCGGCCTCGGCCGGTGCCATGTAGTCGGCGGGCCGTACGGTCCGCTGCCGGTGCTCCCGTACGGTCACGGCGGCGCCCGCGCGGCCGACGACCAGCCGCTCGTCCTTGAGGAGTTGCAGCGCCTTCTGCACGGTGGCGCTGGAGGCGTCGAACCGCTCCTTGAGCCGGGCCGTGGAGGGCACCTTGGCGCCGGGCGCCAGCTCGCCGGTCATGATCTCGTCGCGCAGGTCGGCGGCCAGCCGCTCGTGGAGCGACCGGCGGTCGTACGCGTCTTCCTCGGTCCTGGGCATGGTCAGCCGATCCGGATCTCGTACCGCAGCCGCTGGAGCCGGGCGGGCATGGTCATCAGGTCGAGCTGGATGGGCCGGTCGGCGCTGTCGAAGGCGACGCGCGTCAGGTGCAGCACGGGTTCGCCGGGTGGGATGTCCAGGGCCCCTTGCTCCTCTTCGCCGGGCAGACGGGCGGTCACGTCCTCACGGACCCGCACGCCCACGTGACCCAGCTCGGCGAGGAGGGTGACGGCCCCGCCGGGGATCTTGGCCGTCCCGGCCAGACGGGTGCCGCGCGCGATGGCGGCGGGGTAGTAGGTGTCCGTGAGCTCGCAGGGCCGGTCTTCGAGGTACATCATCCGCCTGCGCACGATCACGGTCTCTTCTCCGTCGAGCCCCAGCAGGCCTGCCACATCCGGAGACGCCGGCACCTCGCCCGCGTGGACGACGCGCTGACTGCCCCGCCGCCCGCGCGCGGCCACCTCCGCACCCCAGGCGTCCTGTTGTCCATCGGGTCGGGGAGTCAGATACGGCAATGAGGAACTGACCCACTCGCTGACGCTCACGACGTCCTCCTGCTCCTGGTGGCCCTGCGGGGGCGGTTGCTGACCATGGTGCACCTTGCCGCTTTACACAGTAAGTGAGACGCCGTGTTGGGCCCTGCGCCTCAAGATTACCTTGTCGCCTTTCGCGGATAGCGATAAGGTTTCATCGATCGGAGAGCCTAGGATCAAGGCGGTGATGAGCCGTGTCCCTTTCACGGCAGCAACGATTTCCCCGAGCCCGGAAGTCCGTGCGCTCCGCGCGGGACTTCGTCACGGGCACTCTCACGGAGTGGGGCGTGTCCGACCGGCAGGACGACATTCGGTTATGCGTCTCGGAGCTCGCCACGAACGCACTTCTCCATGGCGTGCCTCCAGGCCGGGAAATGTGCGTCCAGATCTCGGTGGAGGGGCTGCTCGTCCGGCTGGAGGTGCGCGACAGCGGTGGCGGACACCCGGCCGTGCAGTCTCCCGGGATGGAGAGCTGCGACGGCCGGGGGCTGATGTTGGCGTCCGAGGTCGCGGACGACTTCGGCGTCACCGAACACGTGGTCGGCAAGACGGTGTGGGTCGCGTTCAAGACCGTGTGCGTCCCCGTCCCCGTCGCCGGGCGCCGGAGCCCGTAGTGGTCAGCCGGTGGCCAGGGACTTGACGCCTGAGAGGGGGCCGTTGAACTTGTTGTGGTCTCCTACCGTCGGGCCTGAGGACGTGTACTGCCAGATCGTCTGGTACTCCCAGCCCGCCGGGAGTTCGCCGACCGTCGTGTCGTAGCGGGCGATCCAGAGAGGGTTCGTGGTGCCGAAGCCCGCGTAGTCGTCCGTGCAGTCGCGCCACCACTTCGTGGACGTGTAGATCAGGGCCGCGCGGCCCGTGCGCGTCTTGTACGTCGTCAGGAAGTCGCGGATCCAGGAGACCAGTTGGGCCGGGGTCTTGCCGTAGCAGGCCGCGCCGTACGGGTTCCACTCGATGTCCAGGACCCCCGGCAGCGTCCTCCCATCGGAGGACCACGTCCCGCCGCCGTCCGCGAAGTACGTCGCCTGCTCGGCGCCGCCGGAGTCGTCCGGGGCGGCGAAGTGGTACGCGCCTCGGATCATCCCGGTGTTGTACGAGCCCTCGTACTGCTGGCCGAAGTAGGGATTCTTGTAGTAGCTGCCTTCGGTGGCTTTTACGTAGGCCCACTTCACCCCGCTGTCCCACAGCTTGGCCCAGTCGACGTCCTTCTGGTGGCTGGAGACGTCCACACCCTCTGTCTGGGCCGCCCGCAGGCTCGCGGGCAGGCCGCCGCCCCCGCCCTCGTGTGCCAGAACCCCCGTGCCCATGTGCGCCGATCCCCTCGTCGGGGGGACCGGCTCGGGGGCGGCCGACGTTGCCGTCGCCGGGAGCGTGAGGAGGAGCGGGGGGACGGCCAGGAGCGTGGCCGCCGTGGACCGTAACAAGCGGCCGGTCGTCGTGGATCGGGGCTTGGGCATGGGTGGTGCCTCCAGGGGCGGGCGGTCCGGGGGTTCGGACAGGGATCACGACGCTACGCACGGTCACCCACCCGTACGCGGCGCGGCACGCTGACGCCACTCCTACGAGCCTGCGAAATACTGTTCGGAAACCCGCGGCAACGGCCGCCGGCCAGGTAAACCTTCAGGAGCGGGAAAGCGCGCGATGGCTGCTGACGTACACGCGAGCGGTACGGCACACGACCGGGCCCCGGCGGGCGGGCGCGGGGTGGACCACGAGTTCCTCGCGCTGGAGCGCGAGCTGGCCGTCTTCCTGCGCCGCGCCAGAGCCAACTCCGGCGAGATGGCCCGCGAGGTCCACCCGGAGCTGGAGCCCGCCGCGTACGGACTGCTCGTACGGCTGGAGGAGAGCGGCAGCCAGCGCGCCACCGCCCTCGCCGGGTACTTCGGCGTCGGCAAGGCCACCATGAGCCGCCAGCTGCGCGCCCTGGAGGAGCTGGGCCTCGTCACCCGCGAGCCCGACCCCGCCGACGGGCGCGCCTCGCTCGTGCGGATCACCGACGAGGGCCTGGCCCGCTTCCGCCAGGTGCGGGACGCGCGCCGCGACATGTACGTACGCCGGCTCGCCGAATGGGACCGCACCGAGGTCGCCGAGCTGGCCAGGCTCCTTCATCAGTTGAACAGTCGCGTGTAGGTGGGGGCACCAGCACGAGGAGATCCGCGCGTACGTCACACCTCCACGTACGCCACCGTCGCGTCGTCACTCGTCTTCCAGCGCCGGAACACCGCCCCGTCCGGGTCCGCCGACTCCGCCGCCCGTACCCGGTCCACCAGCTCCTGCGGGCCGCTCTTGCGTACCAGCGCCAGGCAGTCCGCCCAACCGCCCTCCCGGAACATCTCCACCCACCGCGCCGCCCCGTCCGTGAGGGCCAGGGCGCTCCGCACCTCCGCCGCGGGCGTCCGGCCCGTCACCGCCCTCGATGCCACCGCCGGGTCCGCCGCCGCCGTGAAGAAGCCGCCCTCGGCGTTGCGCAGGGCGTCCGCCGTGGCGACCAGGCGCAGGGCCTCCCGGGGGATCCGGTCCAGGCGGTCGTCCAGCACGGCCCGTACCGCGCCGTCCGGTGACTCCAGCAGCAGGGTCGAGTCCGAGAGCACCAGGTGCTCCACCGCGTCCGTGCCCCAGCGGACCATGACGACCGTTGCCTGAGGCGTCCGTACGTGAGAAAGGTCACAGGTGTCACGGTGAGCGTCCGCCGTGCGCCGGATCGCCGCGGAGAGGATCGCGCCGAGGGTCATATCCCGCCGTGAACCGGACAGTTCGACCAGTGCGCCGCCCAGCCGGGCGGTGAACCAGGGCACACCGTGGACACAACCGTCACAACCGTCGTCACCCGCCGGCGGGGTCACCCCGTCCAGGACCACCAGCACACCGCCCTCACCGCTCGCGGGCAGTGACACGGCTGTCCAGTCCTCATTGGGGCGTTCGGCGGTGCCGGGAGCGGTGACGAGTTCGATGCGCATGGGAGCCAGTCTGCACGAGCCCCGCACCCTTCCGCATGGGTCCTTCACGCCGTCTGCATGGTTGGTCAGTGGCCTTTACACCCAGGTCAGACGGTGTGTTTCGGTGGTGGAGCGCCCTTCCGGGGAGCTGCGGGCGCGCATCCTGCCAAAGCGTGCGCGTAAGGTCCACCCGGCGTAACAGGTTCCGGTAGTGCGCCCCCTGGGAAGAGTTGTTGGTCAACTCCTCTGTGATGTTGACTCGTTCAGGTGGCGGAGCGGCCGATGTCTCGTCGCTGACCGGATGTCATCTCCGCTTCATGGGCGGACGAGAACAAGAATGTGAGCACCGGTGCGAAAGAAGCGGCCTCGGGGCAACGGCGTCACGCGCGGTGAGACTCCGGGCGGCCCCTTGAACCCTGGAGCGAACGGGACCACCGGTGTCACCGGCGTGCCCACCGGCGGTGTGTCCACCGGCGTCACGGGCGCCACCGGTGCCACGGGTGCGGCTGCCGTCCCCGCCGGACGCCGGGCGCGGGTGCGCAACCGGCTCGTCGTCGGCGTCGCCCTCGTGGGGGTGACCGTCGTCGCGGCGGGCGCTCCCGGCCTCCTCATCGTCTCCGCCGACCTCAACGACGCGCAGAACCTGGTCACCCTCGCCCAGCTGAACCAGCAGGCCGTGACCCTCTCCCACTCCCTCGCGGACGAGCGCGACGAGGTCGTCGTGTTCATCGCGGCGGGGCGCGAGCAGGCGGGCGGCGACGGTGACAGCGGCGAGGGGGGCGGCGCCGACGGCGGCAAGAAGAGCGGGCACGAGGTCTCCGCGACCCGCAGCACCCGCGTCGACCGCCAGATCGACGAGATCCGCGCCGCCGCGACGGCCTCACCCGGCCTCCTCCGCGATCTCGCCACCGTCCCCTCCCTCCGGCGCGCCGCCCTCACCGGCAAGGGCTCGGCCCTGGAGGCGTACCGCGCGTATTCGGACGTCATCGCCAAGCTCCAGGCCCTCGCCGACGAACTGGCCGAGAAGGCCCCGGCCGAGGCCGCCGACGGCACCCGCGCGCCCGCCGACCTCGGCCGCGCCGTCGAGCAGGCCTCCGCCACCCGCGGACTGCTGCTCGCCGCGCTCGCCGTGCCCGGCGGGCAGAGCGCGCAGCCGCAGATCGACCCGGTCACCGGTCTGGCCCTCGAACCGTCCGCCGGCGGCGACAGCAAGAAGAACGACGAGCTCCGCGACTCCCTCAGCGCGGCCGCCCAGCAGTCCCGCGTCCGGGAACTGGGCGCCCTCGCCGACTTCGACCAGGCCGCGGGCGCCGAGGCACGGGACTCCTTCGCGGCCACCGTCACAGGCCCTGACGTCAAGGCCGCCGACGGCTTCCTCACCCAGCTCACCGACCGGCCCGAGCTGTCCGAGTCCGAGCGTCAGGCGGACCAGGAGAAGGTCGGCGCCGCGCTCTCCGCCCGGATCGACCAGATGCGCGGCGTCGAGTCCGGCCTCGGCTCCAGCCAGGTCGCCCAGTTGGAGAAGTTGCGCGACGACGGCGTCACCGACCTGGAGCTGCGTGTCGCGCTCCTCGGCGGCTGTCTGCTGATCGCCGTCGGCGTGTCCACGGCCGTCGCCCGTACGCTCACCCGGCCGCTCGCCGTCCTGCGGATCGGCGCGGCCCGGGTCGCGGGCGCGCCCGAGACCGAAGAGCCGATCAGGTTCACCGGCCGCAACGACGAGTTCGCCCAGGTCGTACGGTCCCTCAACGCGCTGCACGGCAAGCTCCTCGACCTCTCCAGCCGTACGGACCAACTGGACAGCGACCGCAGCGACTTGATCGGCGCGCGCGAGAAGGTCGTGGCGCAGCGCTCCGAACTCCAGGAGGCCACCGCCGAGATCGGCGTCCAGCTCCAGCAGCTGCGCCACACCGTGCACCACACCTTCGTCAACCTGTCGCTGCGCACGCTCGGGCTGGTCGAGCGCCAACTCGCCGTCATCGAGGGTCTGGAGGAGCGGGAGCAGGAGCCCGACCGCCTCGCCACGCTCTTCAAGGTCGACCACCTGGCTACGGTCATGCGGCGGCACAGCGAGAACCTGCTGCTGCTCGCGGGGTACGAACACGCCCACGCGCCCACCGGGCCCGTGCCGCTGGTGGACGTCCTGCGTGCGGCCGTCAGCGAGATCGAGCGGTACGAGCGGGTCACGATCCATGAGCTGCCGCAGCACATCCAGGTGGCCGGGTTCGTCGCGGACGACCTCAGCCACCTGGTGGCCGAACTGCTGGAGAACGCCGCGTCGTTCTCGCCGTCGGACGCCGAAGTGGAGCTGTCCGGCTGGCTGTTGGAGAACGGCGAGGTGATGCTCTCCGTCGAGGACCAGGGCGTCGGCCTGTCGGCGGCGCGGCTGGAGGAGCTGAACGCGCTCCTCGCCGAGCCGACGGCGGAGCCGGAGGCGGGCACCGGGCAGGTGGCCGACGGACTGGGACTCCGCGTGACCGGGCTGCTGGCCGCGCGTCATGGCGTACGGGTCGAACTGCGCGAGCACGAGCAGGGGGGCGTGGCGGCGGTGGTCGTACTGCCGCAGGCACTGCTCCCGGCGGTGGCGGCGGAGCCGCGGGAGCCGCGGCCGAAGGACAAGCAGGCGGACAAGGCGCCGACGTTCCGGCTGCCGGGGTCGGTGGCGGAGTCCAACTCCAACGCGCTGCCGGGCCGTTCGGAACCGGAACCGGATCCGTTGGTGGTGGCGGCGGAACAGGCGATCCTGAAGGCGGAGGCGACGGGGTCGCTGCACGCGGTTTCCGCCGACGCCGACGACCCGGCGGGCGACCGCCCGGGGGCCGGCATCCGCGCGGGTGCGCGGCCCGGCGTCGACGCCGGGGCGGGCGACCGCGCCGAGGCCGGGGACCCGTCCGGCGAGGCGGCCCTGGGTGCGGACGCGGCGGACGGCGCTGCGCGCGCCCGGGGCACGGACACGGGTGCGGGTCCGGACGCGGCGGGCACCGTCCTGCCGCGGCGGGGCGCCGGCGGGAAGTCGGCGGACGCCGACGAGGAAGCCTTGTGGGCGGCGGCGGAGGCCCGTAACGCGGCCGCCGCGCGCGCTCGGGACACGGACACCGGCGTGGACACGGCTCCGGACGCGGCGGAGGCTGCCGCGCGGGGGCGGGGCGCCGGTGGGAAGTTGCGCGAGGCTGCCGAGGAAGCGTTGTGGGCGGCTGCGGAAGCCCGCAGTGGGGCTCCCGGATCCGTTCGGGACGCGGCGGACGCGGCCGTACCGGCGCGGGGCGCCGGTGTGGACTCGGCGGATGCCGCCGAGGAGGCGCTCTGGGCGGCTGCGGAGGCCCGCGGCGTCGCCGGCCCGGGTCGGGACGCGGCGGGCGTGGGCGGGGACGCGGCGGATGCCCTCGTGTCGGGCCGCGGCACCGATGTGGACCCGGCGGAAGCCGAGGAAGCGCTGTGGGCCGCTGCCGAGGCGCGGAACGCGCGGAGTGGGGCCGTCGGGCCCGCTCGGGACGCTGACGCCGACGACGAAGCGCTGTGGGCCGCCGCCGAGGCCCGGAACGGCCGGAGTGGGGCCGCTGGGGGCGCCGAGGCCGCTCGGGACGCTGACGCCGACGAAGAAGCGCTGTGGGCCGCCGCCGAGGCGCGGAGCAAGGGGGCCGGGGCCGTCACGGGTGCCGTGCCCGTCTCCGCCGCGACCGACGCGTTGAGCGAGGCCCTCAGCCGATTGAACACCGAGGACGCCGCCGCTGCCGCCGCCGCGGAGGAGGCCCTCTGGGCCGCCGCGGAAGCGCGGAGCGCCGCGAGCGGTCAGGTGGGTGGGGTGGACGCGGCCGAAGCGCACGGCGCCTCGGCGGGTGGTCCGGACCAGGAGCACGTCTCCGCCGCCGCCGCCCTGAGCGAGGCCGTCGACCGGCTGAACGCCGAGGACGCCGCTGCCGCCGAGGAGGCCCTGTGGGCCGCCGCCGAGGCGCGGAGCGCGGCCGGTGGCCAGGTCGGCGGCGTGGACGCGGCGGAGGCCGCCGCGGCCGCTCTGCGGGCCGCCGCCACGGCGCGTGACGCCTCGTCAGACGGTTCCGTACGAGGAGACGGGCCCGGCGCCCCCGAGGGCACCCCTGCCCGACCGGGACGCGACGTCGCCCCCGCCCCCGTCGCCCCAGGGCCGTACGCGATCGGGCCCGACGCCCATGAACGTACCCCCGACCAGGACACCTTCACGATGCGGCTGCCCCGGCAGCCGGGCGCGACTCCGCCCCGGACGGGGGACGGATCCCCCGCCCCCGCACGGGGGGAACGTGTCACCGACAAGGGCCTGCCCAAACGGACCCCCAAGATCGTCACGCCGGTTCCCCTCGCCCCCCAGGAGCGCACCGGGAGCATCGACGCGGAAGAGCTGCGCCGCAGGCTCGGTGGTTTCCACCAGGGGGCGAAGAACGGCCGGCGCGACGTCGAGGCCGAGCTCGCGGGGCAGACAGCGCCCGGGGAGCGGACCGCGGTACATACCGAAGAGACGGGGGAGACAGTCGAGGAGGCACGCAGTTGACTGCGACCGGCACATTCGGACTGAGCAGCGAAGCCCGTAACCTGCACTGGCTGTTGAGCAATCTGGTCGAGGAGGTACCAGGAGCGCGTTCGGTCGCCGTCGTCTCGTCCGACGGACTGCTGCTCCTCTCCTCCGACCCGGAGCAGAACGCCGAGGCGGCCACCACCGTGACCCGGGAAGGCCCGCGCGGCTCCAGCGCCGATCTGGCCACCATCGTGTCCGGCATCGGCAGCCTCACGATCGGCGCGGCCAAGCTGATGGACGGCGGCGGGGTCAAGCAGACCATGGTCGCCATGGAGGAGGGCAGTGTCTTCGTCATGGTGATCAGCGACGGCTCGCTGCTCGGGGTGCACGCCACCCCGGACTGCGACATGAGCGAGGTGGCGTACCACATGGCACTGTTCGTGGGCCGCGCCGGACACGTACTGACACCCGAAGTACGGGACGAGCTACGCAAATCGATGGAGAGCGCCGAATGACGCCCGCCGACGGTGCCACCGGTGCGACCGCCGACAGCACCGGAGGCGGCGCGGGCGGCGACCGGGGACGCAGGCTGCCGGTGCGCGGATCGGACCGCAGGCCCACCCGGGTCCGGCCCTACTCGCTCACCGGCGGCCGGACCCGCTTCGGCCATGTCCTGCTCGTGGAGACCTTCGTCGCCGCGATCGAACCGGCCGAGGAACGCAAGGAGTTGACCGACGGCGGGCCGCCCGCGGGCGTGATGCCGGAGATGCTGGCGATCGTCGAGCTGTGCCGCCGTATGCGTACGGTCGCCGAGATATCGGCGCTGCTCAAGATGCCGTTGGGCGTGGTCAGGGTGCTGCTCAGCGACCTGGCCGACCAGGGAAAGATTCGTGTGTACGGGACAGGGCACGGCGACGGCCAGCCCGACAGAGCGCTGCTGGAAAGGGTGCTGAGTGGACTCCGCCGTATCTGACCTCTCCGATGTCGCCGAACAGGGGACGACCGGACACGAGGCCACCGACCGGGAGGTCGAGGACAAGAAGGACAAGAACGAGGTCGGCGCCGCCGACACGCAGGACCTCTTCACCCGGAACCCCGGGCGGAAGAAGGCCGCAACTCCCAGGGTGGACGCCTCCGACGACGCGCCCCTCATGGTGCCCGAAGAGGACGCCAGGGCCTGGCAGTTGGACCGTACGCGCGCACCCGTCGCCACCAAGATCGTGATCGCGGGCGGGTTCGGCGTCGGCAAGACGACCTTCGTCGGGTCGGTCTCCGAGATCCCGCCGCTCCAGACCGAGGCGCTGATGACCCAGGCGGGCGCCGAGCTGGACGACGTCACGCACACGCCCGACAAGGTCACCACGACCGTGGCGATGGACTACGGGCGCATCACGCTCGACGACGACCTGGTGCTGTACCTGTTCGGTACGCCGGGCCAGCAGCGGTTCTGGTTCATGTGGGACGACCTGGTACGGGGCGCGATCGGCGCGGTCGTCCTGGCCGACACGCGGCGCCTGCCCGACTGCTTCCCGGCGCTCGACTACTTCGAGAGCTGCGGACTGCCGTACATCGTGGCCGTCAACCACTTCGAGGGCACTCCGCCCTTCGAGCCGGAGGACGTGCGCGAGGCGCTGACGGTACCGGAGCACGTACCGATATTGATCATGGACGCGCGTGAGCGGCTCACCGCGGTCAAGTCGCTCTTCACCCTGGTGCGTCACGCGCTCGCGTCCTCGCCGGAGTAACCGAAGTGCGGAGGGTGCTCATCGTCGGGGCCGGTCAGTCCGGGCTTCAACTCGCCCTCGGACTCCAGTCGCACGGCTACGAGGTAACCCTGATGTCGAACCGTACGGCGGACGAGATCAGGACCGGCCGGGTGATGTCCACCCAGTGCATGTTCCACACCGCTCTCCAGCACGAACGTGATCTCCGGCTGGACTTCTGGGCGGCGCAGGCGCCCAGGATCATGGGCGTCGGCGTCTCCGTCGCCGATCCCGCCGCGCCGGCCGAGCTGTCCCGTCCCGTGGACTGGCTCGGCCGGCTCGACGCGTTCGCCCAATCCGTCGACCAGCGGGTGAAGATGGCGGGCTGGATGGACACCTTCGCCCGGCGCGGGGGCCAGTTGGTCATCCACGGCGCGGCCGTCTCCGACCTGGACTACTTCTCGCGTACGTACGACCTCGTCCTGGTCTCGGCGGGCAAGGGCGAGATCGTCTCCATGTTCGCCCGCGACGCCGCGCGTTCGCCGTACACCAGCCCGCGCAGGGCGCTGGCCGTCGCGTACGTGCACGGGCTCGGCCCCCGGCCCGAGCACCCCGACGACGACGCGGTCCGGTGCAACTTCGTGCCAGGGGTCGGGGAGTTGTTCGTGATGCCGACGCTCACCACCGGTGGGCGCGCGGACATCCTGTTCTGGGAAGGGGTGCCGGGCGGGCCGCTGGACGTCTTCGAGGGGGTACGGGATCCGGCGGACGTGCTCTCGCTCATCCTGGAGCTGATGGAGCGGTTCACGCCGTGGGAGTACGGGCGGGCGACGAAGATCGAACTGACCGACGCGAACGCGACGTTGTGCGGGCGCTACACCCCGACCGTCCGCGACCCGGTCGGCCGGCTGCCGGGCGGCGGTCTGGTCCTGGGCGTCGCGGACGTGGTCGTCGCCAACGACCCGGTGACCGGGCAGGGTTCCAACTCCGCGTCGAAGTGCGCGGCGGTGTATCTGGACGCGATCCTCGCGCACGGAGAACGGGAGTTCGACGAGGCGTGGATGCGGGCGGCCTTCGACCGCTTCTGGGAGAGCGCGCGGCACGTCACCAAGTGGACGAACGCGATGCTGGAGCCGCCCCGGGACCACGTCCTGCGCCTGATCGCGGCGGGTACGGACCACCCGGAGGTCGCGGACCGTATCGCGAACGGCTTCAACGACCCTGCGGATTTTGAGGACTTCTTCTACGAGGAGGAGAAGGCGGAGGGGTATGTGGCGAAGGTGGCGGGGGTGGCGGGCCCTGTGGGCGCGGCGGGGACGGGCGGCTCCGAGGCTTAGGCTCCGAGGCTCAGGAGACGGCTGCGGCGCCCCGGAGCGCCAACGTCCCCTATTGGTCAATGTCCCCTATTGGATGAAATGGCCGCTTCGGGGTTAGCCTTGGACGGCATGACTGACCCGAAAGCCTTCACCACACTCGACCCGGGGGTCGAGGTCGCGGGACGGCCGTCGTACGGCGGCCTGACCAGCGGAGAGCGGGCACTCGTCTCCGCGGCGGCAGAGCTCGTACCCCTTCTGCGGGACAACGCGGACCGGGCGGACCGCGACCGGAAACTGCCCGAGGAGAACATCGCCGCCCTGCGGGAGGCGGGTCTGCTCCGGCTCTCGGTGCCGGCCGCCTACGGCGGTCACGCGGCCGGAATGCGTACGCTGCTGGCGGTTCTGGAGGAGTTGGGCCGGGGCTGTGCCTCGACGGCCTGGGTGCTGTCCATCTTCTACAGCGGCGGCGTCTTCGCGGGTCTGTTGGGCGACCCGGTACGGCAGCGGATCTGGGCCGGGAATCCCGACGCGACGCTCTGCGGGGTGATCGGCGTGCCCGTCCCCGTCCGCACGGTCGACGGCGGTCTTGTCCTCGACGGTCAGTGGGGTTGGGCCTCGGGGCTGCACCACGCGGACTGGATAGGTCTCGACGTCGTGACCGAGCGGGGCGGCGCCCCGGAGCGGGGCGTGGCGCTGCTGACGACGGCGGAACTCTCCACCCGGGACACCTGGCACATGGCCGGCATGCGGGGCACCGGCAGCGACAGTGTGGTGGCGGAGGAGGTATTCGTACCGGAAGAGCGGTTCCTGTCCTTCTCCAGGTCGGCGACCGGCGCCTATCGGCGTGGCGGTGAGGACGAAGCGCTGACGCGTACGCCGTTTCCCGAGGGCCTGATGGTTCCCTTCATCGGATCGCTGCTGGGCATGGGCAGGGCGGTGTACGAGCAGATCGTGGACAAGCTGAAGGGCGGCCGTCCCGTGGTCTCGGCGGCGAGCCTGCATGCGCGGGCCGTCGATGCCCCGGGCGTCCAGGCGAATGTGGCGGACGCGGCCACGCTCATCGACAGCGCGGTGCTCCAGGCGGGCCGCGCCGCCGACGACATCGACTGGGCCGCGCGCACCGGAGTGGCGCTGACTCCTGTGGTGCAGGCGCGCCTTCGGGTGGACATCAGCTTCGCCGCGCGGCAGATCCGCCAGGCGGTGGACCTGCTGCTGGACGTGGGCGGGGCGAGCCGCTTCGACCTGGCGAGTCCGGTGCAGCGGATCTGGCGCGATCTCGGGACCGCGTCGCGGCATCCGGCGTTCACGGCCGAGATCAACCGGGAACGGTACAGCCGTCTGCTGCTCGGCATCGACTGACCGAGCTGCCTGCCCCTGCCTCCGCGCCTCAGGCGCGTGGGGTGGCGGGGACGTCGTTGCCGAGGTCGGAGGAGTCGGAGGAGGCCGCGTCGGCGTCCGGCGGGAGTACGGGTGGCTCGTACGACGTCATGGGTGCGGCACCCGGGTCCGGGCGTACGGCGCCGAGCAGGGGGTTCGCCGCGATCGGGGAGACCTTGATCCGGGCGCCGGGGCGGGGGGCCTGGATCACCATGCCGTCGCCGAGGTAGAGCGCCACGTGCGTGGCCTTGGGGAAGTAGAGGACCAGGTCACCGGGGCGCAGCCGGTTCAGCGGCACGCGGGGGAGGTCGTGCCACTGCTGCTGGCTGGTGCGGGGGACGACAACCCCGGCCCGCGCCCAGGCCTCGGAGGTCAGCCCGGAACAGTCGAAGGACGCTGGGCCCTCCGCGCCCCACTCGTACGGCTTCCCGATCTGCGCCACGGCGTACGCGAGCGCGTGGCCGCCTTGCGTGGAGGGGGCGGATCCTGTCCGGAGGCCAGGTCCTTCCGGGCGGACCGGCCCGGTGGGGTCGAGCGGTCGGCTTGGGCCGCTGGGTCCCGTGGGGTGGTACGGCCCTGTCAGGTCGGGCGACCTGGTGGGGTCGAGCGGTCGGCTTGGGCCGTTGGGTGCCGCCGGGTGGTGCGAGCGCGTCAGGCCGGGCTGCCCGGTGGGGCCGAACCGTTGCCTTGGGCCGTCAGGTTCCGTCGGGCGGTCCGACCCGACGGGGCGGAACGCTCGGCTCGGGCCTTCGGGTCCCTTGAGGCGGTACGAGCCCGTCGGGTCGGGCTGCCCGGTGGGGCCGAACGGTCGGCTCGGGCGATCGGGGCCTGTCGGGTGGTACGAGCGCGGCTGGTCGGCCGACCTGGTGGGGCCGAACTGTTGCCCCGGGCCGCCAGGTGGTCCGGTTGGGCGGTCCGACCCGACGCGGCCGATCGATCGCCTTGGGGCCGCGGTTCCTGCCGCGCCGCCCGATCCCGCCGAGTTGGCCGGCCACGCCGGACCGTCCGGCCTTGCCGGGCCGGCCACTCCTGCCGGTTCCGTTGGGTTGGCCACCCCTGCCGGGCCCGCCGGGTGGGGCACCCCTGCCGGGCCCGCCACTCCCGTCGAGGCGACCGGTCCTGCCGAGCCGAGCCAGGTAGGGCCGTCCGGCCCTGCTGACCTGTCTGGCCCTGCTGGCTCTGCCGGCCCTGCCGGACCGTCTTGCCTCGCGGGCCCCGCCGGGCCGGCCTCCCCACTCGCACCCGGTACGTCGCCGAGCGCGCCCGAGGTGAGCAGTTCCCGCTGGGCCTTGTCCGTGGCGGCCTTTTCCAGGGCGGCCAGGGCCGCGAGTTGCCCGGGGGTGAGTGAGGCGAGCAGTTTCTCGACCTCGCCGAGTTGGGCCCGTACGGTGTCGCGCTGCTTCTTCTGCCGTGCGGCGAGCACCTGTTGGCGCTGGAGGGCCCGGCGCGCGGCGTCCGCCAGGGTGCTCGCCCGCCGCTCGCCGCCGGTCAGCCGCGCGAGGATCTCGGCGCGGCCGCGGGCGGCGCGTTTCATGAGGTGGCTCTCGTCCAGGGCGGAGCGGGGGTCGCGGGCGAGGAGGAACCGCGCGTAGCCGGAGAGCCCGGACCGGCCCTGGTACTGCTCACGGGCCAGTCGGCCGGCGTCGTCGCGGCTGAGGGCGAGCGCGGTACGGGCCCGGTCGAGCCCGCTGGTGAGGCGCCGGGCCTCGGCGCGCAGCCGTGCCAGCTCCACGTCGGTGGCGTTGAAGGCCTCACCGGCCTCCTCCGCCTCCTGGTAGAGCCGCTGGAGCTTGGTGAGCATCCCGGCGATGCCGCTGGGGGCGGTTGCCTCGGGGCCTGATGAGCCCGGGACGACCGTTCCGGTGGGGCCGCCGCCTGCTTCCCCCGGGCCTTCTGACGCGATCCCGCCCGGGCCGCCCAGGGCGGATTCCACCGGGCCGGGGCCCATCGGGCCTGATTCGCCTTGGCCGGGGCCCACCGGGCCCGACGCACCCGGGCCTGACGCACCCGGGCCCGGGCCCACCGGGGCCGACCCACCCGGAGCCCGGCCCTGCGGGCCCGACGCACGTGGGCTCGACGCACCTGGGCCCTGGCCCACCGGGCCCGACGCACCCAGGCCCCGCTTACCCGGGCCCCGGTCCTGCGGGCCCGACTGACTTCGGATGGACCTACTCCGGCTGGACTCCGCCGTGCCCCGGCCCACCGGACCGGACGCACCCGGGCCCTGGCCCTGCGGGCCCGACGCACCTGGGTTCCACTCACCTGGGCCCCGGCCCACCGGGCCGGCCGCACCCGGGCCCCGGCCCTGCGGGCCCGACTGACTTCGGATGGACCTACTCCGGCTGGACTCCGCCGTGCCCTGGCCCACCGGGCCGGACGCTCCCGTGCCCCGGCCCACCGGGCCGGACGCACCCGGGCCCTGGCCCACCGGGCCGGACGCAGCCGGGCCCGCCGGGCCGACCGCACCCGGGCCCCGCCCCTGCGAGCCCCACTCACCCCGGCCCCGCCCCTGCGGCCCCGACTCCCTCCGGCTGGACTCCGCCGGGCCCCACCCGACAAGTCCCGGCCCCGCCGTCGCCGTCGAGGCCAGCGGCACCACCGTGAGAGCCGTGGCGGTGATCAGCGCCGTCGTGCAGACGGATCGCAGTGTTCTTGCTGACACTCCATCACCTCCCCTTACGGGTACGGATCGTCCGGTACCCGACGATGATGGGGTGGTGGAGCGGTGCTACTGGTGTGGCTATCGCACCATTGGGCGGTTCGGCGCAAGAACATCACCCTGGGCGGCCCATTCCGGCGGCCCCCGGCGCGCCGTCAGCCGGTGCGGTTCGGTTTTGACCAGGGCCAGCGTGGGCGGCCGCCCTCGCCGGGGGCGCGCCCCTCGGGGGCGTACACGTACTTCCAGCCCCGCTGGATCCCGAGCCGCTTCGTGTGGCCGGCCGGTTCGCGGCGGTATACGAGCACCGTGGCCGGGCCGCCCTCCGCGTCCGGGACCGGGACCTCGTACCACTTGGGCGGGTTGCCCGTCGGTCCGGTCAGGATCGGCAGGACGCGCCCGTCGAGCGGGCCGCCGGCAAAGAAAGTGTCTTCGGTTCTCACCCGCCCATCCTCGCGCAGACCGGGCCCCGCTTCGCGGACACGCCCCCCGTCACGCCAGCAGGCCCGACGCCTTCCACATCCTGCGGCCCGCGCCGCGCAGCACCCCTATGTCGTCCAGGAAGTCCGTCAGCCGCCGTGCCCCCGACTGCATCACCTCGCGGCGGTGGCCGCTCAGGCGGACCTGGGCGACGGCCTCCCGCCGGTCGAGTCCGACGTGGTCGTACACGCTCGGATTGACGAAGCAGACCGAGAAGACACGCGCGGCCTGGCCGCAGCTGAGGCGGGTGAGTTCCTGCTCCCACCGGGGCGACGTCACCATCTGGCGCCTCATCTCCTCGCGCGCATACCGGACATGGCGCGTCTCCTCCACCACATGGATCCGCGTCACGCCCCGGACGAGCGGCTGGACCCGCTCGTCCGGGAACGTCAACCTCTGCATCCAGTCCAGGATTTCCTCGCCGAGCAGCGTCGCGGCGAAGGAACCGGGCGTGGTGGAGACCGTCTTCAGGACGCGCGCCAGGTTGTGGTAGAGCCTCGGCACCGGGTACGACGGCGTGCCGCCCTTGTCGATCATCTTCGCGAACATCATCGAGTGCCGGCACTCGTCCGCTATCTCCGTGAGGGCGTAACGGACGTGGTTGCTGGTCACGGGCTTGTCGTAGATGTGCCGGACCAGCAGCTGCATGAGGATGATCTCGAACCAGATGCCGAGCGAGGCGAGCGAGGCGGCCTCGTGCCTCGCCAGGTCCATCCGCTGCCCCTCGGACATCTTCCGCCAGAGCGGGGTGTCGTAGAGGGAGACCAGCTCCGGCGGCCAGAACCACTTGCCGCTCTCGGCCGGCGCCTCCCAGTCCAACTCCTTGTCGGGGTCGAACGAGTGCTTGGCGGAGGCTTCGAGGAGCCGCGCGGCGACCTGTTCCCGGTCCCTGAGCGGGCCGAGCGCGTCACGGAGGATCTCCACGTCCCGCTCGGTGGCGGGAGCGGACGACGGGGAGGGGACGGGCGTCGGAGCAGTGGCTCGGGGCATGGGCGGGAGCACCTCATCGCTGGGTTACCGTCGGTCACCCCTTATGAGACTACTTGTCAGTAGGGGCGTCAATCCCTGTGTGCGATTGGTTCCGGGCCGAGTTGGGGCGTCAGGTCGCGTCGCGCCCCGGGAGCAGCGCGGCTGCCAGCGCCACCTCCGTGCCCGCCAGTCCTACCGAGCAGAACACCGTGATCTGTTCGGGAGCGGTACGGCACGGCGTCGCGCCCGCCAGTACGGCCCCCAGCTCCCCCATCCGCCCGGGCGCGAAGAGATGGGGTTCGGGGTAACCGGCCGCCTGGGCGCGGGAGTCGGTGAAGACCACGTCGGCCCGGGACGGGAGCGCGGCGGGGACCTCGTGGCCGGAGGCGGTTTTGGGGCCGAGCGTGCTGACGTGTGTCCCCGGTGCGATCCAGTCCATGTCCAGGACCGGGGCGGTGCTGTTGGTGGCCACGATCACCACGTCCCGTTCACGTACGGCGTCCTCCACCGAGCCCACCGCCCTGACGCGGACGCCCAGTTCGTCCGCCGCCCGGCGCGCGAAGGCGGCGGTGCGCTTCGCGCTGCGGGCCGCCACCACCACGTCCTCCAGCGGCCGGACCGCGCCGAGCGCCCAGAGCTGCGTCCAGGCCTGCCGGCCCGCCCCGACGATCCCCAGCCGGACGGGCCCCGGGTTGGCCGCCACGTCCACGGCCACCGCCCCGATCGCGCCGGTCCGCCGGGGCCCCAGCTCCGAGCCGTGCACCAGCGCCTTCAACCGCCCGTCGGCGCTGTCCCACACGGCCACCAGCTGCTCGGCGCCGACGACGGTGTCGTACGCGCGGAAGCCGTACAGCCCCCGCGTGCCCGTACGGAGGTGTCCCGCCGTGATGACCAGCGCGGCGCCGTCGCCGAGGTCGGCGTTCAGGCGCGGGGGTGCGTGCAGGGCGCCGGAGTGGTGGGCGAGGAGAGCGGCCCGTACGGCACCGACGGCCGTGGCCGCGTCGAGGGCACGTACGTCATCGTCGTCGAAGAGGAGCGGGGACACGGGAAGCGGGGACACGGAAGGGGCACGCACCTTTCACCGCCGGGCACCAGGGGCAGGCACCACCGATCGCTGCTGATCAGCCACCGCTGATCAGCATGGCACGGGCCACTGACAAAACGGATGTACGCCCGGACCGGGAACACGGGACGATGGGCGCATGACCATCCCGACCGCTCGTGAAGAAGGCGCCGACCGCGCGGCGGCCCGTCGCAGCCTCGAAGGGCTCGCGCTGGGTGACGCGTTCGGCGAACGCTGGTTCCCGCTCTTCCGCGACCCCGACCAGGCGTTCAAGGACATCCGGGCCCGGCGCACCCCGCCGGAGGCGGAGTGGCACTGGACGGACGACACAGCACTCGCCCTCGCCGTCCACCAGGTGCTCGGGGAGTACGGAGCCGTCGACCAGGACCGTCTCGCGGCCTGCTTCGCCCTCACCTTCGACGCCGATCCGGCCCGGGGATACGGGCACGGCATGCACCTCCTCCTCCCCGCCCTCCTCACCGAACCGGAGCGCTGGCGCGCACTCGCCCCCGAGCTGTTCAAGGGCGGGAGCCTCGGCAACGGCGCGGCGATGCGGGTGGCGCCCCTCGGCGCCTGGTTCGCCGCCGACCTGGCGCGCGTGGCCGAACAGGCCGTCCTGTCCGCCGAGGTGACGCACGCCCACCCGCAGGGCATCGCGGGCGCGGTGGCGGTCGCCGTGGCGGCGGCGCTCTCGGTACGGGGAGAGCTGTCCGTGGCGGCGGTGGCCGAGGCCACTCCCGAGGGGGTGGTACGGGACGGCCTGGCGCGCGCCGCAGAACTGCCGTTCACCACCGCTCCCTGGAAGGCGGCGGACGTCCTCGGCAACGGTCAGCGGATCCGGGCCGACGACACCGTCCCGTTCGCGGTGTGGACGGCGGCCCGCCACCCCGACGACCTGACGGCCGCGCTGTGGTCGACGGCGGAGGGGTTCGGGGACGTGGACACGACGTGTGCCATCACGGGCGGGATCGTGGGGGCGCGGACGGGGGTGTCCGGGGTCCAGGGGGAGTGGCTGGAGAGGCGGGAGGGACTGCCGTTGCCGTAACCGCGCCTCACCCGCCGCACCTCCCCGCGCCTCACCCCCCGCACCTCCCCGCCGCTCTCAGCCCTGCTCGTTCCCGCCCGGCGGCGGGAAGCTGTCCCTCAGCGTGAAGGTGTACGCGGCCGGGCCGTTCTCCCGCAGGTGGCGCAGATGGCGTTCGGCCTCCGCCACCGTCGGGCGGTGGCCCGCCGGCACCCACCACAGGGCCGTCATGGCCTCCTCCACCCGTTCGAACCACTCTCTGCGCCGAGCGAGCAGTTCGCGGTGCTGCCCCTCGTACATGAAGGCTTTCAGGGCGTCCGGGTCCCGCCACACCGACATGTTCACGATCAGCCACTCGTCGCCGAAGACGGGAACGTCCGTGGCGTTGCCGCTGTCGCTCTGCAACCGCCACACAAAGCCGTCGGACTGGTCGGCCACGGCGTTCACCGGGTCCAGGGCGTCGACAAAGTCCTTCAACTCAACAGAATCCAAGGGGTACTTGAGGCGGGCTATGTTCACCTGGGCAAGCTCGTAAGCGGTCATGGCCGCACCCTAATCGCGTGGTTCTCGGCCGCGACGGCCATTTCCACCAGCCGGACATCGGCTCCCCGCCGCGCCACCAGTTGCAGTCCGACGGGACAGCCGTCGGCGGTGAAGCCGGCCGGGATGCTCGCCGCAGGATGGCCGCTCAGGTTGAACGCCCAGGTCAGCGCCGTGGAGTAGATGTCGCCCGGACCGTCGTGCCCGTGCGGCCTGTTGGGGGTGACGGGGGTCAGAAGCAACTCCGTCCCGGCGAAGAGGCGGTCGAGCCGCCGGTCGTTCTCGGCCCGGACGCCTGCCGCGTCGCCGACCTCTCCTACGCCCGTCGCCCCGCCCCGTACCGCCAACCACGCCTCACGCGGGTCCAGCAGCGTGAACGGCACCTGCCGAGAGATGAGTTGTACGACTCCGGCCGACACCAGCCCCTCCACCGCCGCCCGTACGACCACCGCCACCTCGGGATCCGTCCGGGCGAAGCCCAAGTCCGGTGAGTAGACGGCGGGGAGGGGGAGCGGCAAAGGGGTCCGTGCCCCCGCCGGGGTACCCAGCACGCAGTCCAGATAGACCCGCGCCTCCGCCGCCGACCGGGTCAGTACCCCGGCCGACGCCAGCCCTGTCCGGTCGGGCGACGGCAGCAGACCGTTGGTGGTCTTGAGGCCGAACACCCCGCACCAGGCCGCCGGGATCCGTACCGAACCCGCTCCGTCGCTGCCCGTCGCCAGCGGCACCATGCCCGCCGCGACCGCCACCGCCGAACCGGCCGAGGACCCGCCGGGGGTGCGGTCGGCGCGGTAGGGATTGACCGTACGGCCGTGCCGGCCCTGGCCCCAGGTCTGCCAGTACGTACCGGGGCCCGGCACGGCCGTCGACCCGACCGGCACGGCACCGGCCGCGATCAGCCGTTCCGCCGCGTGCGAACGGATCCCCGTCGGGCCCTTCACGGCGAACGGCATTCCCGCGAGGGGCAGTTGGCGGTCCACCGCCCTCGCCCGCTCGCGGGCCTCCTCGCCCCACACGTCGACAAACGCGGACAGTTCGGGGTCCAACCGCCCGATCCGCGTCAGCGCTTCTTCGACCCGATCGGTCACCGGACCACCCCCGGCCCCCCCGGCCCCCCCTCGCTCAGCCCGTCATGCGCGGCGCCGGAAGAGGCCGCGCAGCGTCGGCCTCCGTACCGCCTTCGCGCCCGTTTTCCTCTCCACATCCGAAGCCGCACCGGCGCCCGAAGCCGCCCCGGGAGCCGCCCCGGCCATCGCCCCGGCCGCCAACTCCGCCCCCCGCGCCGCCCTTTCCTCCTCGTCCGGCTCCTCCTCGTCCTCCCGCCGGATCGACTCCAACAGGTCCGCCGCGAGCCCGGTGAAGGTCGCGTCCAGCCACGCACACCCCAACACGAAGTGGCACAGCGAGCCCAGGATCTCCACCGGCCGGGTCCTGAACGCCTCCGCCCCGTCCAGCATCCGTTCCACCAGCCGGCGCCCGATGTCCTCGCGGGTCGCCGGATCGCTCCAGGCGATCGCCAGCAGCGCGAAGCCGGCCGCCTCGGTAACCCAGTCCTCCGGCCCGTCCAGCAGGTCCAGCAGGATCGCGCGCCGTACGGACTCCTCCCACGGTTCATCCGTCCCGTGGTGCGCGATGCCCAGGCAGGCGAACGCCTGCACGCTCCGTATCCACAGCTCCGGCAGGTGCTCCGTGAGGAACCACCCCTGCTCGTCCTCGCGCGGCAGCGGCGGACGGACCAGGACGCCGAGCAGGTCGGCGGGGGCGATCGCCGCCAGCTCCACCGCGTGGTCGTACGCGGCGGGCAGGTACGGCCAGCGCAGTTCCGCGACCGCCCGCACCGCCTCCGCGACGGCGGCCGGCGGCTCCGGCACGGCGGGCTCGGCCACCAGGCCCTCGTACCGCCACACCGCCGTGGCCACCTCGCGCCGCGCCGGGCGCGGATCGGGTTCCGGTACGGCCCCGAAGCGCACCTCGCCCTGGGGGAAGGCCCGCCGGAGAGCCAGTACGGCGCTCGGCGCCTCGATCACGGACGCGTTCAACTGGATGGCACTGTCCCGGTAGGCGGGGTCCCCGCCCTCCGCCGCCCGCTCCAGACACTGGTGCAGCACGTTGACCGTCGCCTCCCGCGCCCCCGTCACCCCCGACAGCCAGGGCAGATCCTCGCTGTGGCGCTGGAGGACCGTGTGCGCGTACGCGTGCTCGGGGTGGTCCCGCAGATGGTCGGCCAGGGCCAGCAGATGCGTTCGGCCCCCGTCCACGGCGAAGCGCACCCCGTGGATCGCCGGGGCGGCCTGCGGATGGGCCGGATCGACCGCCAGCGCACGCTCCAGCCAGGGCAGGCCCGCCTCCGGGCGCCCCGACATCGCGTACAGCTCGGCCACGTCCACGTACAGGGAGAGGTCCGAGGGGTCGCGGGCCAACTCCACCTCCCAGCAGGCCAGGGCCTCGTCCACCCGCCCGGCGGCGCGCAGCGCGTAGCCGAGCATCACCGCCGGGGTGTGGCCGGGATCGAGCCGCTGCGCGTGCCGGGCCCAGGCGATCGCCTGGTCGTACGCGGCGAAGCGCCTGGCCAGGCCCGAGGCCATGGTCAGCAGGAGGGTGTGGTCCGGGTGCAGGGCGAGCGAGGCGCGCGCGAGATCCAGGAACGGGCGCAGGGGCGCGGTCAGTTCGGGGGGCAGCGGGTCCGGTACGCCTCCGCCGACGATGCGGGCGATGACACGCGCGAGGTTCTGCGGCGAGACCAACTCGGCGAGGTCCTGGCGGGCGACCCAGGCGACCTCGGCCCAGGGGCGGTCCGGCTGTTCCCGTACCGCCGCTGCCAGGGTGGACAGGGCCTCGTCCCAGCGGCCCGCGGCGGCGAGCAGATGCGCGTGGCATGCCACCGAGCCGATGTAGGGGCGCTCGTCCGAGAACAGGTCCAGCGCCGCCTCCGCCCCGCCCGCGCGCCCGGCGAACTCCGCCAACGCCTCGTGCACCTCGGGGAGTCGCGGCGCCTCCGCGAGGGCGTTGCCGAGGTGGGCGGCGGCGTGCGGGAGGTCACCGCCGTCCATCGCCAGCCGGGCCAGGGCCACTTCGCCCTCGGCGTTGAGCTTCTCCTCGCTGTCCACGGAACAGTTGTGCGGGTCTTCCAGTTCGTCGGCCATGAGGGCCCCCCTTGCCGCGCGGTCCCGCCGTGCCGTACCGGTGCGGCACACAGGAATGCGGAGACCCTAGCGGAGCCGTGTGGCAGGGCACGTGCCGGGGAACGCCCGAGGCCCCCGCCTCACCCCGCCTCACCCCGCCTCACTTCTCCGGCCCCCGCCTCACCCTTCCGGCCCCCGCCTCACTCCTCCGACGCCTCCTCCTCCAGCGCCGCCTCCATCACCGCCCGCGCGATCGGCGCCGCGTCGCCGCCGCCGCTGATGTCCGAGCGGTCCGCCTCAGCGTCCTCCACCACCACCGCCACCGCGACCGCCGGTTCCCCCGCGCCGTCGGCGCGGGCCCAGGCGATGAACCAGGCGTACGGGACACCGGCGTTGCCGATGCCGTGCTGCGCCGTGCCCGTCTTCCCGCCGACCGTGGCGCCGTCGATGCCCGCGTTCGTCCCCGTGCCCTCCTCGACCACGTCGACCATCAACCGCCGTACCTGCCGGGCCGTGGAGCCGTCCATCACCTTCCGGTAGGTCCGCTCGGCGGTACGGGAGACCGTCTTGCCATGGGCGGACGTCGTACGGTCGACCAGGTAGGGGCGCCTGAGTTCACCGCCGTTGGCGACCGCCGAGGCCACCATCGCCATCTGGAGCGGGGTCGCCCGCGTGTCGAACTGACCGATCGAGGACAGCGCCAGCTGATCGTCCGTCATGTGGGAGTCGAAGTTCGAGACGGCGACCCCGGACGGGATCCGGATCCCCGTGTCGTTGAAGCCGAACTTCTCCACCGTGTCGAGCATGCGGTCCATCCCCACCTTCACCCCGAGCCCCGCCATCACCGAGTTGCAGGAGAAGGTGATCGCGAAGGCCAGCGAGGCCCGGTCGCACCCGTCCACCTCGTTGGGCAGCGTGGTCGTCGTCCCCGGCAGGACGTACGGATCGGGTACGGAGGTCGGCGCGTCGACGTCCGAGACGACCCCCGAGTCGAGCGCCGCGGCAGCGGTCACGATCTTGAAGGCGGAGCCCGGCGGATACGTCTGCCGGATCGCCCGGTTGAGCATCGGCTGGGCCTCCGCGCCGGTCAGCGCGGTCCAGGCGTCCGTGACGGCGGGGCCGGTGCCCGACAGCTGTTCCGGGCTGTACGACGGGCTGCTGACCAGGGCCAGGATCCGGCCGCTCGCGGGCTGGATCGCCGCGACCGCGCCCCGCCGCCCGGCCAGCCCGTCGAACGCGGCCCGCTGCATCGACGCCCGTACGGTCGTGGCGACCCGCCCGCCGGGCTGGCGCCCGCGCGTGACGTCGTTCCAGAAGGGCAGGGGCGCGAGCAGCGGGTTCGTACCGGTGAGGAGGTTGTCCTCGGCGTTCTCCAGCAGGGTCGTCCCGTACGTCTGGGAGGCGTAGCCCGTGACGGGCGCGTACAGGGGGCCGTCGGTGTACGTGCGCTCGAAGCGGAGTTGCTCGCCGGTGTCCTTGGAGCCGGTGACCGCCCTGCCGTCGACGAGGATGTTGCCGCGCCGCTGCTCGAAACGGGCCACGGTCTGGCGGCGGTTGGCGGAGTTGTTGTCGAGCGTGTCGGCCTCGATGACCTGGATGCGGCCCGCGTTGACGAACAGGGCGACCAGCAGGAGTAAGCAGAAGACCGTGGTGTGGCGGATCTGACGGATCATCAGTGTGCCTCCGTCCCCTCGGCCACCGGGACGACGAGGTCCGGTTCCACCAGGTCGGGGCGCGGGGCGCGGGCCGAGTCGCTGACCCGGATCAGCAGGGCCACGATGATCCAGTTGGTGACGACGGACGAACCGCCCTGCGCGAGGAAGGGCATCGGCATTCCGGTCAGCGGGATCAGCCCCGTCACGCCACCCGCGATCACGAAGACCTGGAGGGCGAGGATGGAGGAGAGCCCGACGGCCAGGAGCTGTCCGAAGGGATGGGGCAGGGCGAGGCCGGCGCGGTAGCCGCGGGCGACGAGCAGGGCGTACAGCAGGAAGATCGCGGTGAGTCCGACCAGGCCCAGCTCCTCGCCCGCCGTGGCCAGGATGAAGTCGGACTTGGCGGCGAACCCGATCAGGACGGACTCGCCGAGACCGAGGCCCGTGCCGAACATCCCGCCGGCGGCGAACGCGAACAGGGACTGCGCGAGCTGGCCGGGGCCCTGGCCCGCGTCGATGGACGCGAAGGGGGAGAGCCAGTCCTGCACACGGCCGTGGACATGTGGTTCGTACGACCCGACCACGAAGGCCCCGACCGCCGCGAGCAGCAGCCCGACCGCGATCCAGCCGATCCGCCCCGTGGCCACGTACAGCAGGATCACGAAGAGCCCGAAGAAGAGGAGCGAGGTGCCCAGGTCCCGTTCGAGGACCAGGACGATGACGCTGAGGAGCCAGATCGCGACGATCGGCCCCAGCACCCGGCCGGTGGGCAGCTGGAGCTTCCACCAGAGGCGGCGGCCGGTGTAGGCGAGGGCGTTGCGGTTCGCGGCGAGGTACGAGGCGAAGAAGACGGCGAGCAGGATCTTGGCGAACTCCCCGGGCTGGAAGGAGAGTCCGCCGATCCTGATCCAGATCTTGGCCCCGTTCACGGCCGGGAAGAAGATGGGCACGATCAGCAGGACGAGCGCGGCGGCCACGCAGACGTACGCGTACCGCTGGAGGACGCGTGCCTCGCGCAGGAACAGGACGGCCGCGATGAACAGCGCGACGCCGAGCGTGGACCAGACCAGCTGGGCGGGCGCGGCCTGGTCGCGCGGGGTCTCCAGGTCGAGCCGGTAGATGAGCACCAGGCCGAGGCCGTTGAGGAGGACCGCGATGGGGAGCAGGAGCGGGTCCGCGTACGGGGCGCGCAGGCGCACGGCGAGGTGCGCGAGGAGCGCGAGCAGGCCGAGTCCCGCGCCGTAGCGGGCCGCGTCGGGGGGTACGGCGTGGCTCCTGCCGAGCCCCACGGCGACGTAGCCGAAGACGGAGATGACGACGGCGCAGACGAGGAGGGAGAGTTCGACACCCCGGCGCTTGGGGAGGCGTGGCTCGGGCGGAGGCGGGTCCGCCCTCGTTGCGGTCATGCTCCGCAACGTAGCAAGGAGGTGCGGCTTATGCCCGCTTATGTCGGGGCGCGAGGCATGTCGAACTCACGTCAGGGGGGCGCTGCGGTATCGGTCAGCGCTGGTACGGGTTCTGCTGGCCCTGGCCCTGCCCGCCGCCCTGTCCGTACGCCTGGCCCCCGCCCTGCCCGTACCCCGGACCGGGCGCCGCGCTCTGCGCCAGCAGCTGGTCCGCCTGCTCCTTCTGCAACCGCTGCTCGGCGCCGCAGAACGTGCACTGCGTCTGGTACTTGGTGGAGAAGGGGAACAGCGGCACGAAGAACAGCGTGAACTTGGTGACCCGCTTGCGGAGGGTGTGCGCGGAGGGGTTGCCGCAACTGCCGCAGACCAGCGTCAATATGGCCAGTTGATAGAGATAGCCCTTGGTACCAAAAATGATCATGGGTGAATCCTTCCGGGAGACGCGTGTCTGAGGAGAGTGTGCCGTACGGAGGTGACGCGTTCGGGGGCATTTCCCTCCTCCGACGTGGGGAGTGATGAGGAATGACCCGATTACGTGTCGCCCCGGCGCTGCGGCACAGCCAGGACCGGCTGTACGTGACGCTGCCGGACGGTACGGGCGTGGCCTGGTACGACAGGAGCGCCGGACGCGTCAGCCTCCTGCCGGGGGCGGGGCGCGAGGAGGTGCTGGCGGCGCTCGCGCCGTACCTGAGCGGTGAGGTGACCGTCGGGCCGCCGCCGGTTCCGACCCCCGCCGAGCTGGACCGGCTGGCGCTCCACCCCGACGACGACCTGGCGCCCAACCGGCCGGGGGAGGAGCTGTACGCCGCGCTGGACGGGCTGCCTCCGCCGGGGCGGGCTGCGCCGGGGCGGGCGGCGGTGCGGCGGGATCCGCGCCACGGGGAGCTGCTGGCGCGGCGGATCGTGGGGGATCAGCTGGACGGGCTCGACCGGTCGGCGGGGGCGGGTGCGCGGGTCCGGGTGCTCCACTCCGTACCGCTGCCGGGGGTGGATCCGGCCGTCCGGATCGACCATCTGCTGATCGGACCTGCCGGTGTCCTGGCGATCCGTACGCTGCCCGCCCGCAACCGGCGGATCCGCGTCGCCGACCCGATGGTCCGTACGGGCTTCTCGGCGCCCGTGCCCCTGCTCGGCCACCTCCGCGAGGCGGCCGAACGGGCCTCGGGGGCCCTGGCGACGGCGGTGCGGCCGGTGCTCGTGGTGGTGGGGGCGTCCCGGCTCGTGGCCGGTCCGCCGCCGTCGCGCGTACGGATCGTGCACGACACGGAGGTGGCGGCGCTGGCGGACCTGGCGGACCTGGGGGGCGTCCTGAAACCGGCCGACATCGAGTCCCTGTACGCGGCGGCGCGGGACCGGGGGACCTGGTCGGGGGGCCGGGGACGCTGAGGTTCCGGGGCCGGCGGGCGTACGCGGGCGCGCGTCATCCCGGTCCCGGGGGCAGCCGCCCCGCCCGCCCGGTGTCCAGGAGCGGGGCGAGGACGTCCCCGTACCGCTCCAGCCGTACCGCCAGATCGTCCAGCCGGAACACCAGCTGCTCCGCTTCCGTGCAGCCCTCGACCTCCTCCCAGGTCAGTGGGGTGGAGACGGTCGGCTCCTGCCGCGCCCGGAGGGTGTAGGGCGCGGCGGTCGTCTTCGCGGCGTTGTTCTGGCTGTGGTCGACGAAGACCTTCCCCGGCCGCAGGGAGCGGTTCATGCGGTGCAGCGCCAGCCCGGGCCGGGCGCTCTCCGCCTCGACCGCGAGGCGTTTCGCGTACGCGGACACCTCCTCGGAGTCCGTCGGCTCCAGCGCCACCAGCAGGTGCAGCCCCTTGGAGCCGGAGGTCTTCGCGTACGCCGTGAGCCCGTCCGCCGCCAGCCGCTCCCGCAGCCACAGCGCCACCGCGCAGCACTCGACGGCCGTCGCGGGCGCCCCGGGGTCGAGGTCGAACACCAGCCGGTCGGCGCGGCGGGGCGCCTCGACCTGCCACTGGGGGGTGTGGAACTCCACGACCAGATTCGCCGCCCACATCAGCGTGGGCAGGTCCCCGACCACCACCTGACGGCCGACCTGCGCGGTCGCCCGGGGCACGTCGGCGATCCGCACCCAGGCGGGCGTACCGGGCGGCGGATTTTTTGTGAAGAAGCGCTGGCCCTCGGGACCGTCCGGATAGCGCAGGAAGGAGACGGGCCGGTGCGCCAGATGGGCCAGCAGGGGGGCCGCCGTCCGGGCGTAGTAGTGCAGGACCTCGCCCTTGGTGGTGCCGGTGGCGGCGTACAGCACCTTGTCGAGGTTGCTCAGGCTCAGGCGCCGCCCCTCCACCTCTGTGATCGGCGTCATACGATGAGAATCCCACATGTTCCTCACATTCCGGTGAATCAAGAACATTCCGAAAGGGAGGGACCGACGTGCGGTCCATCTGGAACGGCGCGATCTCCTTCGGGCTGGTCAGCATCCCGATCAAGCTGGTGAACGCCACCGAGAACCACTCCATCTCCTTCCGCCAGATCCACAAGGAGGACGGTGGGCGCATCCGCTACCGGAAGGTCTGCGAGCTGGAGGAGCGGGAGGTGTCGTCGGCGGAGATCGGCAAGGCGTACGAGGACTCCGACGGGTCCATGATCCCGATCACGGACGAGGACCTGGCGTCGCTGCCGCTGCCGACGGCGAAGACGATCGAGATCGTGGCGTTCGTCCCGGCGGCCTCGATCGACCCGCTCCAGATGGACGCGTCGTACTACCTCTCGGCGAACGGGGTGCCGGCCGCGAAGCCGTACACGCTGCTGCGGGAGGCGCTCAAGCGCAGCGAGAAGGTCGCCATCGCGAAGTACGCGCTGCGCGGGCGGGAGCGCCTCGGCATGCTGCGGGTGGTCGACGACGTGATCGCGATGCACGGCCTGCTCTGGCCGGACGAGATCCGGGCCCCCGAGGGGGTGGCGCCGGAGGCCCCGGTGTCGGTACGGGACGCCGAACTCGACCTGGCCGACGCCCTGATGGACACCCTCGGCTCGGTGGACCTGAAGACCCTGCACGACGACTACCGGGAGGCGGTCGAGGAACTGATCGCGGCCAAGGCGTCGGGCGGGGCGGTGGCGGAGAAGGGGCCCGCCGAGCGGGGCGGCGGCAAGGTGCTCGACCTCATGTCGGCGCTGGAGAGCAGCGTACGGGCGGCGAAGGAGTCGCGGGGCGACGACGAGGAGGCGCAGGTGACCCAGCTTCCTCAGCGGAAGCAGGCGGCGAAGAAGACCCAGCCGGCGAAGAAGTCGACGACGAAGAAGGCGGCGGCCAAGAAGACGACGGGGGCGAAGAAGACCTCGGCGACAAAAAAGACCACCGAGGCGAAGAAGACGTCTCAGGCAAGGAACAGGCGGTCGTCGGCCTGATGAAAGACTGCGCGCGTGACCCGAATCCCTCCCGCCCGGCCTCTCCGTATCATCCTGGCGGAGGACAGCGTGCTGCTCAGGGAAGGCCTGATCGCCCTGCTGGACCGCTTCGGCCACCAGGTCGTGGCGGCGGTCGGCGACGCGGCCGCCCTGACGGCGGCGGTTGCCCGGCACACCTCCGACCTCGTGGTCACGGACGTACGGATGCCACCTGACTTCCAGGACGAAGGACTCCACGCGGCCGTGGCACTCCGTGAGAGCCGGCCGTCCCTCCCGGTCCTGGTCCTCAGCCAGTACGTCCAGCGCACCTACGCGGCCGACCTCCTCGACTCCGGCGACGGCACGGGCGTCGGCTACCTCCTCAAGGACCGCGTCGGCCAGGTCGAGGACTTCGAGGCGGCGCTCCAGGCGGTGGCGGCCGGCGGCACGGTCGTGGACCCGGAGGTCGTACGCCAACTGCTGCGCCGCCGCCGCGACCCCCTGGAACGCCTGACACCCCGCGAGCGCGAGGTGCTCGCCCTGATCGCGGAGGGCAGGTCCAACGCGGCGGTGGCCCGCCAACTCGTCGTCTCCGAGGCGGCGGTGGGCAAACACATCGGCAACATCCTCGCGAAACTGGACCTCCCCCCGGCGGACGACACCCACCGCCGGGTCCTGGCGGTCCTCACGTACCTCCGCGCCTGACACCGCCGGAAATACCTGTTCACGGCCACCCCACCGAAGCTGGTAGGGTTTCACTCGTCGCCACACAAAGTGACAACGCCCCCGTAGCTCAGGGGATAGAGCATCGGCCTCCGGAGCCGGGTGCGCAGGTTCGAATCCTGCCGGGGGCACCAACCGCTGTGATCAGCGGGGACGTGCCTTGAGAAGCCGTTTGGCAGCCTCAGCCGCAGAGCTGGGGAATCTGCCAAGCGGCTTTCTTATTGGGCCCGCCCCTGCGCGCCGTGCGCGTCAGGCGGTGTAGCCGCCGTCGACGGCGAGCGAGGTGCCGGTGATCCAGGCCGCGTCGGGGCCCGCGAGGAAGGCCACCGCGCCGGCGATGTCCGAGGCCGCGCCGAGGACCTTCGCCGCGGTCCGCAGGCGCTCCTCCTCCGCCTCCGCCGTCCCGTCCGGGTTCATGTCCGTGACGGTCGGGCCCGGGTCCACGATGTTGACCGTGATGCGCTGCGGCGCCAGGTCGTGGGCCAGTCCCTTGGTGAAGCCGATGAGGGCGGACTTGCTCATCGAGTAGAGCGTCACTTCCGGTACGGGGACGCGGGTGGCCCAGCAGCTGCCGATGTTGATCACACGGCCGCCGTCCGTCATGTGCGCGACGGCCGCCTGCGTGGCGAGGAAGACGGCCCGCACATGGACGGCGAGGGTCCGGTCGATCTCTTCGAGGGTGACGTCCTGGAACGGTCCGTAAGGGAAAACACCGGCATTGTTGACCAGGATGTCCAGGCCGCCGAACCCGGCCGCCGTACGGGCGACGGAGTCGGCGACCGCCACCGGGTCCGCGCTGTCGGCCTGGAGGGCGAGGCCCCGGCGGCCGAGATCTTCTATGGACTTGACAACGTCCTGCGCCTTGTCGGCGGCGTTCACATAGGTCAGGGCGACATCGGCTCCCTCCTGCGCCAATCGGAGGGCCGTGGCCGCCCCGATCCCCCGACTGCCACCGGTCACCAGCGCGGTCTTTCCCGCAAGTCGCGACATTTCGCTCCGCCTTGATTCCATTCTGGAATGGATGCTGCATAAAGTCCTAACAGGCGAACTGGGTTAGGGTCAACTCCCTTTGGAGGACGGAAATATGACAGAACGTGGCAGGCCGCTGACGTTCGACCGGGCGGCGGCGTTGCGGCGCGCGATGGAGACGTTCTGGGAGCTTGGTTACGAAGGCGCCAAGATGACCGATCTGACCGGCGCGATGGGCATCAACTCGACCAGCCTCTACAACTCCTTCGGATCGAAGGAGCAGTTGTTCTACGAGGCGGTGGCCCTGTACGACAGCACCGTCGGATCGGCCACCCACCGGGCGCTGAGCGACGAGCCCACCGTGCGGGGGGCGATCGAGGCGATGCTGCGCGGGAACCTCGACGCCTTCACTGACCCTCGTACGCCGAGCGGTTGCATGATCGTGCTCGCGGCGACCAATTGCGGTACGCGCAACAAGGGGGTGGGCGACCACCTGGCCTGGCGGCGGCGGAACGCGGTGGCGGCGCTGGAGGAACGGCTGGAACAGGCCGTGGACGAGGGCGAGTTGCCCCCGGACGCGAACGTCGAGGGCATCGCCGCCTTCTACTCCACGGTGCTCCACGGGCTGTCGGTCGAGGCGCGGGACGGGGTGGCGCCGCGGAAGCTGGAGTCGGCGGTGGACACGGCGATGTCGGCGTGGAATCTGCTGGTACGGCAGACGGCGGCGCCCTGACCGTCGCTCTGACTGTCCGTCAGTCGTCCTGCGGGGGGCGGGACATGCGCAGGGCGAGGTCGCGCAGGAGGTCCTCGGACGTGATGTCCGTACGGCCGGCGTCGTGGACCTCGGCCAGTTCGGAGTAGACGTACGTGAACGCCCCGATCAGCTGCATGATGGCCGGCAGCGCGGCCTCGGTGACCGCGTGGGCCGCCTCCAGGGGGGTCGCCTCGGACGACACCGCGAACGAAGGGAAGACCTCGGCGAGCAGCGACCCGATCTGCCCCTCGCCGGAGCCGCGTGGGGTGGCGGCGCCGGTCGTGTCGGTGCTGTCGGTGCTGTTGGTGCTTTCGGGGTGCCGCTCCGCCGTACGGATCCATTCCGCGGACTGGGTGAGGATGCCGATGGCCCTGAGGACAACTTCGTTCTGCTCCATGCGTGGAGCGTAGGCGGTACGGGCGGGGCGGACGGCGGTCCGCGCCCCCGGCCGACCGTCGCGTCGCGCCCGGCGTCGCGCCCGCCAATTGGCCAAAACCCGGACGCGGCGCGGAAGTCCGACCTACTCTCGATATGTGTCAGGCGCATCCGGCCGGGTGCTCGTTGTCGACGACAACCGAGTGATCAGGCAGCTGATCAGGGTCAATCTCGAGCTGGAGGGCTTCGAGGTCGTGACCGCGGCCGACGGTGCCGAATGCCTGGAGGTCGTGCACGAGGTCAGGCCGGATGTCATCACCCTCGATGTGGTCATGCCACGCCTGGACGGCCTGCGGACGGCCGCGCGGCTGCGCGCCGATCCGCGCACCAGTCGGCTGCCCCTCGCGATCGTCAGCGCGTGCACGCAGTACGAGGTCGAGGCGGGCCTCACGGCCGGCGTGGACGCGTTCCTGGCAAAGCCCTTCGAACCGGCCGACCTGATCCAGCTGGTCCGCCGCCTGACCCACCAGGAGGGCCCCCCGTCCATGGACGGCCGCTACGGCGCGGGCCACGCGGGCAGCGCGCGGGGCTGACGCCGGCCCCCCGGAGCCTGGCAGCCGCCAGCCGACGGCGTCACAGCAATCGCCCGCCCGCCCGCCGCCGCCGGGATCGTGGACGGTCGCGGCCGTCTCCTGCTCCTGCCGACGGCGTGGCGGACAGTTGCCACCGCCCCGCTGACCGGGTGGGCGGACTCCGCGCGGCCGTCCCAGCCGACCGGGTGGGCGGACATCCGCGGCCCGTCCCGCCGGCCGGCTGGGGAGGACATCCGCAGTGGTCCCCGCCGCCCGGCCGGCGGACAGCCCCGGTTGCCGCCTGCCGACCGCATCGCGGAACGACGGCGTCGCGGAGCCGCAGCCGTTCGTTGCCGGTCGCGGCGCGAACACCCCCAGGCGTCCCCTGCCGGTCGTGCCCCGGACACCGGCGGCCCCGCCCGCCGACCGCATCGCGGAACGAGGTCGCGGAGGGGACCCCCTCCTCCCCTACGCTGGTCCCGTGACCCCCGCCGATCTCTCCACGACCGTGCTGCGCGCCGTGCGCCGCGCGGTGGAGGACGGCGCGCTGCGCGTGGCCGTACCGGACCGCGTGACGGTGGAGCGGCCCCGCCCCGGCGGGAGCGGCGACTACGCGACGAACCTGGCGCTCCGCCTGGCGCCCGGCGCGGGGCTGGCGCCCCGCGAGGTCGCGGAGATCCTGCGCACCCGGGTCGCCACCGCCGAGGGCATCGCCCGGGTCGAGATCACGGGCCCCGGCTTCCTGAACTTCACGCTGACCGAGGACGACGCCACGGACCTCGCCCGTACGGTGCTGAGCGCGGGCCCCCACTACGGCCACGGCAACGCCCTGACGGGCACCACGGCGGTCTTCCCGCCCGCGCGGGAGACACGCGCCCGCGTCTGGACGGAAACGGTGGCCGCCCTGCTCCGAACCCAGGGAGCAACGGCGTCGATCGCACCTGCCGGTCCCGGCCCGGAGGCGCCTGTCGCCTTCGGCCCTGACGTGCCTGCGGCGCCGGGTCGGGGCGCTGCGCCCGCGTCTGCGGTCCCCGGCCGAGCTGGCGCGCCTACGGCCCCCGGCCCGGCCGTGGCGGCCGGCGCATGGCCGGACGTGCCGGTCGGCCTCAGGCCTGACGTGGCTGCGGCCGCCGGTCGGCGTGCCGCGCCCGCGCCTGCGCCCGCGGCGCCCGGGACGGACGCGCCGCTCGCGTCTGCCGGTTCCGGTCCGGACGTGCCGGTCGGCCTCGGGTCTGACGTGCCTGCGGCCCCCGACCGGCGGCCCGAGCCCGCGCCTGCGGCCCTCGGGCCGGACGCGGCGCTCGCGCCCGTCGGCCCCCGCCCGCACGCGACTGTGACGAACCCCACAGCCGCTCCGGCTGTGCCAGTCCCCGTGCCCGAGACTCTCCGGGTCGTGCCCGCGCCCGACGGCGACGATCTCTTCGCACGGCTGGGGGTCGACGCCGCCCGCTGGGCCCTGTTGCGGGCCGCCGCGCACGACCGGGCGCCCAGCGGCGGCGCCGCCGACGCGCTGCTCGTGCAGCGCGAGAGCAATCCCCTCTTCCGGGTGCGGTACGCGTACGCCCGTACCCGCGCCCTCAGTCGCGCCGCCGAGCGGCTGGGCATGCCCCCGGCCGATCCCGCCGGCGGGGGTCCCACCCCGGGCACGCGCTCGGGGGCGGCCCCGGGCGATCCCGGGGGAGCGGGCTCCCACCGGAGCGTGAGCCCAGGCGCGCCCCACCCCACCCAAGCCGCCCTCACCCGCCTCCTCCGCGACCACCCCGCCGTCCTCGAAGCCGCCGCGCGGCACCGCGCGCCCGATCGGCTCGCCCGGGGGCTCGAACAGGTCGCCGACGCCGTGCTGCGTTTCCAGGAGAGCGGCCGGCCGTTGCCCCTCGGGGACGAGAAACCCTCGGCCGCCCACCGCTCCCGGGTCGCGCTCGCCGAGGCCGCCGGGGCCGTGCTGGCCGGTGGCCTCTTCCTCCTCGGCATCGATGCCCCGGAATTCCTTTAGATGGATCCAGATGGATCCAGATGGATCCAGATGGATCCAGATAGATCGTCCAGATCGTCGTGAGACCTGAGAGACCTGAAAGAGCCACGTCATGAGCCGTTCCGCACACCCCGCAGGGCCCCGCCACGCCGATGTCTTCCCCGACGGGCACTACTCCGCCCCCGCCGCCGACCTCAACGTCCTGGACGAAAAGGTCTGGTCGCGTACGGTCCGGCGCAACGACGACGGCGTCGCGACCGTCGCCGGGATCGAGGTGACGCGGCTGGCCGAGGAGTTCGGCACCCCCGCCTACTTCCTCGACGAGGCCGACTTCCGGGCCCGCTGCCGCGCCTGGTCCGACGCCTTCGGGCCGAACGCCGACGTGTTCTACGCCGGCAAGGCGTTCCTCTCCCGCGCCGTCGTGCGCTGGCTCACCGAAGAAGGGCTCAATCTCGACGTCTGCTCCGGCGGCGAGCTGGCCACCGCCCTCGCCGGCGGCATGCCGCCCGAGCGCATCGCCTTCCACGGCAACAACAAGTCCACCGAGGAGATCGAGCGCGCCGTCTCCGTCGGCGTGGGCCGCATCGTCCTCGACTCCTTCCAGGAGATCGTCCGCGTCGCGCACATCGCGCAGCGCCTGGGCCGCCGCCAGCCCGTCCAGATCCGTGTCACCGTCGGCGTCGAGGCCCACACGCACGAGTTCATCGCCACCGCCCACGAGGACCAGAAGTTCGGCATCGCGCTCGCCGACGGCCAGGCCGCCGAGGCCGTCAGGCGGGCCCTCGAGCTCGACGGCATCGAGCTGATCGGCATCCACTCGCACATCGGCTCGCAGATCTTCGACATGGCCGGATTCGAGGTCTCCGCCCGCCGGGTCGTCCAGCTCCTCGCCGAGATCCGCGACGAACACGGCGTCGAGCTGCCCGAGATCGACCTCGGCGGCGGCCTCGGCATCGCGTACACCTCCGAGGACGACCCCAAGGAGCCGTACGACATCGCGAAGTCGCTGCTGGAGATCGTCACGCGCGAGTGCGACGCCGCCCGCCTCACCACCCCCCGGATCTCCGTCGAGCCGGGGCGCGCGATCGTCGGCCCCACCGCCTTCACGCTGTACGAGGTCGGCACGATCAAGCCACTCGAAGGGCTGCGGACGTACGTCAGCGTCGACGGCGGCATGTCCGACAACATCCGTACGGCCCTCTACAACGCCGACTACAGCGTGGCGTTGGTCTCACGCCGCTCCGACGCGGAGCCCATGCTCTCGCGTGTGGTCGGCAAGCACTGCGAGAGCGGTGACATCGTCGTACGGGACGCCTACCTGCCCGCCGACCTGGCGCCTGGCGACCTGATCGCCGTCCCCGCCACCGGCGCGTACTGCCGTTCCATGGCCAGTAATTACAACCACGCGCTCCGCCCGCCCGTCGTGGCGGTCAGGGACGGCGAGGCCAGGGTCGTGGTCCGCCGCGAGACGGAGGAAGATCTCCTGCGGCTGGACATCGGATGATGGAATTGGTGTCTCGGGATCTGGACGGACGGTAGATACTTCCGTCCGGTGCGTGAGACTGGTTCACACTGAGTAAGAGGAAACGAGGTCGGATGATGCGTACGCGTCCGCTGAAGGTGGCGCTCCTGGGCTGTGGCGTGGTCGGCTCAGAGGTGGCGCGCATCATGACGACGCACGCCGACGACCTCGCCGCGCGGATCGGCGCCCCGGTGGAACTCGCCGGGGTCGCCGTCCGCCGCCCGTCCAAGGTCCGCGAGGGCATCGACCCCGCGCTGATCACGACCGACGCCACCGCCCTGGTCAAACGCGGCGACATCGACGTGGTCGTCGAGGTCATCGGCGGCATCGAGCCCGCCCGTACGCTCATCACCACCGCCTTCGAACACGGCGCGTCCGTCGTCTCCGCCAACAAGGCGCTGCTCGCCAAGGACGGCACAACCCTCTACGACGCCGCCGCGCTGCACGGCAGGGACCTCTACTTCGAGGCCGCCGTCGCGGGTGCGATCCCGTTGATCAGGCCGCTGCGCGAGTCCCTGGCGGGGGACACCGTCAACCGGGTCCTCGGCATCGTCAACGGCACAACGAACTTCATCCTCGACCGGATGGACACCGCGGGCGCCGGCTACTCGGAAGCGCTGGACGAGGCCACCGCCCTCGGGTACGCGGAGGCCGACCCGACCGCCGACGTCGAGGGCTTCGACGCCGCCGCCAAGGCCGCCATCCTCGCCGGGATCGCCTTCCACACCCGCGTACGCCTGGACGAGGTGCACCGCGAGGGCATCACGGAGGTCACCTCCGCCGACCTCGCCTCCGCCCAGCGCATGGGCTGCACGGTCAAGCTCCTCGCGATCTGCGAGCGCGCGGCCGACGGGAAGTCGGTCACCGCCCGGGTCCACCCCGCGATGATCCCGCTCAGCCACCCGCTCGCCTCCGTGCGCGAGGCGTACAACGCGGTCTTCGTCGAGGCCGAGGCCGCCGGGCAGCTGATGTTCTACGGCCCCGGCGCGGGCGGCGCCCCGACCGCCTCGGCCGTCCTCGGCGACCTGGTCGCGGTCTGCCGCAACAAGCTGGCCGGCGCCACCGGGCCCGGCGAGTCCGCCTACACCGGGCTGCCCGTCAGCTCCATGGGCGAGGTCGTCACGCGCTACCACATCAACCTCGACGTGGCCGACAAGCCGGGCGTGCTCGCCCAGGTCGCGACGGTCTTCGCCGAGCACGGCGTATCCATCGATACGGTGCGCCAGAAGGGAAAGGACGGCGAGGCCTCCCTCGTCGTCGTCACCCACTGCGCGCCCGACGCGGCCCTGTCCGGGACCGTCGAGGCGCTGCGCAAGCTCGACACCGTGCGCGGTGTCGCCAGCATCATGCGTGTTGAAGGGGAGTAAGGGACCCATGACCACCAGCATCGGCGCCATCGGCGCCCAGCGGGGCACCCATCAGTGGCGCGGCATCATCGAGGAGTACCGGGACCGCCTCCCGGTGACGGACGGGGCGGCCGTCATCACCCTCCGGGAGGGCGGTACGCCGCTGGTCCCCGCGCAGGTGCTGTCCGAGCGCACGGGCTGTGAGGTGCATCTCAAGGTCGAGGGCGCCAACCCCACCGGTTCCTTCAAGGACCGCGGCATGACCATGGCCATCACCCGGGCCAAGGAGGAGGGCGCGAAGGCGGTCATCTGCGCCTCCACCGGGAACACCTCCGCGTCGGCCGCCGCGTACGCGGTCCGCGCCGGGATGGTCTGCGCCGTGCTCGTACCGCAGGGGAAGATCGCCCTGGGCAAGATGGGCCAGGCCCTCGTCCACGGCGCGAAGATCCTCCAGGTCGAGGGGAACTTCGACGACTGCCTGACGCTGGCCCGCTCGCTCTCCGACAACTACCCGGTGGCGCTGGTCAATTCGGTCAATCCGGTCCGTATAGAGGGCCAGAAGACCGCCGCGTTCGAGATCGTGGACGCGCTCGGCGACGCCCCGGACATCCACGTACTGCCCGTCGGGAACGCCGGCAACATCACGGCCTACTGGAAGGGCTACACCCAGTACGCCGCGAACGGGCCCGCCGCCCGCACCCCGCGCATGTGGGGCTTCCAGGCGTCCGGTTCGGCGCCGATCGTGCGCGGCGAGGTCGTCAAGGACCCGCACACCGTCGCCACCGCGATCCGGATCGGCAACCCGGCGTCCTGGCAGTTCGCGCTCAACGCCCGTGACGAGTCGGGCGGGTTCATCGACGAGGTGACGGACCGCCAGATCCTGTCCGCCTACCGCCTGTTGGCCGCGCAGGAGGGTGTGTTCGTGGAGCCCGCCTCGGCGGCGTCCGTCGCCGGACTGCTCAAGGCCGTGGACGAGGGCAAGGTCGACCCGGGCCAGCGCATCGTCTGCACGGTCACCGGCAACGGCCTCAAGGACCCGGAATGGGCCACCGCCGGGGCGCCGCAGCCGTCGGTCGTACCGGTCGACGCGGTGGTCGCCGCCCGCCGCCTGGGCCTGGCGGACGCGTAGGACACGGCGGTTGGGACACTCCCCGGCAGATCCTTGATCACGGGCGCACACGCAGGCACGCGACACGCATCGTGCGCCTCCTGTGCGCCCTATGTCGCCATGGAACCTTCCTTCGATAAGCTGGGTCCAACCCGCAGTGCCGCAACGTGCTGCCGCGCTGTCGACCCCGCGGCTCGGGCGTCCGGTATACCGTCGTACCGCCGAATCCCGCCGTACCGCAGATCCCCACGCACATGCCCCCGCAGGCCCCGCCGATCCCCCCGCACGTCCCGCAGTCAAGGAGAGTCGTCAGAACGATGGCCGGTCCCTCGTTCCGCGCCGCCGCCGTACGGGTGCGCACCCCCGCCACCAGCGCCAACCTCGGTCCTGGCTTCGACGCCTTCGGCCTGTCGCTGGGGCTGTACGACGACGTGGTCGTCCGCGTCGCCGACTCCGGCCTGCACGTCGACATCGCGGGAGAGGGCGCCGAGACGCTTCCCCGCGACGAGAACCACCTGCTCGTACGGTCCCTGCGCACCGCGTTCGACCTGCTCGGCGGACAGCCGCGCGGCCTGGAGGTCGTGTGCGCCAACCGCATCCCGCACGGCCGCGGGCTCGGCTCGTCCTCGGCGGCCATCTGCGCCGGCATCCTCGCCGCCCGCGCGGTGACGATAGGCGGCGACGCCCGCCTGGACGACGCCTCGTTGCTGGAGCTGGCGAGCGAGATCGAGGGGCACCCCGACAACGTCGCGGCGTGTCTGCTGGGCGGTTTCACCCTGGCCTGGACGGATGGGGGAGCGGCCCGCGCCATCAGGATGGAACCGGCCCGTTCCATCGTTCCGGTGGTTTTTGTGCCCGGCCGGCCCGTGCTGACGGAGACGGCGCGCGGGCTGCTCCCGCGCTCCGTCCCCCATGTGGACGCGGCGGCCAACGCGGGGCGGGCCGCCCTGCTCGTCGAGGCGCTGACCAGGCGTCCCGAGCTGCTGCTGCCCGCCACGGAGGACCGGCTGCACCAGGACTACCGGGGCCCGGCGATGCCGGAGAGCATCGCACTCGTCAACCGGCTGCGCGCGGACGGCGTCCCCGCGGTCATCTCCGGCGCGGGCCCCACGGTGCTCGCGCTGGCCGAGGACGGTGCGGCCGACAAGGTCGCACGACTGGCGGGCGAGGGCTGGGCGGCGAACCGGCTGTCCCTCGACGCCGGAGGCGCGTGTGTACTGCCGCTCGGGCCGGACAGGGCCTAGGGGAAGCGCGTACGGGACCCGGAGGAAACACGTACAGGGCCCAGAAGGCCGGTAAGCCGGGATTGCCGGTGAGTGAGAGGGGGAATGTTTGTTGGAGCCGGTAGTGTTAACCTCAAGTCTGCAACCGACGTCTTTCAGGCGCGGTGCATCGTGTCCCGTTTCGGGACCACCTTTCTTCCGGGAGCCTCCCCAACTGCCTGAGCAGCCTGCCTGAGCAGTTTTGAGCACGCACCGGAACCGGCACGACACCCCCCGTTTTTCCCAGCGGTGGGCCGAGCAGGGGGACCTCGGGCCGGACCCATGGCACGTACGCATGTTTCTCCGCCGTACCCGGCGGGACCACCGCCCCGGCACGGTCCACAAGATGGGACCGCAGCCGGCAGCACAACCGGTCGCCGAGCCAGAAGGCCGACGTCCGCTCCAGGGAAGGACCCTTCGTGAGCGACACCACCGATCTGATGGGCGTGACTGCCGACAACAGCGTCGACACGACCGCGCCCGCCGAAGGTGCTGCCACTGGCACCACCGCACGGCGCCGCCGCTCCGGCACCGGCCTTGAGGGCATGGTCCTGGCCGAGCTTCAGCAGGTCGCGTCCGGCCTCGGCATCAGGGGCACCGCGCGGATGCGCAAGAGCCAGCTGATCGAGGTCATCAAGGAGACGCAGGCCGGCTCCCCGTCCGCGCCGAAGAGCGCCGCCGGCGCCTCCGAGGCCGCCGGCGCCTCCGACGCCGAGACCAAGCCGAAGCGCCGCGCCACCTCCAAGGCCCGTACGGGCGAGGCCGCCGCTGCCGCCGCCGCGCAGGAGGCCGGCCCGGCCGAGCAGGCCGTGGCCCAGCAGCAGATCGACATCCCCGGTCAGCCGGCCAGCGACGACCAGCCCGCGGGCGAGCGCCGCCGCCGCAGGGCCACCGCCCAGGCGGGCAGCCCCGAGGGCGCCCGTTCCGAGGCGAGGACCGACACCAGGACCGAGGCCGCGCCGGCCGACGTCAAGGTCGAGGCGCAGCCCGACACCAAGGCCGAGGCCGCCGTCTCCGTGTCCGCCCAGGGGGGCGCGCAGGGCGACGCCGACGGCCGCCGCGACCGCCAGGACCGCGGCCAGCGCGGCGAGCGTGACCGCGGTGAGCGCGGCGACCGCCGTGACCGCCAGCGCGACCGCCGGGGCAAGGGCGACGAGCAGGGCGGCCAGCAGCAGGGCGGCCAGGGCCAGCAGCGCCAGCAGCGCGACAACCGGGGCGCGGGCGCCCCGGCCCAGACGGGCCCGCAGAACAGCGGCCCGCAGAACAACGGTCCCCAGGACGACTACGACGACGAGGCGGGCGGCCGCCGCGGCCGCCGCGGGCGCTACCGCGACCGCCGGGGCCGTCGTGGCCGCGAGGAGTTCGGCCCCGACCAGCCGCAGGTCGCCGACGACGACGTGCTGATCCCCGTCGCGGGCATCCTCGACATCCTCGACAACTACGCGTTCATCAGGACCTCCGGCTACCTGCCGGGCCCCAACGACGTGTACGTGTCCCTCGCCCAGGTCCGCAAGAACGGCCTGCGCAAGGGTGACCACGTCACCGGCGCGGTGCGCCAGCCCAAGGACGGCGAGCGCCGCGAGAAGTTCAACGCGCTCGTCCGGCTCGACTCCGCGAACGGCATGGGTGCCGATTCCGGCCGCGGCCGCCCGGAGTTCCAGAAGCTGACCCCGCTCTACCCGCAGGACCGGCTCCGCCTGGAGACCGACCCCGGTGTGCTGACGACGCGGATCATCGACCTCGTCGCCCCCATCGGCAAGGGCCAGCGCGGTCTGATCGTGGCCCCGCCGAAGACCGGTAAGACCATGATCCTCCAGGCCATCGCCAACGCGATCACGGTCAACAGCCCCGAGTGCCACCTGATGGTCGTGCTCGTGGACGAGCGGCCCGAAGAGGTCACCGACATGCAGCGGTCGGTCAAGGGCGAGGTCATCTCCTCGACCTTCGACCGCCCGGCCGAGGACCACACCACCGTCGCCGAGCTGGCCATCGAGCGGGCCAAGCGCCTGGTCGAGCTGGGTCACGACGTGGTCGTCCTGCTGGACTCCATCACCCGACTGGGCCGTGCGTACAACCTCGCCGCGCCCGCCTCGGGACGCATCCTGTCCGGTGGTGTCGACTCGACCGCGCTCTACCCGCCGAAGCGCTTCTTCGGCGCGGCGCGCAACATCGAGGACGGCGGCTCGCTGACCATCCTCGCCACCGCGCTCGTCGAGACCGGCTCGCGCATGGACGAGGTGATCTTCGAGGAGTTCAAGGGCACCGGCAACATGGAGCTCAAGCTCGACAGGAAGCTCTCCGACAAGCGCATCTTCCCGGCGGTGGACGTGGACGCGTCCTCCACCCGTAAGGAAGAGATCCTGCTCGGCAGCGACGAGCTGGCCGTCGTCTGGAAGCTGCGCCGGGTGCTGCACGCGCTCGACCAGCAGTCCTCGATCGAACTGCTGCTGGACAAAATGAAGCAGACGAAGTCGAACGCGGAGTTCCTGCTCCAGATCCAGAAGACGACGCCGGGCAACGGCAACGACTGACGGATCCGCCGCTCCGAGGCGCTCATACGCGCTCGTACGCTCCCCAGAACCGCCCCGGCACTGCGTGCCGGGGCGGTTCTGTACGTTCCGCCCGGGTTGTGGAACCCCGCTCGGTCCTTCACCGTCTGTATATGTGACGATAAACAGCCCGGTGACGAGAAACGGTACGTTTCGGGCCTCGATCCCGGCGGGAGGTAGCGGTACCGGCACCACGGACTGAGGGAGATCCATGACCGAACCGAGCGGAGGGCCCGTGGGGGCCGGCGGCAGACGCCACAGGGCGCCCGGCGGGCACCGCCGGCCGGTCGTCGTCCTGGTGTGGTGCCTGGCCGTTCTGCTCGTGCTCTGCGGCGGCGGTCTCACGTACGTGTATTTCAAGCTCAACGGCAACATCAAGGGCGTCGACATCAACGCCCAGCTGGGGACCGGCCGCCCCCACGACGTCGACAACGGCTCCGAGGACATCCTGGTCCTGGGCTCGGACTCGCGGGCCGGCAAGAACGACGAGTACGGACGCGACAGCGGTACGGCCCGTTCGGACACGGCGATGGTCGTGCACGTCTACAAGGGCCACAAGAAGGCCAGTGTGGTGTCGATACCGCGCGACACCCTGGTGGACCGGCCCGCGTGCACCGACTCCAAGGGCCGCCCGGTCCCGGCCGCGCACCTCGCCATGTTCAATTCGGCGTACGAGGTCGGCGGCCCCGCGTGCGCGGTCAAGACCGTCGAGTCGCTGTCCGGCATCCGCATGGACCACTACATCGAGGTCGACTTCACCGGCTTCAAGAAGATCGTCGACGAGCTGGGCGGGGTGAAGATCACCACCACGCGGGCCATCGACGACCCCAAGAGCCACCTGAAGCTCGCGGCCGGCACCCACACGCTCCACGGCGAGCAGGCGCTCGGCCTGGTCAGGACCCGGCACAGCGTCGGCGACGGCAGCGACCTGGGCCGTATCCAGCTCCAGCAGATCTTCATCAAGTCGCTGATCAGCCAGATCAAGAGCGTCGGGGTGTTCAGCAATCCCAAGAAGCTCTTCGACCTCGCCGACACGGCCACCAGCGCGATCACTCCCGACTCCCAGCTCGACTCGGTGAACAAGCTGATCGGCTTCGCGGGGGGCCTCAAGGACATCGGCGGCAAGAACCTCAAGATGATCACACTGCCGGTGCGGTACGACCCGGCGGACGGGAACCGCGTACTGCCGCTCCGGAAGGAGTCCGGACAGGTCTGGACCGCCCTCGCGCACGACCGCCCGATCCCGGCGTCCGCGACGAAGGACTCGGCGGGCGACAAGGAGAACGTGGGCCGGGTGGTCGAGGGCGGCTGACGTCCATCGCCTCGGGGGAGTGCATCCCCCCGGGGAGTACGTCCGCCCGTACGCCCCCGGAATACAACCGGGCGCCCCCCGGTTTGGGCAGATGCGGCCCGTCCTGGCAGACTGGTCCGTCGGCCCCGGTTCACGTACGAGCACTCCGCACGTGCGACCCGGCGCCTTCCCCGCCCCCGGCGGGGATGTTCCCTAGGAGACACCTTGAAGCGCGACATCCACCCCACGTACGTCGAGACCCAGGTCAGCTGCACCTGCGGTGCGTCGTTCACCACCCGGAGCACGATCGAGTCGGGCACCATCCGCGCCGACCTCTGCTCCGAGTGCCACCCGTTCTACACGGGCAAGCAGAAGATCCTCGACACCGGTGGCCGCGTGGCCCGCTTCGAGGCCCGCTTCGGCAAGGCCGCCGCCGCCAAGAAGTAGCGAGCATCCCGCGCCGGTCCTCGGTGCCCTCTCCCGGGCGCCGAGACCGGCGCTTTGGCGTCCCGAAGCACCTTCGAAGCCCGTGTGCAGCACCTTCGCATCAACCCAGGAGAGACCCCGATGTTCGAGGCGGTCGAGGAACTGATCGGCGAGCACGCCGATCTGGAGAAGAAGCTCGCCGACCCGTCGGTCCACTCGGACCAGGCCAACGCGCGCAAGCTCAACAAGCGTTACGCCGAGCTGACCCCGATCATCACCACGTACCGCTCCTGGAAGCAGACCGGGGACGACATCGGGACGGCCCGCGAGTTCGCGCTCGACGACCCCGACTTCGCCGCCGAGGTCAAGGACCTGGAGAAGCAGCGCGAGCAGCTCACCGAGAAGCTCCGCCTGCTCCTGGTGCCCCGCGACCCCAGCGACGACAAGGACGTCATCCTGGAGGTCAAGGCCGGCGCGGGCGGCGACGAGTCGGCGCTCTTCGCCGGCGACCTGCTCCGCATGTACCTGCGGTACGCGGAGCGCGTCGGCTGGAAGACCGAGATCATCGACGCCACCGAGTCGGAGCTGGGCGGCTACAAGGACGTCCAGGTCGCGGTCAAGACCAAGGGCGGCAACGGCGCCACCGAGCCCGGGCAGGGCGTCTGGGCACGGCTCAAGTACGAGGGCGGCGTGCACCGGGTGCAGCGCGTGCCCGCCACCGAGTCGCAGGGCCGTATCCACACCTCCGCCGCCGGTGTCCTCGTGACCCCGGAGGCCGAGGAGATCGAGGTCGAGATCAACCCCAACGACCTGCGGATCGACGTCTACCGCTCCTCGGGGCCCGGCGGCCAGTCCGTCAACACCACCGACTCCGCCGTGCGCATCACCCACGTGCCGACCGGGGTCGTCGCGTCCTGCCAGAACGAGAAGAGCCAGCTCCAGAACAAGGAGCAGGCCATGCGCATCCTGCGCTCGCGGCTGCTCGCCGCCGCGCAGGAGGAGGCCGACCTCGCCGCTTCGGACGTCCGTCGCAGTCAGGTACGCACGGTCGACCGCTCCGAGAAGATCCGTACGTACAACTTCGCGGAAAACCGGATCTCGGACCACCGTGTCGGCTTCAAGGCGTACAACTTGGACCAGGTGCTCGACGGGGAGCTGGACGCGGTCATCCAGGCCTGTGTGGACGCCGATTCCGCCGCGAAGCTCGCCGCCGCCCAGTAACCCGTCCCCGACCCACTCTCGCAGTCCGGAGGAACCAGCGTGCAGCCATCATCTGGGGGGCCCAGCGACCCTCAGCGGCTCCGCCGCGGGCCCGCGCCCCGCAGTCTGCTGCTCGCCGAGGTGGCCCAGGCCACCCAGCGGCTGGCGGACGCGGGCGTGCCCTCACCGCGCTTCGACGCGGAGGAGCTCGCCGCCTACGTGCACAGCGTCAAGCGGGGAGAGCTGCACCACGTCAAGGACACGGACTTCGACGCCCGGTACTGGGAGACGATCGCCCGCCGCGAGGCCCGTGAGCCGCTCCAGCACATCACCGGCCGCGCCTTCTTCCGCTACCTGGAGCTCCAGGTGGGCCCCGGCGTCTTCGTGCCACGCCCGGAGACCGAGTCGGTCGTCGGCTGGGCGATAGACGCCGTACGGGCCATGGACGTCGTCGAGCCGCTCATCGTGGACCTCTGCTCGGGCTCCGGCGCGATCGCGCTCGCCATGGCGCAGGAGGTGCCGCGCTCGCGCGTGCACGCCGTGGAGCTGTCCGAGGACGCCCTCACGTGGACGCGGAAGAACGCCGAGGGGTCCAGGGTCATCGTGCACCAGGGAGACGCCCTGACGGCCCTCCCGGAGCTCGAAGGCCAGGTCGACCTGGTCATCTCGAACCCGCCGTACATCCCGCTCACCGAGTGGGAGTACGTCGCCCCCGAGGCCCGGGACCACGACCCGGAGATGGCGCTCTTCTCCGGCGAGGACGGCCTCGACACGATCCGCGGCATCGAGCGCACCGCGCACCGCCTGCTGCGGCCCGGCGGGCTCGTCGTGATCGAGCACGCGGACACCCAGGGCGGCCAGGTGCCCTGGATCTTCAGCGAGGAGTCCGGCTGGGCGGACGCCGCCGACCACCCCGACCTGAACAAACGCCCCCGCTTCGCCACGGCCCGCAAGGCCATGCCGTGAGCGTGCGGACCCCCGGCGGCACCCACAGAGCTTCGAAGAACGAGGAGTCAGGCTGATGGCACGGCGATACGACTGCAACGACGCGACCGACCGTACGACGGGTCTGCGTGAGGCCGCGTCGGCGATTCGCCGCGGTGAGCTGGTCGTGCTGCCCACCGACACCGTCTACGGGCTCGGCGCGGACGCCTTCAGCGCCGAGGCCGTCGCCGACCTGCTCGACGCCAAGGGGCGCGGCCGCAACATGCCCACCCCTGTGCTCATCGGCTCCCCGAACACCCTCCACGGCCTCGTCACGGACTTCTCCGAGCAGGCCTGGGAGCTGGTCGACGCCTTCTGGCCGGGCGCCCTCACGCTCGTCGCCAAGCACCAGCCGTCCCTCCAGTGGGACCTCGGCGACACCCGGGGCACGGTCGCCATCCGCATGCCGCTGCACCCCGTCGCGATCGAGCTGCTCACGGAGGTCGGCCCGATGGCCGTCTCCAGCGCCAACCTCACGGGACACCCGGCTCCCGAGGACTGCGACGCCGCCCAGGAGATGCTCGGGGACTCCGTCTCCGTCTACCTCGACGGCGGCCGGACGCCCGGCATCGTCCCGTCCTCGATCGTGGACGTCACCGGCAAGGTCCCCGTGCTGCTGCGGGCCGGATCGCTCGACGCGGCCGAGCTCCGCAAGGTGGTACCCGACCTCGAGGTGGCCAATTGACCGCCCCTGAGGGGCGTGGCATAGCGGAGACCGCATACACCGGCAGCAACATCGACACCTTCCGCATCCTCCACGTCAGTACCGGCAACGTCTGCCGCTCGCCCATCACCGAGCGGCTGAACCGGCATGCCCTGAGCGTGCGCCTCGGCGCGCGCCTCACCGACGGGCTGATCGTGGAGAGCGCGGGCACCTGGGGCCACGAAGGGGCCCCCATGGAGTCCAACGCCGAGGCGGTCCTCGCCGACTTCGGCGCCGACGCGTCCGGGTTCGTCGGCCGCGAACTCCTCGACGAGCACGTCATCCGGGCCGACCTGGTCCTCACCGCGACCCGCGACCACCGCGCGCAGGTGATCTCCATGGGCCACTCCGCGGGGCTGCGCACGTTCACGCTCAAGGAGTTCACCCGGCTGGTACGGGCCATAGACCCGGCCACCCTGCCCGACCCGCTGGACGAGGGCATGGTGGAACGCGCCCGCGCCCTGGTCCGCGCCGCGGCGGCCCTGCGGGGCTGGCTGCTGGCGCCCAGCGCGGAGGCCGACGAGGTCTACGACCCGTACGGCGCCCCCATCACGTTCTTCCGCTCGATCGGCGACGAGATCAACCAGGCGCTGGACCCGGTGGTCACGGCCCTCACCGGGGTGCCGGCCCGCCGCGTCTTCTAGGACCCCGCACCGGCTCCGCCCGGGTACGGGAACCGGCCGAACGCTTTCCGCCGTGCGGCCCTCTTTCCTGAATGGAATTGGTGTCGACACGAAGCCGTGCAACCATCTGCCAGAACCATGTGTCCTCCTCCTGGGGGGACGCGGTATCCGTCCGCGCTTCCGGCGCGGGCTAATGTGTGGGCCTCGGATGGCCAGCGATTCCTGTGGGGCAGCCTGTGCGTGATTACCTGCTGACGCTCTGTGTGACGGCCGCGGTTACCTACCTGCTGACCGGCCCGGTGCGGAAGTTCGCGATCGCGACCGGCGCCATGCCGGAGATCCGCGCCCGCGACGTGCACCGGGAGCCGACACCGAGGCTCGGCGGGATCGCCATGTTCCTCGGGCTCTGCGCCGGTCTGCTCGTCGCGGACAACCTCCAGAACCTGAGCGGGGTCTTCGAGCGCTCCAACGAGCCCCGCGCGCTGCTCTCGGGCGCCGCGCTGATCTGGCTGGTCGGGGTCCTGGACGACAAGTTCGAGATCGACGCCCTGATCAAGCTCGGCGCGCAGATGATCGCCGCCGGCGTGATGGTGATCCAGGGCCTCACCATCCTGTGGATCCCGGTCCCCGGTGTCGGCACCGTCGCGCTGACCGCCTGGCAGGGCAATCTGCTGACCGTCGCGCTGGTGGTCATCTCGATCAACGCGGTGAACTTCGTGGACGGCCTGGACGGCCTCGCGGCCGGCATGGTGTGCATCGCGGCCAGCGCGTTCTTCCTCTACTCGTACCGGCTCTGGGTCGGGTACGGCATCGAGGAGGCCGCCCCCGCGACGCTGTTCGCTGCCATCCTCATGGGGATGTGCCTGGGGTTCCTGCCCCACAACATGCATCCCGCGCGGATCTTCATGGGCGACTCGGGCTCGATGCTCATCGGCCTGGTGCTCGCCGCGAGCGCCATCTCCATCACCGGCCAGGTCGACCCGGACCGGCTGGGCCTGTTCGCCGGCTCCGAGCGGGAGGCCACGCACGAGATGCTGCCGGTCTTCATCCCGCTGCTGCTGCCGCTGACGATCATCGCCATCCCGTTCGCGGACCTGGTGCTGGCCATCGTGCGCCGTACCTGGAACGGCCAGTCGCCGTTCGCGGCCGACCGGGGGCACCTGCACCACCGCCTGCTGGAGATCGGGCACTCGCACAGCAGGTCGGTCCTGATCATGTACTTCTGGTCCGCGCTGATCGCGTTCGGTGTGGTGCTCTACTCGGTGCACTCGACGGCGATGTGGATCCTGCTGCTCATCGTGCCGCTGAGCGCGATGGGTCTGGTGCTCCTGCTGCTGCCCCGGTTCACACCGCGGGCGCCGCGGTGGGCTGAGTCGTTCGTCCCGCCCCGCTACCGGCGCCGCCGGCGGGCCGGGATCACGGTGGAGGACATCGTGCCCGGACTCGCCCCCGACGCAGGGGAGATGCCGGAGGAACGTACGCCTGTTCCCGCCGGCGTCAACGGCGCGACCGCCCTCGGCGCTCGTTCGCGTCTTCCTGAACGCGGCAAGGCCGGTTCACGGCGATGACGCTTTTCCATTTACCGCGTTGAGGTCCAATACCACACAACATGCGCATTTCTCTGACGCACATGGGCGCGGTCACTCTCACGTGTGACAGGTGGCACACCACCTGGGTAAAGACCTCATCAAATAGTTTGTGATACTGTTCACGAGACCCGGCGACAGAGCCGAAGGACCGTAGTGCGACGGTTCGTTGGCCCGAGAAACCTTCTCTCGGACCGGGCCTACGCTCGTCCATGACGACACCATCTGCCCCACCCAGCAAGCGGAGCTGCCGCCATGCCGTCCAACGACGTCCGGAACCTCCTTCACACCGCCGTGCCCACTGCCGCCGCCGGTGCCGTCGCCGCTGTCGTCAGTGGTGTGGTCGCGGGGGGAAAGGGCGCTCTGGGCGCGGGTATCGGCGCGCTCGTCGTGATCCTCTTCATGGGGATCGGGATGGTGGTGCTCGAACGGACGGCGAAATCGCTGCCGCACCTGTTCCAGGCGATGGGCCTGATGCTGTACACGGCCCAACTCCTGCTGCTGTTCATCTTCGTGGCCGCGTTCAAGAACACCACACTGTTCAATCCGAAGGCCTTCGCCGCCACGCTCGTCGCCGCCACCCTCGTGTGGATCGGCGCGCAGGCGCGTGCGCACATGAAGGCCAAGATCCTCTACGTCGAACCCGAATCCTCGAAGGGCAGCGCGCCCCAGAAATCGGGGTCCTCGACGTGAGGGGTAGGGCCGGGATAAGCGACTGTTCGGGACCCTGCTATCGTCCGGTGCCAACTGCGGCATTGCGGGCGCGGGCATCCGAGCTGACGCCTGTTGTTTCGACGCGAGGCTCGAAACCCGACCGCCGCTCCCACATCCGTTCCACCTGTCCAGTGCCGAACCGCGGCTCCGCGCCGCGCCGACACAACGAGGTTGCCGTACCTATGCGCCATGCTGAAGGAGCCCGCGGTGAGTGCTGACCCGACGCAGGTGCTCGCCTTCGAGACCGACTGCCACATCTTCGACGGGTGTGGTTTCCCGGCACCCGGCCTGCACTCGTTCCTGTTCAAGCCCCTTGTGGGGCACGGCGGTAACGGCACCAGTTGGTACTTCGACAAGACCATGCTGCTCGCCGTTCTCGGCTCGATCATCATCGTCGCCTTCTTCTGGGCGGCGTTCCGCAAGCCGAAGCTCGTCCCCGGCAAGCTCCAGATGGTGGCCGAGGCCGGATACGACTTCGTCCGCCGCGGCATCGTCTACGAGACGCTCGGCAAGCGCGAGGGCGAGAAGTACGTTCCGCTCGTCGTCTCGCTGTTCTTCTTCGTCTGGATGATGAACCTCTGGTCGATCATCCCGCTCGCGCAGTTCCCGGTGACGGCGATCATTTCGTACCCGATCGGGCTCGCACTGATCGTCTACGTCCTCTGGGTCTCGCTGACCTTCAAGCGGCACGGCTTCATCGGCGCCATCAAGAACTTCGGCGGCTACGACAAGTCGCTCGGTCCCGTACTGCCGCTGGCCATGGGCATCGAGCTCTTCTCGAACCTGCTGGTCCGGCCCTTCACGCACGCGGTGCGACTGTTCGCGAACATGTTCGCGGGCCACACGCTGATCCTGCTGTTCACGATCGCCAGCTGGTACCTGCTGAACGGCATCGGTATCGCCTACGCGGCGGTGTCGTTCGTGATGGTCCTCGTGATGACCGCCTTCGAACTCTTCATCCAGGCGTTGCAGGCGTACGTGTTCGTCCTGCTGACGTGCACCTTCATCCAGGGTGCCCTCGCGGAGGGCCACGGTGAGTCCCACCCCGAGCCGGCCCGCGAGAAGCAGGGCGTGCTCGCCGAAGCCCACTGATCGTCTCCCCTTACCCCGACCTCCGCTCCCGTAATTTGTCCGGTGGCCAACCCCCACCGGTCCGTGAAAGAGAAGGAAGAACTGGCATGTCCCAGACTCTTGCTGCCGCCGCTGTCTCCGGTTCGCTCGGCTCCGTCGGCTACGGCCTCGCCGCCATCGGCCCCGGCGTCGGCGTCGGCATCATCTTCGGTAACGGCACCCAGGCCCTCGCCCGCCAGCCCGAGGCCGCCGGCCTCATCCGCGCCAACCAGATCCTCGGTTTCGCGTTCTGTGAGGCGCTCGCCCTCATCGGTCTGGTCATGCCGTTCGTCTACGGCACCTGATCTCCAGATCCGCCGCAGACTCACTAGACGAAAGGCACTGATGTGAGCCATCCCCTGGTTCAGCTCGCGGTCGAGGAATCGGAGAACCCGCTGGTTCCCCCGATCCCCGAACTCATCATCGGCCTGCTCGCCTTCATCATCGTCTTCGGTTTTCTCGCCAAGAAGCTCCTCCCGAACATCAACAAGGTTCTCGAAGAGCGTCGCGAGGCCATCGAGGGCGGCATCGAGAAGGCCGACGCCGCCAAGGCCGAGGCCGAGAGCGTCCTGGAGCAGTACAAGGCGCAGCTCGCCGAGGCACGTCACGAGGCCGCACGTCTCCGCCAGGAGGCGACCGAGCAGGGCGCCGCGATCATCCAGGAGATGAAAGCGGAAGGCCAGCGGCAGCGTGAGGAGATCATCGCCGCAGGTCACTCGCAGATCGAGGCGGACCGCAAGGCCGCGGCCGGCGCCCTGCGCCGCGACGTGGGCAAGCTCGCCACCGATCTCGCGGGCAAGCTCGTCGGCGAGTCCCTGGAGGACTCCGCCCGGCAGAGCCGCACGATCGACCGCTTCCTCGACGAGCTCGAGGACGGCGCGTCCAAGACGGAGGCCAAGCGATGAACGGAGCGAGCCGCGAGGCGCTGGCTGCCGCTCGTGAGCGTCTGGACGCGCTGACCGACAGCACGTCGGTCGACGCGGCGAAGCTCGCGGACGAGCTGGCCGCCGTCACGGCGCTGCTCCAGCGCGAGGTTTCGCTGCGCCGGGTCCTGACCGACCCGGCGCAGGACGGCGAGGGCAAGGCCCAGCTGGCGGCGCGGCTGCTGGACGGGCAGGTGGGCGGCACGACCGCCGACCTGGTCTCCGGCATGGTCCGCTCCCGCTGGTCCCAGCCGCGCGACCTGGTCGACGCGGTCGAGGAGCTGGCGGCCGTCGCCGACCTCACCGCCGCGCAGCGGACCGGTTCGCTGGACAACGTGGAGGACGAGCTGTTCCGGTTCGGCCGGATCGTCCTCTCCAGTCCCGACCTGCGAGCCGCGCTGACCGACAGGTCGGCCACCGTCCAGGCGAAGACCGCGCTGCTCAGGACCCTGCTCGGCGGTCGCGCCGAAGCGGTGACCGAGCGCCTGGTCGTGCGACTCGTCGCACAGCCGCGGGGACGTAGCCTGGAAGCGGGAATCCACACCCTGTCCAGGATCGCCGCGGAACGGCGCGACCGGCTGGTCGCCGTCGTCACGTCGGCGGTCCCGCTCAACGACAGCCAGAAGCAGCGCCTCGGCGCCGTACTGGCACGGCTCTACGGCCACCCGATGCACCTGAACCTGGACGTGGACCCCGAGGTCCTCGGCGGGATCTCGGTACGCGTCGGCGACGAGGTCATCAACGGCACGATCGCGGACCGTCTCGACGAGGCGGCCCGGCGACTGGCCGGCTGACCCGCACCACAGCAGAACAGCAGGACGAGCGGCCCGGTTGGGCCGTGCAGAGATTGCAGAAGATTCCTGGGGGTCGCCCCCAGACCCGCAGACCCCCAAAGAAACTTCGGGCCCAACAAGGAGAGCAGGGAACCCAGATGGCGGAGCTCACGATCCGGCCGGAGGAGATCCGGGACGCGCTGGACACTTTTGTCCAGTCGTACCAGCCGGACGCGGCCTCGCGCGAGGAGGTCGGTACGGTCAGCGTGGCCGGCGACGGTATCGCCAAGATCGAGGGACTTCCCTCGGCCATGGCGAACGAGCTGCTCAAGTTCGAGGACGGCACCCTCGGTCTCGCCCTCAACCTTGAGGAGCGCGAGATCGGTGCCATCGTCCTCGGCGAATTCAGCGGCATCGAGGAGGGACAGCCGGTCAGTCGTACCGGCGAGGTCCTGTCCGTCGCCGTGGGCGAGGGATACCTGGGTCGCGTCGTCGACCCGCTCGGCAACCCGATCGACGGCCTCGGCGAGATCGCGACCGAGGGCCGCCGCGCCCTCGAGTTGCAGGCCCCTGGCGTCATGGTCCGCAAGTCGGTGCACGAGCCGATGCAGACCGGCTACAAGGCCGTCGACTCCATGGTGCCCATCGGCCGTGGCCAGCGACAGCTGATCATCGGCGACCGCCAGACCGGCAAGACCGCTCTGGCCGTCGACACGATCATCAACCAGCGCGACAACTGGCGCTCGGGCGACGTGAACAAGCAGGTGCGCTGCATCTACGTTGCCATCGGCCAGAAGGGCTCCACCATCGCGTCCGTGCGCGGTGCGCTGGACGAGGCCGGCGCCCTGGAGTACACGACCATCGTCGCGGCCCCCGCGTCCGACCCGGCCGGCTTCAAGTACCTGGCGCCGTACACCGGCTCGGCCATCGGCCAGCACTGGATGTACCAGGGCAAGCACGTCCTGATCATCTTCGACGACCTCTCGAAGCAGGCCGACGCGTACCGCGCCGTGTCCCTGCTGCTGCGCCGTCCGCCGGGCCGCGAGGCCTACCCGGGCGACGTCTTCTACCTGCACTCGCGTCTCCTGGAGCGCTGCGCGAAGCTCTCCGACGACCTGGGCGCCGGTTCGATGACGGGTCTGCCGATCGTCGAGACGAAGGCCAACGACGTCTCGGCGTTCATCCCGACCAACGTCATCTCCATCACCGACGGCCAGTGCTTCCTGGAGTCCGACCTGTTCAACGCCGGCCAGCGGCCCGCGCTGAACGTCGGTATCTCGGTCTCCCGCGTCGGCGGTTCCGCCCAGCACAAGGCCATGCGCCAGGTGTCGGGACGACTGCGCGTGGACCTCGCCCAGTTCCGTGAGCTGGAGGCGTTCGCGTCCTTCGGTTCCGACCTGGACGCGGCGTCCAAGGCGTCGCTCGCCCGTGGCCAGCGCCTGGTCGAGCTGCTGAAGCAGTCGCAGTACGCGCCGATGCCCGTCGAGGAGCAGGTCGTCTCCGTGTGGGCCGGTACCACCGGCAAGCTGGACGACGTACCGGTCCTGGACATCCGCCGCTTCGAGTCGGAGCTGCTGGAGTACCTGCGCCGCGAGCGCAAGGACCTCCTCACCAGCATCGCCGAGGGCGGCAAGATGTCCGACGACACGATCCAGTCGATCGGCGACGCGATCACCGCCTTCAAGCAGCAGTTCGAGACCTCGGACGGCAAGCTGCTCGGCGAGGACGCCCCGGCCGGCGCGGCCAAGTGACGACGGAAGGGACCTGACTCATGGGAGCCCAGCTCCGGGTCTACAAGCGTCGCATCAAATCCGTCACCGCGACCAAGAAGATCACCAAGGCGATGGAGATGATCGCCGCCTCGCGCATCGTCAAGGCGCAGCGCCAGGTGGCGGCCTCCACCCCGTACGCGACCGAGCTGACCCGCGCGGTCACCGCGGTGGCCACGGGGTCCACGACCAAGCACGCCCTGACCACCGAGGCCGAGTCCCCGGTCCGGGCCGCGATCCTGCTCGTCACGAGCGACCGCGGTCTGGCCGGCGGCTACTCCTCGAACGCCATCAAGGCGGCGGAGCGGCTGACCGAGCGGCTCCGCGGTGAGGGCAAGGAGGTCGACGCGTACATCGTCGGCCGCAAGGGTGTCGCCTACTACGGCTTCCGTGAGCGCAAGGTCACGGAGTCGTGGACGGGCTTCACCGACAACCCGACGTACGCGGACGCCAAGAAGGTCGCGGCTCCGCTGATCGCGGCCGTCCAGCAGGACACGGCCGAGGGCGGCGTGGACGAGCTCCACATCGTCTTCACCGAGTTCGTGTCGATGCTGACGCAGACGCCGGTGGCGAACCGGCTCCTGCCGCTCAGCCTCGACCAGGCGGCCGAGGAGGCGGGCACGAAGGGCGAGATCCTTCCGCTGTTCGACTTCGAGCCGTCGGCGGAGGACGTCCTCGACGCCCTGCTGCCGCGGTACGTCGAGAGCCGTATCTACAACGCGCTGCTCCAGGCCGCCGCTTCCAAGCACGCGGCCACCCGACGCGCGATGAAGTCGGCGACCGACAACGCCGGGGATCTCATCAAGAGCCTTTCCCGGCTCGCCAACGCGGCCCGCCAGGCCGAAATCACCCAGGAAATCAGCGAGATCGTCGGAGGCGCGAGCGCCCTCGCCGACGCGACCGCGGGGAGTGACAACTAATGACGACCACTGTTGAGACGGCCGTAGCCACGGGCCGCGTCGCCCGGGTGATCGGCCCGGTCGTCGACGTGGAGTTCCCCGTCGACGCGATGCCGGAGATCTACAACGCGCTGCACGTCGAGGTCTCCGACCCGGCCGAGGCCGGCAAGAAGAAGATCCTGACCCTGGAGGTCGCCCAGCACCTGGGTGACGGTGTGGTCCGCGCGATCTCGATGCAGCCCACCGACGGTCTGGTCCGCCAGGCCCCGGTGACCGACACGGGCTCCGGCATCACGGTGCCGGTCGGCGACGTGACCAAGGGCAAGGTGTTCAACACCCTCGGTCAGATCCTGAACCACCCCGAGGCCGAGTCGGAGATCACCGAGCGCTGGCCGATCCACCGCAAGGCCCCGGCCTTCGACCAGCTCGAGTCGAAGACCGAGATGTTCGAGACCGGCCTCAAGGTCGTCGACCTGCTGACCCCGTACGTCAAGGGCGGCAAGATCGGTCTGTTCGGAGGTGCGGGCGTCGGCAAGACGGTCCTCATCCAGGAAATGATCATGCGTGTCGCCAACCTGCACGACGGTGTGTCCGTCTTCGCGGGTGTCGGTGAGCGTACGCGTGAGGGCAACGACCTCATCGACGAGATGACCGAGTCGGGCGTCCTGGACAAGACCGCGCTGGTCTTCGGCCAGATGGACGAGCCGCCGGGCACCCGTCTGCGGGTCGCCCTGTCCGCCCTGACCATGGCGGAGTACTTCCGCGATGTGCAGAAGCAGGACGTGCTCCTCTTCATCGACAACATCTTCCGTTACACCCAGGCCGGTTCCGAGGTCTCCACGCTGCTCGGCCGTATGCCGTCCGCGGTGGGTTACCAGCCGACCCTGGCCGACGAGATGGGTGTGCTCCAGGAGCGCATCACCTCGACGCGTGGCCACTCGATCACCTCGATGCAGGCGATCTACGTCCCCGCGGACGACCTGACCGACCCGGCCCCGGCCACGACCTTCGCGCACCTCGACGCGACGACCGTGCTGTCGCGTCCGATCTCGGAGAAGGGCATCTACCCGGCGGTGGACCCGCTGGACTCGACGTCCCGCATCCTGGACCCGCGCTACATCTCGCAGGACCACTACGACACGGCCAGCCGCGTCAAGGGGATCCTCCAGAAGTACAAGGACCTCCAGGACATCATCGCGATCCTCGGGATCGACGAGCTGGGCGAGGAGGACAAGCTCGTCGTCCACCGCGCCCGTCGTGTCGAGCGCTTTCTGTCGCAGAACACCCACGCCGCCAAGCAGTTCACCGGCGTGGACGGCTCCGACGTACCGCTCGACGAGTCGATCACCGCGTTCAACTCGATCTGCGACGGGGACTACGACCACTTCCCCGAGCAGGCGTTCTTCATGTGCGGTGGCATTGAGGACCTCAAGGCCAACGCCAAGGAGCTCGGCGTCTCCTGACCCGGTCTTCCGACCTGGTGGACGCTCGGAGGGGGGCGGGTCATCCTGCCCCCCTCCGACGCATCCACCGGTACCCCATAGAATCAATACCAACACCCGGCCGCAGGGCCGGGTGGTGACCCGAGGAGCCACCCTTGGCTGCTGAGCTGCATGTCGAGCTGGTCGCCGCCGACCGTAGTGTCTGGTCCGGCGAGGCCACCCTGGTCGTCGCGCGCACCACGTCCGGCGACATCGGCGTCATGCCCGGTCACCAGCCCCTGCTGGGTGTGCTGGAATCGGGCCCGGTGACGATCCGTACGAGCGACGGCGGCACCGTCGTCGCCGCGGTGCACGGCGGTTTCATCTCGTTCGCCGACAACAAGCTCTCGCTGCTGGCGGAGGTTGCCGAGCTGGCGGACGAGATCGACGCCCAGCGCGCGGAGCGTGCGCTGGAACGCGCGAAGTCCGGTGACGACGATGCCGCCGAGCGGCGCGCCGACGTCCGGATGCGCGCGGTGTCGGTGCGCTGAGAAGCGCGCTGCCACCACGGAATTACCCTCAGCCGCGGCCCTGGCTGGACTTCCAGACCGGGTCGCGGCTGAGGCGATGCAGGTGCGGTTCTGGGTCCGGTACTGGATATGGCGAGGAGGTCGGTGTTGATGGTCCTCGCTCTGCTCGTAAGCGGACTGGTCGTCGTACTGGTTGCGGTGGGGCTCTTCGTCTTCGGTCTGCGCCGGCGGCTGATCCAGCGCTCCGGAGGGACCTTCGACGCCAGCCTGCGGTGGGACGTGCCGGAGGAGACCGACCTCTCCGGCAAGGGCTGGGTGTACGGCGTCGCCCGCTACAACGGGGACAGCGTCAACTGGTTCCGCGTCTTCTCGTACGCCCCCCGGCCCCGCCGCACGCTGGACCGCGCGTCGATCGAGGTGACGGCCCGCCGGGGACCGCAGGGTGAGGAGGAACTCGCGCTGCTCTCCGACGCGGTGGTCCTCGGCTGTGTGCACCAAGGGGTACGGCTGGAGCTGGCGATGAGCGAGGACGCGCTCACGGGCTTCCTGGCGTGGCTGGAGGCGGCGCCTCCCGGCCAGCGGGTGAACGTGGCGTAGGCGTGCGGGACATGGTGAAGGGGGCGGCGCTCGAAGCGCCGCCCCCTTCATTCATGCGGGTGTGTCACATGCCAGGCTCTACTGGAGACCGTTGCTGATCGCCGTGATCAGTTCACCGTTGGTGGTGTCACCGGTGAAGTCCCAGAAGAACGCGCCGCCCAGGCCCTGCTGCTTGGCCCAGGTCATCTTGCCCGCGATGGTGGCCGGGGTGTCGTAGCTCCACCAGTTGTTGCCGCAGTAGGAGTACGACGTCCCGCCGACGGTGCCGGTGGGCGGGCACGAGGTCTTGAGGACCTTGTAGTCCTCGATGCCGGCCTCGTACTTGCCGGGCGCCGCGCCCGTCGCCGAGCCGCCCGGGGCGGCCTGGGTGACGCCGGTCCAGCCGCGGCCGTAGAAGCCGATGCCGAGCAGCAGCTTGGCCGCCGGGACTCCCTGCGCCTTGAACTTGGCGATCGCGTCGGCGGAGGTGAAGCCCTGCTGCGGGATGCCGGTGTAGGAGTTCAGCGCGGAGTGCGGGGCCGTCGGGCCCGCCGCGTTGAAGGAGCCGAAGAAGTCGTACGTCATGACGTTGAACCAGTTCATGTACTGGGCCGCGCCGGCGTAGTCCGTCTTCTCGATCTTGCCACCGGCCGAACCGTCGGCCGTGACGGCGGCGGTGACCAGGTAGTTGGCGCCGAACTTCGCGCGCATGGCCTGCATCATGTTCTTGAAGGCGGCCGGGCCGCTGGTGTCGCAGGACAGACCGCAGGAGTTCGGGTACTCCCAGTCCAGGTCGATGCCGTCGAACACGTCGGCCCAGCGCGGGTCCTCGATCAGGTCGTAGCAGGACTGCGCGAACGCGGTCGGGTTCTTCACGGCGTCGGTGAAGCCACCGGACCAGGTCCAGCCGCCGAAGGACCAGAGAACCTTGATGTTCGGGTTCGCGGCCTTGAGCTTGCGCAGCTGGTTGAAGTTGCCGCGCAGCGGCTGGTCCCACGTGTCGGCGACCCCGTCGACGGCCTGGTCGGCGGTGTACGCCTTGTCCGTCGCGGCGTACGCGTCACCCATGACGCACTTGCCGCCGGTGACGTTGCCGAAGGAGTAGTTGATGTGCGTGATCTTCGAGGCGGACCCGGAGCTCACGATGTTCTTGACGTGGTAGTTCCGGTCGTAGACACCCCACTCGGTGAAGTATCCAAGCTTGATCTTGCTGCCGGTGGGAGGGGTGCCGGGGTCCGTGCTGCCACCGGTGGTGCGGACCGCGCGGGCGCCGCTGACGGGGCCCACCTGGTCGATGGTGTCACGGGCCTGGACGGTGTACGAGTAGTCCGTACCGGCGGTGAGGCCGGTGTTGGTGTAGGAGGTGCCGGTGACCGTGGCGACCTTCGTACCGTTGCGGAAGACGTCGTAGTTCTTGACGCCCTTGTCGTCGGTCGCCGCCGACCAGTTCAGCGTGACCGCCGTGTTGGTGATGTTGCTGGCGGTCGGGGTGCCGGGGGCCGAGGGCAGCGCGTCGCCGGGGACGCTGGGGCCGCCGTCGCAGGAAGCGCCGTTGAGCTTACAGCCGGACGGCGATCCCGGGCCGGTGCCGTTGAATCCGAAGGATATGGACGCGCCGGGGGCCAGCGTGCCGTTCCAGGTCTTGTTCTTGCCCGTCCAGTGGTTGCCCGAGCCGGTGACGTCCGCGTCCCACGCGGAGGTCACGGCGGTGCCGGAGGGGAAGTCCCACTCGACGGTCCAGGAGCTGAGGGTCGTGGTGCCGGTGTTCTTCACCGTCCACTTGCCCTCGAAGCCCGTGCCCCAGTCGGAGGGCTTGGTGAAGGTGGCCGTCGCCGACGCGGCGGCTTCGGCGGGGGCGGCGAGGCCGACCATCGCGGCCAGCGGCAGCAGCAGCGCGGTGAGGCCCGCGACCGCTCTGGATCTGAATCTGGCCTTGAGAGGCTGGATGTTCAAAGGTGCTCCTCGATGGAGTGAGTACCGGACAATTCGGGGGTGGTCCGTGCACTGGGCACACCACGTCGGCTCACCGCAGTGTGTGCGGTGAGAGTAGGAAGGTCTGGACCAATCGTCAATAGGTCCAGACCACCGACGCCGATAGGTGGCCTAGACACCCAACTCCTGGGCGAGCACGGCCGCTTGTACCCGGCTGCGCAGCGAGAGCTTGGCCAGCACCCTGCTGACGTGCGTCTTCACCGTAGCCTCCGCCATGTCGAGGCGTACCGCGATCGCCGCGTTCGACAGCCCCTCACCCGGACATGACAGCACTTCACCGCTCCCGCCGGGTAAGCGCTTCCCGTACGGCCGGGTCTGCCGCGCCCGCCGGGACGGCTGGCCGCGCTCCCGTACTACCGCTCCCCGCCCGGCACCCACAGCACGTCCCCGACCTCCTTGTTGGCGACCCGCGCCAGGATGAAGAGCAGGTCGGAGAGGCGGTTCAGGTACGTGGCCGTCAAGGCGTTCATGATGTCGCCGTGCACCTCCAGCGCCGCCCACGTCGAGCGCTCCGCGCGCCGTACGACCGTGCACGCCTGGTGCAGCAGCGCCGCGCCGGGGGCGCCGCCCGGGAGGATGAAGCTGCGGAGCTTCTCCACCTCCTCCAGGTAGCGGTCGCAGTCCGCCTCCAGCTTGTCGACGTACGCCTGCTCGACCCGCAGCGGCGGGTACTCGGGGTTCTCCACCACCGGGTTGCACAGGTCCGCGCCCACGTCGAAGAGGTCGTTCTGGACCCGGACGAGGACCTTCACGATCTCCTCGGGGAGCCGGCCCAGCGCGATCGCGGTCCCGATGCACGCGTTCGCCTCGTTGGCGTCGGCGTAGGCCGCGATCCGCAGATCGGTCTTGACCGTACGGGTCATGTCGCCGAGCGCCGTCGTGCCCTTGTCGCCGGTGCGGGTGTAGATACGCGTCAGATTGACCATACGACCAGCGTAGTGAGGACCCCGGAGGTGCTACGCCGTACGGGGGAGAACCCGCTCAAGTGCCCGGTACGGGGCCCTGATGGGCCCCTGCGGTGTGATGTCCGTCATGTGAGACGTGACGCGCATCTCTTCGCCGCCATCCGGCCGCCCGCGAACGCTAACCTCCGGCAGAGCAGGCAAATGTAAACCCGGCGTTAAGACCGGGGGCGATTCAAGGGGTGTGTCGTGGCCAGGAAGCTCGCCGTCATCGGGGCCGGACTCATGGGGTCAGGGATCGCGCAGGTCTCGGCCCAGGCCGGCTGGGACGTCGTCCTGCGTGACGTCACCGACGCGGCCCTGGCCCGGGGGATCGACGGCATCAGAGCCTCGTACGGCAGGTTCGTGGCCAAGGGCAAGCTCGAAGAGGCCGACGCCGACGCCGCGCTGGGCCGGATCACCACGACCACCGACCTGGACGCCGTCGCCGACGCGGACCTCGTGGTGGAGGCCGTGTTCGAGCGGCTGGACGTCAAGCACGAGATCTTCCGTACGCTCGACAAGCTCGTACGGGACGACGCCGTCCTCGCCTCCAACACCTCGGCCATCCCGATCACGAAGATCGCCGCCGTGACGGACCGTCCGGAGCGTGTCGTCGGTACGCACTTCTTCTCGCCGGTGCCGATGATGCGGCTGTGCGAACTGGTCCGCGGGTACAAGACCAGCGACGAAGCGCTCGCCACCGCGCGGGAGTTCGCCGAGTCCGTCGGCAAGACGTGCGTGGTCGTCAACCGCGACGTGGCGGGCTTTGTGACCACCCGGCTGATCTCCGCGCTCGTCGTGGAGGCCGCCAAGCTCTACGAGTCGGGCGTCGCGTCCGCCGAGGACATCGACACCGCCTGCAAGCTGGGCTTCGGACACGCCATGGGCCCGCTCGCCACCGCTGATCTGACGGGTGTCGACATCCTGCTCCACGCCACGGAGAACATCTACACCGAGTCGCAGGACGAGAAGTTCGCGCCGCCGGAGCTGATGCGCCGGATGGTGGACGCGGGTGACATCGGACGCAAGAGCGGGCAGGGGTTCTACAAGCACTGAGCCGTACCTGAGCCGCACCGACCGTCACGACCTCACCCCACCGGGTGAATTCGGTATCGGTTCGCTCACGGACGGCAACTTCCACGGCTGCGTGACAGTCAGGCTGCGTGACAGTCAGTGGGTTGCGGGACCGAACAGGCCATGGAGCACTGACCACTCTCGGGGAGCGCATATGTACATCAGGGGCGACCACGCCGAGCTGGTCGTCGAGGGCCGCCTCGACGTACGCAGCGCGGCGGACGCCCGTACGGTCCTGCACTCGGCCGTCGACGGCGGAGCCGGCGATCTCGTGCTCGACCTGACCGCTCTGGACTCCTGGGACGCCACGGGACTCGGCGTCATCATGGGGGCCCACCGACGGGCGGGACGGTGCGGACGGAGACTCGTCCTGCGCCATGTCCCGCCGCAGATGCAGCGGCTGCTCGTGGCCACCCGGCTGCACCGCATTCTCGCGATCGAGGGCGGGATCGCGGCGGAGTCGCTGCCGCGGGTATGAGGCGTGAGGTGTGCGGGCGTGAGGCCTTCGGGCGTGAGCGCGTGAGGTCTGCGCGCCCCGCGCGCCTCGGTGCGCCGTACGTACTCCCCAATGCGCCGCACAATCCTCACGAGAACGTGACTTCCTGGGCAGGCCACCACCCCGCCTGTTCGTAGATACTGGCCGGAGCTTAGGGTTTCGGCCGTCTGCGGATCGACCGACCCATGGAGCAGGCACCGGACCGGAGCGACAGACAAGCGTGCGAGGCCGGGGGGCAACCGCACGCCACGATCTGGGGGACTTTCACGATGGACCCGATGAGCCGGGGAGCGGAAGAACACGGCCACGACGGCGAACCCGCCGCCGCGAGCACCGACGAGCAGCCGCCCGCGCGCGAGCCCCTCACTCCGGCGCTCGGACACATCAAGGGCGCCGGCGCGATCACCCCCGCGCGCGCCCGTACCGTCCAGTTGATATCGGGTGACTTCCTGCTCACCGTCAACCCCGTGGACGGCACCGAGATAGAGCCCTGCCCGCCGGGCCGTAAACCCGCCGCACCCATCCGGCGCAGCGCCACCGAGCGCACCGACCTCCAGCGCGCCGGCCGCCCGCCCGTACCGGCGGGGCCCGCCGCACCGCCCCTCCCGCTCCTGGAGCGCGGCGCCGAGCACAAGGAACTGGTCGGGCTGCTCGGCCGCGGCCGTTCCGTACGCCTCACCGGACAGCCCGGATCCGGCCGCTCCGCGCTGATCGAAGCCGTCGGCGCCGAGTGCGCGGACCTCGCGCCGGACGGAGTCGTACGGCTCTCCGGCCACCGCCGCACCACCACCGAGCTGCTGTACGACCTGTACGCGGCGGTCTACCGCATCGAGCTGTCCCGCCCCGACCGGGCCGCCCTGCTCGAACGGGTCCGCGACATCGGGGCCGTCGTCCTCCTGGACGACCTGGAGATCGGCGGCGAAGCCCTCGACGAGCTGCTCGCCGCGACCCCCGAATGCGCGTACCTGCTCGCCACCGCGCCCGACGCCGACCCGCCCTCCGCCACCGCGCGCCTGCACGAGGTCCTCCTCGGCGGCATCGGGCGCGGGGGCTCGCTGGAGCTGATGGAACGCGCCGTCGACCGCCCCCTCACCGACGAGGAGGCGAACTGGGCGGGGGACCTCTGGTTCGAGTCCGAGGGCCTGCCCCTGCGCTTCGTCCAGGCCGGTGCGCTGCTGCGCCAGCGCGATGTCCTGCGCGGTGAGTCGGCCGAGGCCCTGGACGAGTTCGAGCCCTTCGCGGAGACCACGGGTGACGTACCGCTCGTCGTCCGGCTCGGCGCTCCCGACGGGTACGACCCGCCCCTGCCCACCGTCGGCGAGGGCGCCGCGCCCGCCGCCCTGCTCGCCTCCCGGCTGAGCGAGTCCGCCCGCGCCACCCTGCGCTTCGCCGTCGCGCTCGGCGGGGAGGTGCCGCACCAGGCGCACCTGCCCGCGCTGATCGGCGACACCCACGCGGACGCCGCTCTCGGCGAGCTGATGGCCTGCGCGCTGATCTCACCGGTCGGCACCCGCTACCGGCTGGCGACCGGCGTCGCCGCGCAGCTGGAGGCGGTGGGGTACGGGGAGGACGCGGTGTCCCACGCCCACACGGCGGCCCAGCACTACGCCTGGTGGTCGGCGCACCCCTCCGTCACGCCGGAGCGCGCCGCCGCGGAGGCCGACGCCATCCTCGCCGCGATGGCGCCGCTCGTCACGAGCCAGGAGCCGGGGCACGCCAGCGCGGCCGTCCTGCTGGCCCGCAGCGCCACCCCCGCGTTCCTGGCCGGGCTCCACTGGGGCGCGTGGGAGCGGGCCCTGCGGTCCGGCTCCGAGGCCGCGAGGCTGGCGGGCGAGGTCGCCGAAGAGGCGTACTTCCACCACGAGTTGGGCGTCCTCGCGCTGTGCGTGGGGAACCTGGAGCGGGCCCGCGCCGAGCTGGAGGCCTCGATCGGCATGCGGGGCGCCGTCGCCGACCGCAGCGGTACGGTCGCCGGGCGCCGCGCGCTGGCGCTCGTCACGGACCGCGAGGGCGGACTGACCGGGATCCCCGGCCTCTCGGGCTTCGGGGTGGCGGGGAACGCGTTCGGCGGCCGTACGACTCCGCAGGGCGACGCGACGCCCCCCACCCCGAAGGCGCTCGCGCCGGGCGGCGGCTCGGCGGCGGTGGCGGCGCTGCCCGCGCTGCCTCCGGGCGGGGGGAACAACCTGGCCGGCGGGAACAACATGCTGGTCACCCGCCAGGACACCCCGGTGGGCGGCACCCCGTCCGTCGCCGTCCCACCCGCGCCGCACCGCCGCCGGCGCCGCTCGGTCCTGGGCGGCGCGCGCCGCAACCTGGTCGCGGCGGGCACGGGCGCGGTGCTGGCCGCCGTACTGGGCACGGTCGTGACTCTGGGCGCGGCGTCCAACAACGACAACAACCAGCTCGACCACGGGACACCGGGACAGTCGGTGGAACCGGAGGACGGCGACGGCGGCGTACCGCAGGACCAGCCGGACGCGGGCTCGACGAACATCCCGGGCGGCGGAAACGCGGCGGTCCCGGGCGAGGCGGGCCCCCCGTCCCCCACGGGCACAGGCACCACGTCAGGCTCCCCCACCACCTCGGACAGCCCGTCCCCGACGACAAGCTCCACATCAACGGACCCGGGCGACGACGACCCGTCCACCCCCACCAAGTCACCCACGAAGTCCCCGTCGCACCCGACGACCCCGTCGGACACCCCCACGGACCCCCCGAGCGAAACCCCGTCGGACACTCCGTCGGAAACCCCCACGGAAACCCCGTCGGCGGACGCCACCCCGCCGACGGCCAGCTCCTCCCAGCCCAGCCTCAGCGCGGGCACGCCCACAGGAACCCCCGCCGGCGTCATCGCCTGACCCACCCACATACGCGACCGCCCGGCCCACCGAGAACCACGGCGGACCGGGCGGTCCGGCGCGCACACTCCACCGCCCTCGGGCATCGGAGCCGTCAGACGTAGACGACGCGAACAACGGTCACCACGAGCACAGCCGCGCTGATGTAGTAGCGGACGACAACTCCACCGACGGCGGCCTCGCGGCGATCGGCGTCCGCTTTGACCGGCGTGGAGCCGTGCCCGTACGGATCGGTGGTCAGGCGTCGTATGCCGGCGTCGAAGACGGTCTGTAACGAACGAGGCATTGCGCTGCGGGCCTGGTCAGCGGGCGGCGCGTACTGAAGCCGGTAGCTCATGCGACCTCCGAGCCGGGCGCGGCATCCGTCGCACCGACGTCCTCGCCGCGGGCCAGCCTCTCGAAGAGGGCGTCGTCCTCGTCGTCCGCACCGGTGCCGGCCAGTGCCCAGCGCACCAGGGTCGCGGAGAGTTCGTCGGCGGGTGCGTGCTCGATCTCGCGATCGAACTCGGCAGCCGTGCCCGCGTCCATGGCCGCGCGCACGGCCGCGATCGTGCCGGGCAGCTCCACGAGCTCCCCGCCGATGACGGTCTTGAGGGTGGCATCCACGATGTACTCCTTCCCGCGTCGTACGGTACGCGCGCCGGTACAGCGGGTGGCCTTCTCCTCACTGAAATCCACTCGTCCGGGTCGGCCCACGGTCTCTGAACACATGCGTCCGATCGGGCACCTGATTAGGCTGAAAGAGGGGTAAATCGGCCTGATCGTTCGGATGGAGGCGCATGAGTGATGGCGAAGATCCTTTTCATAGTGAGCGGAGCGACGTACTGGGTGCTCAAGGACGGCAGCAGGTACGCCACCGGCTACTGGGCCGAGGAGTTCGCGAACCCGTACAAGGAGATCACCGACGCCGGGCACGAGGTGGTGGTCGCGACGCCCGGTGGCGTGACCCCGAACGTCGACATGATGAGCCTGCGCCCCTCCATGGTGGGCGGTGAACAGGAAGCCCTCGATCTTGAGGCCGTCATTCGCGATGCCGAGGTGATGCGGCGACCGATCAAGCTGTCCGACGTACGGCTGGAGGACTACGACGCGGTCTACCTGCCGGGAGGCCACGGCCCGATGTCGGACCTCGCGTTCGACGCGGACGTCGGCCGCCTGCTGACGGCCCAGCTGGCCTCGGGCAACCCGCTCTTCATCGTTTGCCACGCCCCCGCCGCACTGCTCGCCACCAGGATCCACGGCGAGTCGCCGTTCAAGGGCTACAAGGTCACCGGCTTCACCAACGAGGAGGAAGAAGGCGTCGGACTGGCCTCCAGGGCCACCTGGCTGCTGGAGACCGACCTCAAGGACAAGGTCGGCGTCCAGTTCAGCCGCGGCCCGGCCTGGGAGCCGTACATGGTGGAGGACCGCAACCTGGTCACGGGGCAGAACCCCCACTCGGCGGCGGTCCTGGGGGAGCGGCTGCTCAAGGTCCTGGTCTGAGGCACACGGCCCCCCACCTCAGTGCCCCGCGCTCTGCCCCCCGTCGACGTGCGAGATCTCACCGGTGACAAACGGGGCCCGCTCCAGATACAGCACGGCCCGTACGACATCGTCGACCTCGCCCATCCGCCGGACCGGGTGGCGCGCGGCCTGGACCCCGCCGGGGTCCGTCGGGTGCATCGGGGTCCGGATGACGCCGAGCGAGACGGCGTTCACCCGGACACCGCGGGTGGCGTACTCGATGGCGAGCGATTTCGTGACCCCGTTCAGGCCGCCCTTGGTGAGGGCCGTAAGGGCCCCGCTCACGTCGGCGTCGGCGTTCTCGACAAGGGTGCTTGAAATATTCACCACATGCCCCCCACCCTCCCGGGAGAGCATTGCGTCGATCACGCTGCGCGAGACCTCGAAGAACCCACGCACGTTCACCCCGACCACCAACTCGAAGTCCTCGTCGGTGTACTCGGTGAACGGCTTGGAGATGAACACCCCGGCGCAGTTGACCAGTGTGTCGACCCGCCCGAACCGGTCGAGGGTCGCGCCGACGACCCGCGCCCCGGCACCCGCCTGGGTCACATCGGCGGCCACCGCGAGCACCCCGGAATCCCCCGACACCGGGGCGCCCCGGTCGGTGGCGGTGACCGCGTACCCCAGCCCGCGATAGGCCGCGACGAGGGCCCCGCCGATGCCTCCCGACGCCCCCGTGATGATGGCGACCTTCTGCTCGCTGCCCATGAAGTCTCCCGCCCTCCGAATCACATCCAACCCGCGCCGGACGCCCCCACCCTTCCCCACACGGCCCGACCGCCAGAGCCACTCCGCCGGGACCGCGGAGCATGGGAACCATTCGGCGTACGCGCCCACCGCGCCGAGCTATGCGCTGTCGCTGCCGCCGCTGCCGTCGCGCAGGGACCGAACCATGCTCCGCAGGATCCGGAACGCGTCCGACTGCTCGGTCTCGCTCATGCCGGCCAGCATTCTGACCTCGACGGACCGGACCGCCACGGTCGCCTTCTCCAGGCTCCGCCGGCCGCGAGGCGTGAGCCGCGCGGGAAGGGCCTTCCCGACGGGCGCCTCCGCGGGCCTGGTCACGTAGCCGTCTCGTTCCAGGGCCTGGAGCAGTACGTTCATCGACTGCCGCGTCACGAACGCGCCCCGCGCGAGCTCGGAGTTCGACAAGCCCGGTCGTTGAGCCAGCAGTTCGAGGCACGAGTAGTGCGTCACGCTCATCCCGAGTGGCCGCAGCACCTCCTCCATGGCTGCGCGCAGAGCGCTCGAAGCCTCTTTCAGCAGGTAGCCCAGTGATGTGTCCAGGTCGACGCCCACACGTATTTGACTCATGTCAGGATTCTGACATACGTTGGCTGGTGTCAGTAAACTGACACGAAAAGAAGGAGCGCCTCATGCCCGCCACCGGCCCCGACTTCCTCTCACTCCAGGCGCGCGACCTCGACGCTTCGCAGGCGTTCTACGAGCAGTACCTCGGCCTCGTCCGCTCGCAGGCCGGACCTCCGCACGCCGTCGTCTTCGAGACGAAGCCGATCGCGTTCGCACTCCGCGACGTCGTCCCCGGCACCGATCTCGCATCCGTCACCCAGCCCGGCATCGGCGCCGCGATCTGGCTCCACGCCACCGACGTCCAGGCCATCCACGACGCTCTCGTCACCGACGGCCACACCATCGTCGCCGCACCGATCGACGGCCCCTTCGGCCGGACCTTCACCTTCGCCGACCCGGACGGCTACCACATCACCCTCCACGACCGCGCCTGACACGCCGCCCCCCCAGCTGTAGCCGTCCTGCGGACCTGTTCCCCTGCGTTCATCAGTCAGGGGAAAGTGGGTGAAGCGGCAGGACCGGAGCCGCCGGGCAGCGCGATGACAGTCCGCAGGTCGAGCCGTCCTGAACGCGATCGGGATGCCTCGCCGGCCCTGTCGGCCGGCCGGGAAGCCGCCCGCTGCGGGTGCGAGGCGACAAGGCGTACCCTCGGCAAACTTGCGTTTCGGTTCGAGGTGACGATCCAGGTCCCGGCGATTCATCAGTGGCTGTGAACCCTCGGCCTGCCGTCGTGCGGATGCCCCAGCAGAAAACGACGGCCCTGCGGTCATTACGGAGGGGCGGCTTCCGCCGGTATGGACAGCGGAGACGGTATCGCGGACATCCTGGAGCGGTTGGAACAAACCCTCGCCGAGCAGGAGGCGACAGTGCCTGCGTCAGGCGGACCTGGACAGTCCGCTGGTCACTGAGCGGATCTTCGGCCCGCTCGGCGCGGCCTGTCCAGGCCATCCGCTTCGTCGCCCTGGCCAGGCGTCCCACGCTGCGGAAGGATTCCGACCGCATCGATGACGCCGAGGAGGCGGACTCCATGAGCGCGTTCGAAGCCATCGGCGTGATGCCCTACGACGTCTCCCCAGCCCGCCTGCGCTCTACGGAACCGGCCGAAGAACCGTCCGCCCAAGACTCACCCGTTACTTGAAACACGGCCCAGTCGCCGCAACGGATCAGAACCCGGCCATGGACTTGTCGAGCACTCCGCCCAGCGCACCGTACGCGCTACAGCGAACCGAGTGCCTCTTCCTGCGGCGCAGCCCGAACCCCACAACGAACGACACGGCGAAAAGCCCACCAATGACCGTCGTCACGACCGGGTTGTAGACGATGTACGCGAAGCACGCGACGCCAGTCCAGACAAGAATCGGCAGGAGCGAGCCGCGCAGGACTGCCCAGAACCGGATCCGACCCGGTCCCGATGGCAGTAGCCGGTCGTGCCACACCTCGATGTGGTTCCTGGTCACGCAATGCTCAGGTCGCATCAAGCCATCACAGCATCGGCAGCTGGGCGCTTGTGCGGTGACGTCCAAGAAGACATCTCATGTGGCGAGTTGGGTAGCCTTCGGTTGCGGGATTGTTGAACGGCTGGTGCCGCCGGCTCCGGTGCGACCGCAGGGAGGCGGTCGGCGACCGCCGTACGAACGCTAAGCAGAAGACTTGCTCGCCTTCGCCGGGATCGCGGCAACCCTCATCTGCTACCGCCGACTTGCAAAATGAGATGTCCTCCAACTCCGGCAGCAGGGAGCTTTTCTTCCGATGACCGCACAGCCAGCACGCCCTGAACGCAACGGTCCCGAGACCGCCTCGGTCATGGATGTCTCGCCGTTCAAGCCCTCTCTCGTCAAAGCGGTGTTCAGGGATGTGACCCCGATGCACGTCTCTCGATCGGCCGCGTGGGCCGCCGCGTCGGTGACGCGGACCGTGCTGACGGAGATCATCGCCGGTGCGAGGACAGCGGCCGGGGCGGAGGCCCGGAAGAAGCTGATTCCCGGGGATCTTCTCTTCGCGATCGACCGGAACGTCGAGCTTGAGGTGGGGGACAAGTGGTACGGCCACAGCCCCACGTTTCGAGCCCTACCCGGTGTCCTGTACGACGCCGAGGGTGTCCTCGTGCCTCCTCGTAAGCGCAGCAGGTCACGCAAACCGAGTGCCGTGGTCGGCGCCCACAGGTTCGAGGCCGGGGTCAAGAAGCTGCTGCGGAGCCAGGGGGCGACGGCCGTCCCGGCGATGGTCCGCGACCTGGACGGAATCGCGAGCGTGTTTCTGACGGACCTCGCCCGGGACGCGGCCATGGTCGTCCGCGAGGGCGGGGTCAAACGTTTCGGTACGGTCACCCTGGTGATGCCGGGCGAACCGGACCCACCCCCGTTCCGCAAGGATTCCTTCCGGGCCCTGTCCGACCGAAGAGGGGACAGGCGGACCATCGGCAGCGATGACATCCTGGCCGCCACCACGATTCAGCTGTTCGGCGGCAACCTCAGGCAGCGAGCCCTTACCGAGGCGCGCGAGGCGACACAGAACACTTCGGCCGACTGAGCGGGTGCGACCAACAGCGCCGCCTGCACACTCATCTACTAGCGCGGACTCGCCAAATGAGATGGCCTCTGAGTTGGATGCGTGCCCGGACTTGCTTCACAGGGTGTCCAAGTGCATGGGCGAGTGAGGTCAGTTCCTCGTCGCTGAACCGGGCACGCCCGGGGTTCCGTATGGCGATTTCGAAGCGAGCGAAGCCGCAAGGCCACTCATACTCCAGCGCATCGAGCGTTGTCGCGGTCCGGCAGCAGGGGACCTCCACGGCGAGGGAGGCGAACCCATCCCCGTCGTGCGCATCCATGAAGTCACCCCACCATTTGGTGTCGATCTCGGCGCCACAGTGTGGGCAGCCGATCCGTTCCAGGTTCTGCCCGCCCCGGAGGCGGGGTCGAGCGGTGCTATCGCTCATATGCTCGGGCCGATCACTCCCGCTTGGGTGGCTGCCGAGGGTTCAGCCGGCGCAGAGATCCGAGGGTCGCGCTCACCCCGTACGAGGGGGGAACACCCCGTGCCCGTTGTGCGCAGGGGTGTTCTTCCTTTTCGGTTGTCGTCCACCACCTCCGTACTCCGAACTACAGCCTGCGCAGGCCTTCCAGGACGCGTTCCATCAGCGCGGTCTCGACCTGTTCCTTTGCCTTGCCCTCGGGGGCGCGGATATCGCTCGGTACGCGGTGAGGGAGCGGCGGGGTCTCGGGGGTAAGGTCGGGGGCTTTGGCGAGCGGTAACTCGGCCCACACGATCTTGCCCCCGGCCGGCGGGTGGAAGGTGCCCCACCTTCTGGTGAGCGACTGGACCAGCAGGAGGCCACGTCCGCCTTCGTCGTCTGCTGACGGTGCCTTGGTCGCGGGGATCTCGCTGCCTCTGTCCCACACCTCGACGTACAGGTTCATGTCCACGACGCGGAGCTGTACGCCGAGGACATGCTCTGCCTTGACGTCCGACCACGTCGGATCCGGGATGTTCGGGCCGGTTGCCTTGACGGCGTTCGTCACCAGTTCGGAGATGATCAGCAGCGCGTCGTCCATGACGTCGGTCGCGCCCCACCAGCGCAAGGTGCACCTGGTGAAGGTACGGGCGCAGCACGCCGCCGTGGGAACAGCCGCCAGCGTCAACCGATCCCAAGCGCGAAGTCGCGACATGCCACTACCTCTTGTCTGCCGACGGGAGGTTGTCTTGGGTCGTGCGGGTCGCGAGCACGTGGACGTGTGCCTGAAAGCGGTCCTCCAGGCAGTCGAGCAGCGCGTCTTGAAGCACGTCGCTCGTGGACAGATGGCGTAGCGACGGCAGTACGACGTCGTGCACGTCCGCACGTCGTAACGCGACTCCCAGTTCGTAGAAGGCTTCATGCGAGCCGGACTCGACGTCGTGGAAGACGGCCGCCAGCTGGAAGCCGGCCGCTTGGGCGAAGTGCCGCATCTCTTGTTCCGTTGCGTACACCTGCTGATCGGTGACGTCAGAGAAGAGCCGCATGTAGCCGTAGATGAGTGGTTTCACAACGTGCCTCCCTTGCATCGGAAGCCGTGCGGATTCACACGCTGCCGCACCGGCCGGGTAAGTCGGCACGTTCTTGTGACCCTCGGTCGTCATTGATGACCAAGCGTGTTCATGGCCGGACATGCCGCGCCGAGGTGCGTACCGCATCTGGGTGCACCTTCGTCACTCCACCACCGGCCGGAACTGATCGTGCCAGGCTTGCGTTTGCTCAGCATGCCTCAGCCTGGCAGTACTGTGCAAGGTCATCGAATGCATACCGTGCATACGCAATCTGACTTGCTGCGATGGGTGCGGTTCGGTCAAACTCGTCCGTGACAGCCGTGCACATGAAGGGATGGGGCGAGTGGCGCCGAAACGGCAAGCACCCCCGATTCGTCTCCGCCGCTTGGCGGCCGAACTGCGACGGCTGCGTGAGATAAGCGGTCTGACCAGGGATGACATCGCCGAACGGACAGGTATCAACGCCGCGACGCTCTACCGGATCGAGACGGCCAAGGTGCGTCCGCAGCAGCGGACGTTGGTCGGACTGCTGGATCTGTACGGAGTTGCCGACCCGCAGCGCTCGGAGATCTTGGCGCTTTCGCGTACCGCGGACGAACAAGGGTGGCTGCGGCCGTATCACGCCGATCTGCCCAATGAATACACTGCGTACATCAGCTTCGAAGCCGAAGCGCGTGGTGTCCGGAACTACGAATCATTGTTCGTTCCTGGTCTGCTCCAGAGCGAGGATTACGCGCGCGCCGTGATCCGGGGCGTGCTTCCGATGGCCACTCCCAAGGAGGTTGACCAACGGGTACAGGCGCGTGTCGAACGGCAGGCCGTCTTCGAGAAGGAGCATCCTCTTGAACTGTGGGCGATCTTGGATGAAGCCGCCCTGCGGAGAGAAGTTGGCGGCCCCGGGGTCATGGCCGACCAGTTGAACCGTTTGACCAAGGCGGCGATCGATCCGCACATCACGCTCCAGGTCATTCCCTATGCCACGGGCGCGCACCCTGGGATGCCGGGCAGCTTCGTGCTGATGGACTTCCCGGAGGCTGTGGACCCTTCGGTCGTCTACATCGACAGCATGGCCGGCGATCTCTTCCTGGAAGCCGAGGAAGACATCCGGCGCTACAGCCAGATCTTCGATCACCTGCGTGCCCAGGCGCTGAGTCCGAACGACTCAGTTGCCCTCATAGGGGCGTTGGTTCGAGAAACCACATGAGAGAAGGTTGCAGGATGAAGCAGGTGGATCTTTCCAACGCTGCGTGGCAGAAGAGCAGTTACAGCAGCGGCAACGGACAGTGTGTCGAAGTCGCCTACGTCAGCGACGTGGTGGCCATGCGGGACAGCAAGGACCCAACCGGCCCGGCGCTGGTCTTCACCCCCGGCGAGTTCGACGCGTTCGTGTGCGGAGTTGTGGGTGGCGAGTTCCGCCGACCGTAGCCGTCCCGTCAGCAGCCGCGCGACAAAAGGGCCCGACCTGATGCTGAGGTCGGGCCCTTCCGCGCGTCAGAACAGGCGCAGTTTGTCGTCCTCGATGCCTCGCATCGCGTTGTAGTCCAGGACCAGGCAGCCGATGCCTCGGTCCGTGGCCAGGACTCGGGCCTGGGGTTTGATCTCCTGGGCCGCGAACACGCCCTTCACCGGGGCCAGATGGGGGTCGCGGTTCAGCAACTCCAGGTAGCGGGTCAGTTGTTCCACGCCGTCGATGTCGCCTCGGCGTTTGAGTTCCACCGCCACCGTCGCGCCGTCCGCGTCCCGGCACAGGATGTCCACCGGGCCGATCGCTGTCGGGTACTCGCGGCGGATCAGTGTGTAGCCCTCGCCCAGTGTCTCGATGCGGTCGGCGAGGAGTTCCTGGAGGTGTGCCTCCACGCCGTCCTTGATCAGGCCGGGGTCGACGCCCAGTTCGTGGGACGAGTCGTGGAGGACCTCCTCCATCGTGATGATCAGTTTCTCGCCCGCTTTGTTCACCACCGTCCAAGAGCCGTCATCCTCTTTGAGGGTGCAGGGCGGGGACATCCAGTTGAGGGGTTTGTACGCCCGGTCGTCGGCGTGGATCGACACACTGCCGTCGGCTTTGACCAGGATGAGACGGGGCGCGGAGGGCAGGTGGGCGGTGAGCCGGCCCGCGTAGTCCACGGAGCAGCGGGCAATGACGAGACGCATGGTCGGCAACGCTACTCGACCGCCCAGGTCGCGCGCGATTCGCCCCGGAAGCCCCGTTCGTTATTGGCCGGTTGTGTTCCCATTCGCCTGGTGCGGGCCCGACCACACGCCTAACGTGGATACCTGAGGTCGCCGGTCGTGCACGCTGCGTCGTCGGCGCCTCTTTTCCGTGCCCGCAAGACCCCGGTCTTCGGGGTCGCGAGAGGAGAACTCATGTCGCTCGACGTCTCACCGGCACTGTTGGAACAGGCCGAGCGAGGCGAGGTCGACGAAGCTGCTTTCGTCGACTGCGTCCGGACCTCCCTGCCCTACGCGTGGGAGATGATCAGTTCTCTGGTGGCTCAGCTGAAGGTGGACGGTGGACAGTTCGCCGACAACCAGACGCCGCCGCCGGACGAGCAGGCACGTGGTCAGTTGTTGCGCGCCCTCGCGAGTGATGCCATTCGCGGTGCGTTGCAGCGGCACTTCGGAGTGCGTCTCGCCTTCCAGAACTGCCACCGTGTCGCGGTGTTCCCGCTGGATCCCTCGGTCGACGAGCGGCTGGCCCGATTCACCTCGATCCGTGGCCAGTTGCTCAACCAGTCCCCCGAACTCCGGGACTGCTGACGTCCCCCGCCGCCACTCCGCCGCCTGAATCGGCGGAGTGGCGGCGGTCAGCGGTCAGTTCACCAGGGGGAGTACGTCGGTTCCCAGCCGCCGTACGTTCTCCTCCGTCGCCGCCAGGTCGCCCGAACCCTCGACGAGCAGCGCGAAGCGCGTGATGCCCGTACGTTCCGCCGTGGCGGCCAGGCGGTCCGCGGCGAGCCGGGGGGAGCCCACCGGGTGCAGGCCGCACAGCAGTTCCGTATAGGCGACGGGGTCGCGCATGGGCCGCTCCCGGCCGTCCACCGTCACATGGGCACCGAGCCCCTGCCGCAGCCAGCCGGGCATCGCCTTCACCAGGCTCTCCCTCGCCTCCGCGGCGGTGTCGGCGATCTGGGCGACCCCCACCGACACGTGGGACAAGCGCGGATCGTGACCGGCCGCGTGGGCGTACGTACGCCACAACGCGACCATCTCCGCCTTCTCGTCGTCCCCCGCGTGCATGCCCAGCAGCATCGGCAGCCCGCGCTCGCCCGCCAGCCGGACGCTCCGGGGTGAGGTGCACGCGACGACCACCTCGGGGCCCGCCGTATCCAGCAACTCGTCCGGCCGGGGCACCACCGCGACCTCACGGAAGGTGAAACGCTCGCCCGCCGCCCCGACCCGGCTCTCGCGCAGCCAGCGCAGGAGCAGGTCGAGGGATTCGGGGAAGTCCTCCTCGAAGGCGCGCAGGCCGCCGCCGAACACCTCCAGGTCCACCCAGGGCCCGCCCCGGCCCACCCCGAGCGAGAACCGGCCGCCGGAGACGAGATGCAGCAGCGCGGCCTGCTCGCCGAGGGCCACCGGATGCACGTTCGGCAACACACTGACCGCCGTACCCACCCTGAGGCACCGGGTCCTGCCGAGCAGCAGCCCGGCCAGGGTCACGGCCGACGGGCACACGCCGTACGGCACGAAGTGGTGTTCGGCCAGCCAGACCGCGTCCAGCCCCGACTCCTCGCCGACCTCGGCGGTACGCACCGCCCGGTGCAGCGCCTCCCCCTGTCCCTGGCCCGGAAACTGGGCCGCGAGCACAAAAGCTCCCACACGCATCGCTCTCTGCCTCCTTGCGGCCGACGCGACTCCCCCTTACCGGCAACAACGTCTGACACGTGCCAAAGGCACGGCTCTCCACAAAGTTCTTGCGATTGTCCGGTAAGTCCCTCTTGGGGTGGGAGTCGTCCTGGGCCGTGTGCGACGTCTACCCGGGGGCGCGGGCCGTAGGCTGGACGGGAACCGTGCTGCCTGCCCCGTGAGGTGTCCTGTGTCCCCGCGCCGCAACCGCCCCCGAGGCGGCGAGAAACCGACCGGTCCCACCGGTGACGAGGGGGACCGGTACGGCGGTTTCCAGCGCTCGGAGGGGTGGCAGGGCGAGCAGTGGTCCGTGCGCCACGTCGCGGGGGCGAGCGCCGCGGGCAAGCGCTACCGCTGCCCGGGCTGCGACCAGGAGATCCCCTCGGGGGTCGCGCACGTGGTGGCCTGGCCCGAGTACGGCGGGGTGGAGGACCGGCGGCACTGGCACCAGGCGTGCTGGAACGCGAAGGACCGCCGCACCTCGCGGGTGCAGCGGTCCCGTAACGCGCCTCGGTACTGAAGCCGGCGACTGGAGTCCGAGGACCGAAGCCCGGGACCGGAGCCCGGGACCGAAGCCCCGCGACTCACACGTCGCGGCGGTCCAGTGAGAAGAAGGCGCCCGTCATCGCGACCGCCGTCACCCCGATCATGATCCACAGCGGCTCCCAACCGGACGGCCCCGCGCCGTTACCGGAGACCCCCGCGTTGTCGTAGAAGACGGCGAGCTGGTTGGGGATCGAGTAGTCGAACAGCCCGTCGCGCAGCGTGCCGAGCGAGTCGGCGAACATGAACATCGCCAGCACCAGCGGCATCAGGACCACGCCGATCATGATGGTGATCGCGCCCGCCGAGTGCCGGATCAGCGCCCCGACGGCCAGCGCCAGCAGCCCCAGCGTGGCCAGGTAGAGGCTGACGCCGACGGTCGAGCGGAACCACACCTCCCCGGACGGCGAGTCCGCGTCGGTGATCGCCACCTGGAGGGCGCCCACGAGCGCCGTGGTGACCACGGTGAGCACGAAGATCAGCAGAAAGAAGACCAGCGACTTGGCGCCGAGCACCCGGACGCGGCTGGGGCACGCGGTCAGGGTCGTACGGATCATGCCGGTCGTGTACTCCGACGAGATCGTCAGCACGCCGAGCGTGATCACACAGATCGAGCCGAGCAGCACCCCGAAGAAGCCGAGGGTCAGCACGTCGTCGTTGAGCGAGTCGGTGGAGGTGGAGACCACCAGGGCGGTGAGCGTCCCGATGCCGACCATCAGGACGAGCATCACCCCGAGCGTCCACATCGTGGACCGTACGGACCGGATTTTGGTCCACTCGGAGGCGACGGCGTCGCCGAGCGTGGCCCGGCGTACGGGGATCGGGGAGACGTAGCCGCCCACCGGGCCCGTGCCCCACTGGGGGGCCGGCGGCTGCGGAGCGGGCTGCTGGTACGGGGTCGTCATCGGGCGTCCTCGTTGCTGTCGCTGTCACGCGGTGTCGTCTGAACGGCCGGGGCGGGGGCCGGGGCCGCTGCTGGGGCGGGAGCGGAAGCCTCTGCCGGAGCCGGAGCCGGAGCCGGAGCCGGAGCCGGTACGGGAGCGGCCGCCGGCGCCGCCGGAGTCGCGTACGGGTTCTGTCCGGGCGGCGGTGGTGCGTACCACCCCTGCTGCGGCGCCTCCCGGACCACCGGCGGTACGGGGGCGCCGTACCCCTGGCCCTGTCCCCAGCCCTGCGGCGGCGGCTGGAAACCCTCCAGCGCGTCCGCCGTCGACCGGTAGTCCACCGCGCCCTGCGTCATCCGCATGTACGCCTCCTCCAAAGAGGCCTGGTGCGGGGACAGTTCCCAGATCCTTACGTCCGCGTCGTGCGCGAGATCGCTGATCCGGGGGAGCGGCAGCCCCGTGACCCGCAGCGCGCCGTCCGGCTCGGACAGCACCTGGCCGCCCGCCTCCGCCAGCGCGGACATCAGCTTCTCCCGCCGCGGCGGGTCGACCGGCGCGGTCCGTACCCGCGCGAAGTCCGCGGAGTTCGCGGAGATGAAGTCCGTGACGCTCATGTCGGCGAGCAGCTGCCCGCGTCCGATCACGATCAGATGGTCGGCGGTGACGGCCATCTCGCTCATCAGGTGCGAGGAGACGAAGACCGTACGGCCCTCGGAGGCCAGCCGCTTCATCAGGTTGCGGACCCAGAGGATGCCCTCGGGGTCGAGCCCGTTGACCGGCTCGTCGAACAGCAGCACCTGCGGATCGCCCAGCAGCGCCGCCGCGATGCCGAGCCGCTGGCCCATGCCGAGCGAGAAGCCCTTGGAACGCCGCCGCGCCACGTCCTGGAGGCCGACGACCCCGAGCACCTCGTCCACCCGGGCCGCCGGGATGCCCGACAGCTGGGCCAGGGAGAGCAGGTGGGTACGGGCCGTACGGCCGCCGTGCACGGCCTTCGCGTCGAGCAGCGCGCCGACCTGGCGCGGCGCGTTCGGCAGCCGGCGGAAGGGATGGCCGCCGACCGTGACGCTGCCGGCCGTGGGCTGGTCGAGGCCGAGGATCATCCGCATCGTCGTGGACTTGCCGGAACCGTTGGGGCCCAGGAACCCGGTGACGGTGCCGGGCCGTACCTGGAAGGAAAGGTTGTGCACGGCCGTCTTGGCGCCGTAGCGCTTCGTCAGGCCGATCGCCTCGATCATTCGCCAGCCCCATCGACAGGTCAGGTCGTCGGGGCAGTGGCCGCTTCCGGACCGAAGGCCCCCCGTTTGAGTTAGGAGGATATCCGGGCCTTGACGGTTCCGGCCAAGTCGTTACAACGGTGCGGCGCGCCCGGCAACACTGCGGCGAGCCCGGTCAGGCGTCGCGCTTCTTGATCACGATCCAGCCACCGACCAGCGCCGCCGCGACCCACAGGACCAGGATCCCCAGGCCCTCCCAGGGCCCGTACGGCGCCCGGTCCGAGTTCATGGCGTCGGGCACCACCTGCAAGATCTTCCGGCCGGCCTGGTCGGGGAAGTATCGCGCGACGTCCTTGGCGCCCGGGACCGCCGCCAGGATCTGCGAGACCAGGAAGAAGAACGGCATCAGGATGCCCAGCGACAGCATCGAGCTGCGCAGCATCGCCGCCACGCCCATCGAGAAGACGGCGATCAGCGCCATGTACAGCCCGCTGCCGATGACCGCGCGCAGGACGTCCGGCTCGCCGATGGTCGTGCTGTGGTCGCCGAGCAGCGCCTGGCCGAGGAAGAAGGAGAGGAAACCGGTGAGGAGCCCGACGATCAGGGCCAGCACCCCGGCCACGAAGATCTTGGAGAAGAGGAAGAGGGAGCGCCGGGGCACGGCGGCCAGTGAGGTACGGATCATGCCCGACGAGTACTCGGAGCCGACCACGAGCACCCCGAAGACCACCATCGCGAGCTGGCCCAGGACCATCCCGGAGAAGCTGGCGAACGTCGGGTCGAAGGTGGCCCGCTGGGCGTCGTCGAGATCGTCGAACGTCGCGTTGTACACCGCGCAGAGGACGGCGCCCAGGGCGACGGTCACCACCAGGGCGCTGATCAGGGTCCAGGTGGTGGAGGAAACCGTACGGATCTTGGTCCACTCGGACTGGAGAACCGCCGGTGCCGTGGTCAGTGCCATGCGTCAGGCTCCCTTGCCCTCGAACTCCCGGGGCGGGCCGCCGTCGGCCGCCGCGTGGGCGTGGTACTCGACGGACTCCGCCGTCATCTGCATGAAGGCGTCCTCCAGCGAGGCGCGCTGCGCGCTCAGCTCGTGCAGCACGATGCCGTGGCGCGCGGCCAGCTCGCCCAGCTCCTCGGTCTCGGCGCCGTCGATCTCCAGGACCCCGCCCTCCGTCTCGACCGGCGTGTACCCCTCCGCCGCGAGGACGTCGCTCAGCCGCTCGCGCTGCGGGGAGCGCAGGCGCGCGTAACTGCGGGAGTTGTCGTGGATGAACCGGGCCATCGAGGTGTTCGCGAGTAGCCGTCCCTGGCCGATCACGATCAAGTGATCCGCTGTCAGGGCCATTTCACTCATCAGATGGCTGGAGACGAAGATCGTACGGCCCTCCGCCGCAAGGGCCTTCATGAGATTGCGGATCCAGTGAATTCCTTCCGGATCCAGGCCATTGACGGGTTCGTCGAACATCAGGATCTCGGGATCACCGAGCAGCGCCGAGGCGATTCCCAGCCGTTGGCCCATACCAAGGGAGAAACCCTTGGACTTTTTCCGCGCCACGGCCGTCAGCCCGACCATGTCCAGTACCTCGGACACCCGGCGCTCCGGGATCCGATTGCTCTGCGCCAGACAGAGGAGGTTGTGGTACGCGCTCCGGCCGCCGTGCATGGCCTTGGCCTCCAGCAGCGCCCCTATGTGCTTGAGCGGTTCGGTGAGGTCGCGGTAGCGCTTGCCGTCGATCCTGACCGAGCCGCCGCTCGGGTTGTCCAGATCGAGCATCATCCGCATCGTGGTCGACTTGCCCGCGCCGTTGGGCCCCAGAAAACCCGTCACCACACCGGGTCTGACCTCGAAGGAGAGCTGATCGACGGCGACCTTGCGGCCGAAGCGCTTGGTGAGACCCTCAACCTCGATCATGCGGACAACCTAAAGGCACAAAAAGCCCCCCGCCACCGGAGTGGCAGGGGGCTTACGCGATCGTTACGCGCCGGGGGCGCGTGTCCGCGAAGTGGGTCAGCGCGACTGCTGCGCCGGCACCCCGCGGGAGATCGGCTCGTCGTCGGCCGGGGAGCCGGCGGCGGCCACCGCGGCACCGGTCAGCGTGGCCAGCATCTCGCGGACGTTGGTCAGCTGGGCGTTGATCGAGTCGCGGCGGTTGGTGAGCGCCGCCAGCTCGCGCTCCGACTCGCTGCGGATCCGGTCGGCCTTGGCGTTCGCGTCGGCCACGATGTCCTCCGACTGACGCTGAGCGGTCTCCACCGTCTGACGGGCGCGGCGCTCCGCGTCCGTACGCAGCTTCTCGGCCTCCAGGCGCAGCTGCTCGGCGCGGTGCTCGATCTCCGCCAGGCGCTTCTCGGCCTTCGCCTGACGCGTCGCGAGGTCACGCTCGGACTGCTCACGCCGCTTGGCGAGGTTCGTCTCGAAGTCCGCGGCGGCCTGGGCGGCCTTGGCGCGGGTCTCCTCGAAGAGCGCGTCCGCCTCCTCGCGCTTGGCCTGCGCGTCCTTCTGCGCCTCCGAACGCAGGGTGGAGGCGTCGCCCTTCGCCTTCTCGACGATGCGCGTGCCCTCGTCCTCGGCCCGTGCCTTGCGCTCCGTCGCGAACGACTCGGCGTCGTTACGGACCTGCTGGGCCGCCGACTCGGCGAGCTCACGGTGCTGTTCGGCCGCGCGACGGGCCTCCTCGCGCAGGTCCTTGGCCTCCTCCTCGGCGAGGCGGAGGATCTTCTCTACGCGGGCGCCGAGGCCGGCGTACGACGGCTCCGCGTCGCTGACCTGGGCCTGAGCATTCTGCGTTTCGAGATGCAGCTCCTCGATGCGCTTTTCCAGCGCGGTGATACGGGCCAGGGCGCTGTCACGGTCGGCGACGAGTTTGGTAATGCGGTCGTCCACCTGACCACGGTCGTAACCACGCCGCACGAGCTCGAAGCCGAATGGGGAGGATGTGTCACTCATGGGGTTCCTGTCGAATGAGACCGGTGAGGTGATAGGGGGAATCCTAGGGGCCGGAGCGGCGTGTCATCGTGTTGATGCCGGTTTAATATGGAGAATGTCCAGCCTTTTGAGTGGCTCGAAGCGGTTTCCCGGAGCCCAGGGGCCGGTGGTCCGGCCCTAGCCGTCGGAAGACTTGCCACCCGAACGATTCGTTCCGGCCGCCGCACCCGCCTTGACCGGGTTGTCCTTCGCCGGGCCCGACGGTGCCTCCAATGACCCCAACGCTTCGAGCACGTCCTGGACACGGGAGATCTCCGTCTGGATGTCCGCGCGTCTGCGGGTGAGAACATCCAGGTCCCGCTCGCCGTCCTCGACCATCTGCTTGGCGGCCTGCTGGGCGTCCGCGCGCAACTTCTCGCCCTCCTTGGTCAGTTCGGCCTTCTTCAGCTCGGCCTCCTTGAGGAGACCCTCCGCCTTGCGCACGGCGGCGATCCTGACCCTGCTCGCCTCGGAGTTGGCCTCGGAGACCAGCTCCTCCGCCTTCCGCGCGGCCTCGGCACGCTGTTCCTCCGCGGCCTTCATCAAGGCGTCGACCCGCTCGCCCGCCGTCCGCAACTGCTCGGACGTCTCGCGCCGGGCCCGCTCGTGCAGTTGCTCGATCTCGGACTCGACGCGCTGGCGCAGTTCCTCGCCCCGCTCGCGTATGGCCGTGGCATCGCGCCGGGCCCCCACGAGCAGGTTGTCCGCGTCCGTACGGGCCTTCTCCACCAGGGAGTTGCCCTCGATCGTGGCCTCCGCGTCGATGCGCTCGGCCTCCTTGCGGGCGGCGGCGACCATCCGGTCCGCCTGCTCCTCGGCCTCGGTGGCGGCGCGCAACGCCTCCTCCTGGGCCTTGTTAATGAGCTGGTCCGCCTGCTCGGCCGCGTCCGCACGGCGCTTGGCCGCGTCCTTGCGCGCCTCGTCGAGCAGCCAGTCCGTCTCCTCCTGCGCCTCGTTCCTGAGCCGCTCCGCCGCGTCCTCGGTCTCCGCCTTGACCCGCTCGGCCTCGGCCCGCAGCCGCTCGGCGGCCTGCTGCGCCGCGCCCATCGCCTCGGCGGCCTCGGCGCGCATCCGCTCGACCTCGCTGGTCGCCTCCGTGACCAGCCGGTCGGCCTGCGCGGCCGCGTCGCCGCGGATCCGGTTGGCGTCCTCCCTGGCCTCGGCCCTGGCCCGCGACGCGTCCTGCTCGGACGCCACCAGCGAGTCGGACGCCTCCGTCCTGGCCCGCTGCGCGTACTCCGCGCTGTCGGCCCGCAGCCGCTCCGCCTCCGCGATCGCGTCGCCGACCGTCCGCTCGGCGAGCGCCTGCGCCGCCTCGGACTCCGCGTGCGCGCGCGTACGGATGCGGTTGGCGTCCTCCGTGGCCCGCTCCCGCTCCGCGTACGCGTCGCCGCGCACCCGGTCGGCCTCCTCCTGCGCCTCCGTACGCGTACGGTCCGCCGCGTGCTCGGCGGCCGACCGCAGCCCGGCGATCTCCTGCTCGGCCTGGTCCTGGAGACCGGCCACCGCTTCCCGTACCTGCTGGGCCGTGTGCTCGGCGGCGGCCACCAGCTCCGTCGCGCGCCGGTCCGCCTCCTCGACCAGCCGCTGCGCCTCGGCCTGCGCCTCCTCGACCCGCTTGCGGGCCGACGCGAGCAGCTCCTCGCTCTGTTCGCGGACGCTCGCGCGCTCCTGGTCCGCCTCCGCGCGGGCGGCGGCCAGCGTCTGCTCCGCCTCGCGGCGGCGCCGGGCCGCCTCGTCCTGCGCGGCAGCCAGCGCCTCCGCGGCCTCCACCCCGACCCGCTCGGCGGCGGCCGCCGCCTCGGCCCTGATCCGGTCGGCGGTCTCCTGCGCCTCGTTCTTGAGCCGCTCCGCCTCCGTCGCGGCCTCCGTGCGCAGCCGTACCGCGTGCGTCTCCGCCTCCGCGCGGGACTGCGCGGAGTCCGCCGCCGCTTCCGTACGGAGCCGCTCGGCCTCCTGCTCGGCCTGCGCCTGGAGCGTACGGATCCGCTCGGCGGCCTCCGCGCGCAGCCGGTCCGTCTCCTCGCCGGCCTCCCGGCGGATCCGCTCGCTCTCGCCGCGGGCGTCGGTGAGCGCCTCCTCGGCCGACGCGAGGCGCTGTTCCGCCTCCGTGTGCAGCCGGGTCAGCTCGCCCGCCGCCTCGGCCTTGCGGGACTCGACGCCCCGCTCCGTCTCCTCGCGCAGCGCGGCGGCGGCGTCCTCGGCCGCCTTCTTCGTCGCCTCGGCCTGCTCCTCGCCCTCCACCCGCAGCCGCTCGGCCTCGGCGCGGGTGCGCTCCAGCGTCTCCTCGGCCTGCCTGCGCAGGGTCGTGGCGCGCTCGATGGCTTCGGTACGGACCCGCTCGCTCTCCGCCGTCGCGTTCGACCGCGCCTCGTCCGCGTCGGCCTTCGCCTTGGTCAGCAGCTCCTCGGCGGACCTGGCCGCCTCCTCGATCTGCTGGACGGCCTCGCGCCGCGCCTCGCCCCGGATGCGCTCGCCCTCGGCGACCGCGTCGGCCCGCAGCTGCTCGGCCTCGCCGCGCAGCCTGCGCGCCTCCTCCTGGAGCTCGACGGTCTTGGCGCGGTACTCCTTCGTGTCGTCCTTGGCCGCGCCCTTGAGCTGGTCTGCCTGCTCGGCCGCCTCGCCGCGCAGCCGGTCCGCCTCGGCCTCGGCCTCGCGGCGGATCCGCTCGGCCTCCTCGCCCGCCGACCGGATGGTGGCCTGGGCGTCGTCGGACGCCTTGTTCAGGACCTCCTCCGCCGTACGGGCCGCCTTGGCGAGCTGCGCCGCCGAGTCCTCCGCCGCGACCGTACGGGCCCGCTCCGCCGCTTCCGCGACCAGCTTCTCCGACTCGGCGCGGGCGTCGGCGAGCGCCTGCTCGGCCTCGGCCTTCGTCGCCTCGGCCTCCTGCGTGGCCTCGCCGACCAGCCGGGCGATCTCCGACTTGGCCGTACGCGTGCGCTGTTCGTTCTGCGACTCGGCGGCGGCCATCCGCTTGGCCGCGGCCTCCTTGGACTCCGCGTCGACCTTCTCGGCCTCCGCGCGGGCCTCGCGCAGCCGCTCCTCGGCCTGCTGCATCCGCTGCTCGGCGGCCCGGCTGATGTCCCCGGCCTGCTGGCGGGCCTGGTCGGACTCGGCGGTGGTGGACGTACGGAGCTGCTCGGCGTGGCTCGTGAGCTCCTGCGCCTGCGCGGACGCGGCGTTCAGCAGCCGCTCGGCGTCCCTGCGGGCACGCTGGAGGAGCGCCTCGGCCTCGGCGCGGGTCGACTCGGCCTCGGAGCTGAGCCGCCGGCGGGCCTCGTCGGTGACCCGGGCTGCCTCCGCGCGGGCGGCGGCCAGCGACTGCTCGGCCTCGGCGCGCGACTCGTCGAGCAGGCGGCGGGCCTGGGACTCCGTCCTGGCGCGCAGCTGCTCGGCCCAGGCGACGTTCTCGTTGACGTGCGACTCGACGGTCTGGCGGCGCTCGGCCAGCTCCTGGTCGAGGCGCTGGCGCCGCTGGACGGCCTCCGCGTGCAGCTCGGCCTGGAGCCTGGCCTGGTGCTCGGCGTGCTCCTGGAGGATCCGCTGGGTCTGGGCACGGGCGTCGCGCAGCTCGCGCTCCGCGTCCGTACGCATCTGCTCGGCCTGGATCTGGGCGTTACGGAGCAGCTGGTCGGCCTGGTAGCCGAGGTCGGCGTTGTCGTAGGAGGGACGGGTCGCCAGATTGCGGCGCGCCTCGTGCAGCTTGGCGCGCAATACCTCGACCTGGTAACCGAGGTCCTCGGCGTGCTGGACGGCCTTCTCCCGCGCGGTCTTCAGCCGTTCCATCTCGGCTTCGAACCGCGAGAGGTGGTCGTCGTCAGCTCGGTGGCTCTCCTGGCGTTCGTAGCCCCGCACTGCGCGGTCCCATCCGTCCCCTGGTCGCAACTGCCCTATAGAGCCCGTTCTTTCGGTGAACGGCCCCCCGGGGAATGGTGTCAGATCTTCGGTCGGGGCGCGGCCCCGGCCCGGCCCCGGCCCGGAGCGGTCCACTCTACCGGGCCGGGAATGCTTGAGGTCAGTGCTCCGGGGCCGAGGTGACCAGTTCTGTGAGGACTCCGTGACAGTCTTTGGGATGCAAAAAGGTGATGCGGGAGCCCATGGAACCGGTGCGGGGCTCGTCGTACAGCACCCGGACGCCCTTCTCGCGGATGTCCTGGGCGTCGCCGTCGACGTCCGCCGTGCCGAACGCGAGGTGATGGACGCCCTCACCGTTCTTGGCCAGCCACTTCCCGACGGCCGAGTCCTCCCGGATCGGCTCCAGCAGCTGGAGGTACGAGGCCCCGCCGTCGGAGGTCCCGTTGATCCGGAGCATGGCCTCGCGGACGCCCTGTTCCTCGTTGACCTCGGTGTGGAACACCTCGAAGCCGTAGGTGGCGCGGTAGAACTCGACGGTGGCGTCGAGATCGAAGCAGGCGATTCCGATGTGGTCGATGCGCGTCAGCATGGTCCCAGTGCAGCGGTACGGCGCCGGTTACGCAACGTGCGCGCCGTCACACGCACTGCCGGGTGACCGGGGGCGCTACCCCTCAGTACATTGGAGTTAACCCTCGTTCACCTCCTCACGCCGCACCGCAGCGGCAACGTAAAGGGGATCGCGTCTCATGTCCGATACGAACAAGACGAACCAGACCACCTCGGTGATCGTCGCGGGTGCCCGTACCCCCATGGGCAGGCTGCTCGGCTCCCTCAAGTCCTTCTCCGGCGCGGACCTCGGCGGCCTCGCGATCAAGGCCGCGCTGGAGCGGGCCGGGATCGGCGGCGAGCAGGTGGAGTACGTGATCATGGGCCAGGTGCTCCAGGCCGGCGCGGGGCAGATCCCGGCCCGCCAGGCGGCCGTCAAGGGCGGCATCCCGATGAACGTCCCCGCGCTGACGATCAACAAGGTCTGCCTCTCCGGCCTCGACGCGATCGCGCTCGCGGACCAGCTGATCCGCGCGGGCGAGTTCGACATCGTGGTGGCCGGCGGCCAGGAGTCGATGACCAACGCGCCGCACCTGCTGCCCAAGTCCCGCGAGGGATACAAGTACGGAGCCGTCGAGATGCTCGACGCCATGGCGTACGACGGGCTGACCGACTCCTTCGAGGACATCCCCATGGGTGCCTCCACGGAGAAGCACAACACGCGCCTGGGCATCGCCCGCCCCGCCCAGGACGAGTTCGGCGCGCTGTCCCACCAGCGGGCGGCGGCGGCCCGCAAGAACGGGATCTTCGAGGCCGAGATCGTGCCGGTGGAGGTCCCGCAGCGCAAGGGCGACCCGCTGCTCTTCGCCGAGGACGAGGGCATCAGGCCCGAGACGACGGTGGACTCGCTGGCCCGGCTGCGGCCCGCGTTCGCCAAGGACGGCACGATCACGGCGGGCACGTCGTCGCAGATCTCCGACGGCGCGGCGGCGGTCGTGGTGATGAGCCGCGCCAAGGCCGAGGAGCTGGGCCTGGAGTGGATCGCGGAGATCGGCGCGCACGGCAATGTGGCGGGACCCGACAACTCGCTCCAGTCGCAGCCCTCGAACGCCATCAGGCACGCCCTGAAGAAGGAGGGCCTGGAGGTCGGGGATCTCGACCTGATCGAGATCAACGAGGCCTTCGCGGCGGTGGCGGTCCAGTCAATGAAGGATCTCGGGGTCTCCCCGGAAAAGGTGAACGTGAACGGCGGGGCGATCGCCCTCGGGCACCCCATCGGCATGTCCGGCGCCCGGCTGGTGCTGCACCTGGCGCTGGAGCTCAAGCGGCGCGGCGGGGGCGTCGGGGCTGCGGCGCTCTGCGGGGGCGGCGGCCAGGGCGACGCGCTGATCGTACGGGTGGCGAAGTAGCCGGTCCCTGAGATCCGTACGGCAGAGCGAGCAGTAGGAGGAACGGGAGCTGTGATGCAGGACGTCCCCGAGCTGGTGGCCCAGGCACGTGAGGGCAGGCCGCGGGCCGTGGCCCGGCTGATCTCCCTGGTGGAGGGGGCGTCCCCGCAGCTGCGCGAGGTGATGGCGGCGCTGGCACCGCTCGCGGGCGGCGCGTACGTGGTCGGGATCACGGGCTCGCCCGGTGTCGGCAAGTCGACGTCGACCTCGGCGCTGGTGACCGCGTACCGCCGGGCGGGCAAGCGGGTCGCGGTGCTGGCCGTCGACCCGTCGTCGCCGTTCTCCGGCGGGGCGCTGCTGGGCGACCGGGTACGGATGTCCGAGCACGCGTCCGACCCCGGGGTCTACATCCGCTCCATGGCGACCCGCGGCCACCTCGGCGGGCTCGCCTGGTCCGCGCCCCAGGCGATCCGCGTCCTGGACGCGGCCGGGTGCGACGTGATCCTCGTGGAGACGGTCGGGGTCGGCCAGTCGGAGGTGGAGATCGCCTCGCAGGCCGACACGTGTGTGGTGCTCCTGGCTCCGGGCATGGGCGACGGCATCCAGGCGGCGAAGGCCGGGATCCTGGAGATCGGTGACGTGTACGTCGTCAACAAGGCGGACCGCGACGGCGCGGACGCGACGGCCCGCGAGCTGAACCACATGCTGGGCCTGGGCGAGGCCCGGGGCGCCGGCGACTGGCGGCCCCCGATCGTGAAGACGGTCGCGGCCCGGGGCCAGGGCATGGACGAGGTCGTCGAGGCGCTGGAGAAACACCGCGCGTGGATGGAGGAGCACGACGTCCTCACCACGCGCCGGGCCGCCCGCGCGGCCCGCGAGGTGGAGACGATCGCGGTCACCGCGCTCCGCGAGCGCATCGCGGACCTGCACGGCGACCGCCGCCTGGAGACCCTGGCCGGGCGGGTGGCGGCGGGCGAGCTGGACCCGTACACGGCGGCGGACGAACTGATCGCGGGCCTCACGGAGCACGAGGACGCGCCACGGCCCTGAAAGGGGGAAACGGCAGGCGCCGCCTGTGAGGGTCTCGTCAGGGTTTCGCCATGACCCGACATACCCAGGCGAACCGTTCAACTCCGCCTACCTCAGTGGTACTTCGCGACCGCTCGGCGCGGCTGTGCGCGGAGCCGGGGGCGCTCCTGCCCGATCGGGCAGCCGAACGGCCCGGCGGGGAAGCCGGGCCGTTCGGTGGCGGGGGACGGGGGTGGTCAGTCGTCGTCGCCGTGGTCGTCGTAGCGGTCGTCGTCGTCACGTCCGTCGTCGTCACGGTCGTGACGGTCGTCCGTCGTCCTCGCCGCCGCGACCTGGCCCGTCTTCGTGTGGACGGTCAGTTCGTGCGTACGGCCGTCCTTGCCGCGTACGTCGACGTCCCAGGCGCTCGCGTGGTCGTCGTCCAGGTCCACGGACGTGACCGTGCCCGGGACGGAGGCCAGAGCGGCCGCCGCGGCCTCCTGGGCGTCCACCGTGGCGGCGCGCAGGGCGGCGCGCTCGTCGCGGTTCTCGCGGTCGTCGTCACCGTCGTCGTGGCGGTCGTCGTCGCGGCGGTCGTCCGGGCGCACCGTACCGGCCGCGTCGATCCTCAGCTCGTGCCACCGGCCGTCCCTACCGAGCACCTCGACCTCCCAGACGCTCCCGCGGTCGTCGTCGCGGTCGACCGAGGACACGGCGCCGGGGTACTTCCTGAGCGCGGCGGCGGCCGCCTCGCTCGCGGTGCCCGGCGCACCGGCCGCCGGGGTCGTGCCGGTCGAGGGCGTGGCCGTACCGCTCCGGTCGTCGGCCGAGGGCGCCGACGGGTCCGTGACGGCCGGGACGGTGACGGGGGACGCCGGAGCGGTCCGGGTCGCACCGCCGTTGTCGTCCCGTCCTTCGCCGCCCATGGCGACCGCCGTGTACGTACCGCCGCCGACGAGTGCCGCCGCGGTGACGGCCGCGATCACCAGATTGCGCTTCATGGGGATTCCTTCCGAAGTCGGTTTCGTAGCGAGTGACTTCAATCTGGCCGAGCGAGCCTGAAGGCAGCCTGAAGCCACCTGAAGAGATCTTCAGGTTCGGTTTGCGAAGCTGGGGGCATGCGCCTGCTGATCGTGGAGGACGAAAAAAGGCTCGCGGTCTCGCTGGCCAGGGGACTGACGGCCGAGGGCTTCGCCGTGGATGTCGTCCACGACGGCCTGGAAGGGCTGCACCGGGCCGGGGAGGGCGTCTACGACCTCGTCGTGCTCGACATCATGCTGCCCGGCATGAACGGCTACCGCGTCTGCGCCGCCCTGCGGGACGCGGGCAACGAGGTGCCGATCCTGATGCTGACCGCGAAGGACGGCGAGTACGACGAGGCCGAGGGGCTCGACACCGGCGCCGACGACTACCTGACCAAGCCGTTCTCGTACGTCGTCCTCGTCGCCCGGGTCAGGGCGCTGCTGCGCCGCCGGGGTGCGGCCGGTGCCTCGCCCGTGCTGCGGGCCGGCGCCCTGCGCATCGACACGGCCGCCCGCCGCGTTTTCCGCGAGGAGACCGAAGTGTCGCTCACCGCAAAGGAGTTCGCCGTCCTGGAGCAACTCGCCGTCCGGGTGGGCGAGGTGGTCGGCAAGCCCGAGATCCTGGAGCACGTCTGGGACTTCGCGTACGACGGCGACCCGAACATCATCGAGGTCTACATCAGCGCCCTGCGCCGCAAGATCGGCGCCGCGCGCATCCAGACCGTCCGGGGGGCCGGGTACCGGCTGGTGGCCGCATGAGCCGCGCGCCGGGCCGCCGGGGCGGCCGGCTCTCCTCCGTACGGGCCAAGGCGTCCCTCGGCGCCACCCTGGTCGTCGCGGTCGCCCTGGTGGCGGCGGGGCTGGCGGTCCTGCTGTCGCTGCGCTCCGACCTCACCGACCAGGCGGACCGGCAGGCGGACGCGGCCGCGCGCGAGGTGGCGCTCGACATCATCGCCGAGCAGGTGCCCGGCAGGACCCCGTACAGCGGCCTGGAGCTGCCCGGCGCCGAGGAGCACCCGGTCCAGGTCGCCGACGAGCAGGGCCGGCTGATCGCGGTCAGCGACGACCTGGAGGGGATCAGCGGTACGGGAGTGGCGGCGGTGACACCGGTACGGAGCCCCGCGCCGCGGCCGACCGCCGCCGGACAGGACGACGACGATGCCGCCGAGAACAGCGGTTCCGACGACGACGCCGCCGATGACAACAGCGGCGACGACAGCGCCGACGACAACGGCTCCGGAGGCGGCGGCGACAACAGCCGCCACAGCGGTGGCAGCGACGATGACGACGATCCGGCGATCGGTGCCGTCGGGGAGCCCGGCCCCCTGACGACGGGCCGGGCCACGGTGGACGGCGCGGCCGGCGAGTACCGCTTCGCCTCGATCGAGGTGACGGACACCTCGGGCCGTACGGTCGTCGTCCACGCGGGCGCCACGCTGGCGGCCCGCCAGAGCGCCGTCGGTACGGCCGCCGCGGCGATGCTCGTCGGGCTGCCGGTGCTGCTGCTGGTCGTCGGGGGAGTGACCTGGCTGGTGACCCGGCGCGCGCTGCGCCCGGTGGAGGGCATCCGGCGCGAGATGGCGGCGATCACCGCCTCAGAGGACCTGTCCCGGCGGGTGCCCGAGCCCGCCACGCACGACGAGGTCGCCCGGCTGGCCCGTACCACCAACGAGACGCTCACCGCGCTGGAGGCGTCCGTCGAGCGTCAGCGCCGCTTCGTCGCGGACGCCTCGCACGAGCTGCGCAGCCCGATCGCCTCGCTCCGCACCCAGCTCGAAGTGGGCGACGCGCACCCGGGGTTGCTGGACGTCCCGGGCGCGGTCGCCGACACCGTACGGCTCCAGCAGCTCGCCGCCGACCTCCTGCTGCTGGCGCGGCTGGACGCGGGGGAGCGGCCGGGGCAGGCCCGCTTCGACCTGGGCGACCTGGCGGCCGAGGAGATCGCCGTACGGACGACGGACCGCGTGAAGGTCTCCCCGGAGGCCGGAGAGGAGCCGGGCAGGTCACTGGAAGTGACCGGCAGCCGGGGGCAGTTGGCGCGGGTCCTCGGCAATCTCCTGGACAACGCCCAGCGGCACGCCGCCTCGTCGGTCACCGTCTCCGTGCACCGGCGGGCCGGCCGGATCGTGCTGGCGGTCGCCGACGACGGCCCCGGAGTGCCGGAGGCGGAGCGCGAGCGGGTCTTCGAGCGCTTCGTACGGCTGGACGACGCCCGCGCCCGCGACGACGGCGGCGCGGGCCTGGGCCTCGCCATCGCCCGCGACGTGGCCCACCGCCACGGAGGCACGCTCACGGTCACCCAAGCCCCCCTGGGCGGCGCCCGCTTCGAGCTTGCACTGCCCCCGGCATGACGGAAAGGGCCGCCCCGGAGGACGACCCCTCACAGGCCCGGTGAGCACCCGGCCCCCCCACACACCCGCCGGTCAGACCTTGCCGCGCCGCCCGCGCAGCTGCTCCGCGACCGGCGTGAGCGACGCGCTCAGGGCCGCCAGTGCCTCGGCCGACAGCAGGTCGATGAAGTGCTTCCGTACGGAGTCGACGTGGAAGGGGGCGACCTTCTGCATGGTCTCCATGCCCGCGTCCGTCAGGACCGCGAACAGCCCGCGCCGGTCCGACTCGCAGTTCTCCCGGCGCACCAGACCCGCCGTCTCCATCCGCGTGATCTGGTGCGAGAGGCGGCTCTTCGACTGGAGCGTGGCGGCGGCGAGGTCGCTCATCCGCATCCGCCGTTCCGCGGACTCGGACAGGTTGACCAGGATCTCGTAGTCGTTCAGGGTCAGGCCGAACGGTTGGAGATCCTTCTCCAGCTGATGGGTCAACAGTCTGTTGACATCCAGGTGCGTGCGCCACGCGCACTGCTCAGCCTCGGTCAGCCAGCGGGTTTCCGTCTCGGTCTCCATATGAGCATTCTACCTAAGAAGTTGAATTTTGGACGAATCCTCGGTGGTGACGTGCCGCACCCGCCCACGGCATTCCCCGAGGAGCCCCGTGGAAACGGCGCAGACGTTCGACGTCACCCTCCGTAGACTACCTCTCACAGGCCGAAGCGGCGTTGGAGATCCCCCAGCTGACCGGGCAACCGGGGTGCGGCGCCCTGTTGACCCGCGCCGGGACCGTGCCCCGGCACACCGGGCCCGCCGCCCGGCACCCCCGCCTGCTGCGGCACCGCGCCCGTCGGCTGCTCGGCCATCAGGACCTCGGTCGACTGGAGCAGGACCGTCCCCGCGCCGACGAACTCGAACTGGTGCTCCTCGCCGGACGCCCCGCCGATCCCCGCCATGGCCCGCAGCCCGCCCAGCAGCCCGGTCATGTACCCGTGGTCGTAGTGGTGGCACGGGGACGGGCAGTCCGCCCAGCCCACCAGCGCCTGCGGGTCCACCTTGAGCGGCGGCTCCATGAAGACCACGGGCCCGTTGGACGCGGCCACGAACTTCCCCGTACCGATCAGGGTCAGGAAGCCCGGCACGATCGACTGCTTGAGCGCCAGAGTCGGCTGGTACGCCAGCAGGTTCCCGGAGCGGATCGTCAGGTTGCCGTCCTCCAGGTCGTACGAGTTCACGTCGAAGGCCCGGTCGGCGAGCAGCATCTTCCCGCTGCCCTCCGCCACCACCCAGTCGGCCGCGTGCAGCGGCGAGTGGAAGCTCGTCCGCAGCAGCCCCTCGAACCGGCCGTGGCCGATCCCGTTGAAGTCGATGCGCCCGTAGTAGGCGATCATCTTGCCCTTCTGGAGGAACCACTGGCTCCCCTTGAGCTCCACACAGAAGGTGTACGCGTTGACGTTGTCGTCGCTCGGCAGCGTCATCGGGTCATGGATCACGGGCCCGTTCACAGCTTCTCCTCCGACGCCTGGACGTACACCGCACCGTTGCCGCTCAGCTCCAGCTGGAACGCCTCGCCCGAGCCGCGCCCCACCATGTCGCGCCAGCCGAGGGCGGTGGAGAGCTTGTTCCGTACGTCCCCGTGGTGGGCGACGTACGCCTGCGGGTCCACATGGACCGGTCGGCCGGGGGTGATCGGCACCTCGATCACCCCGCCGTGTGCCATGACCGCCACCGCGCCGTGGCCCTTGAGGGTCGTGGTGAACAGCCCCTGTCCGGTCACCTGGCCGCGCACCATGCCCATGACCCCGCCCTGCGAGCCCATGAACATCGTGCCCTGCTGGAGCGTGCCGTCGAAGGCGAGCAGCCGGTCGGCCTCCACGTACAGGGTGTCGCCGGCCAGCCCGATCACCTGGATGTGGTGGCCGCCGTGCCCGAACATCACCGTGCCGTTGCCCTCGACGGTCATCAGCGGGGCCGCCTCGCCCGCCACCCGCCGGCCGATCATCGAGGCCAGGCCGCCCTGGCCGCCCTGCATGTTCGGGGTGAAGCTGACCTCGCCGCGGTACGCGAGCATCGCGCCGCGCTGGCTGAACAGCTTCTGTCCCGGCAGGACGGTCGCCTCGACCATCTTCGAGTTGATCTCACGGAACGGCATCAGACGTCACCCCCGATGGTGTTCCGCTCGCTCGGCTGCACGTACACGAGCCCGTCGCCCTCGAAGCGGATCTGGAAGGCCTCGCCCGAGCCCTCGCCTATCAGTGTCCGGAACGTCACGCCGGACTGGAAGTTCTGCTGGAGGTTGCCCTGGTGGGCGATGTACGCGCCCGGGTCGACCGAGAGCGGGTACTGCGGGGTCACCCGCAGGACGACCGCCGGGCCGTCGGACATGATGGCCGCCTGGCCCGTGCCCTCGACGGTGGTGGTGAACAGGCCGTTGCCCGTCGCGCCCCCGCGCAGGCCGGTGAACGACGTGCCCGTACGGAGCCCCGCGTCCGTGCAGAGCAGGTTGCTGGACTCCACGTACAGCTTGTCGCCGTGCAGCGAGACGAGGTTGATCTCACTCGCCCGGTCGGCGAAATAGCAGGTGCCCTGGCCCTTCACCTCCATCATGACCATCTGTTCGCCGGTCAGCCGGCGGGTCACCATCCCGCGGATGCCCTCACCGCCGCCGGACATCTTCTTGAAGGCCATCTGGCCGTCGTACGCGACCATCGAGCCGTTCTTCGCCTTCACCGCGTCGCCGGACATGTCGACGGCGAGCACCTTGCTGCCTTGCAGTCGGAACTGAGCCACACGACGACGGTAGTCGGCCGGGGTCCTCCGGGAACAGAGCATCCAGGCTCTTCCCCTCCCTGACCCGACCCTGATAAAGCGGCGCGGGGTCCGCCTGCGACAATGGGGCGGCGCTTGTGCACGCATTCACAAGATCACGGACCCACCAGAACACTCCGACGACGAAGGTGCCTGCCTCGTGGACATCAGAACCGCCTCCGCCCTCCACCGCCTCCGCCTGGTCTCCGCACCCGAGGCCGTGTCCTTCCTCCTGCTGCTCGTCTGCTCGGTGCTCAAGCGCACGACGGACTTCAACGCCGTCCCGGCGATGGGCATGATCCACGGCGTGCTCTTCATCCTGTACGTGGTCTTCTGGGCCCTCGCGTGGCAGCGCACCCGGTGGTCCTTCGGGACGGCCGCCCTCTACTTCGTGCTCTCCGTCCTGCCGACCGGCGGCTTCTTCGCCGAGCGCAAGCTCAAGCGCGCCGCCGACGACGAGGTCGCCTCGCGCCTCCGCGGGCAGGCCGGGGAAGCTAAGGTCGGCGCATGATCGTTGCCTTCTCCGTCTCGCCCGTCGGTGCCGGTGAGGACGTCGGCGAGTACGTCGCCGACGCCGTCCGTATCGTCCGCGAGTCCGGCCTGCCGAACCGTACCGACGCCATGTTCACCTCGATCGAGGGTGAGTGGGACGAGGTGATGGACGTCGTCAAGCGGGCCGTCGCCGCCGTCGAGGCCCGCGCCCCGCGCGTCTCGCTCGTCCTCAAGGCCGACATCCGACAGGGCGTCACCGACGGTCTGACGTCCAAGGTCGAGACGGTCGAACGCCACCTCGCGGGCTGACCCCCGTACGACCTCGCGATCGGACCCCTACTCCACCCGGGGCCGGTCCGCCCTTTACGCCACCCGCTCGGCCCGTCTCCAGTCGACACGCCGGTCGATCTCCCTTTCTGTGGGGTTATCGACCTTGCTGATCAGCTGGAGGCACCGTGCGGCCCGAAGGCTACGACTACGACAGCCACAGTTGCCTGGCCGGTCCCCTCATGGAACCGGACCCGGCGGCCGTCTACCGGGTGGGATACCGGAGTCTGCTCGCCAAGGAGCCGCACCGAATACGCGCCATCCTGCTGATGACCCTGGCGCCCCTGCTCTCGGGCGTGCTGCTGCTCTACCTCGTGTGGCCCAGCCACCGCACCGAGCGGGAGGGCGGCCAGCGCTGGCTCATCGCCTTCGACCACGTGATGCTCGTGTCGATCGGGCTCATCGCCTTCTTCATGCTGGTGAACGTGGCCTCGGTCGCCCACGCCACCCTCGTCGCCCGGGACCCCGTCCCCGTACCCGCCGAGGTCGGCACCCGGGTCGCGTTCCTCACCACGTACGTACCCGGCAAGGAACCGCTCTCCATGGTGCGGGCCACCCTCGAAGGGGCCGTGAGCCTGCGTCACCAGGGCCTTCTCGACATCTGGCTGCTGGACGAGGGCGACGACCCGCAGGCGCGGGCGCTCTGCGAGGAGCTGGGGGTCTGGCACTTCACCCGCAACGGCGTACCGGAGTGGAACCGCCCCAAGGGCGCCCACAAGGCGCGTACCAAACACGGCAACTACAACGCGTGGCTCGCCCGGCACGGCGACGACTACGACTTCTTCGCGTCCGTCGACACCGACCACGTACCGCTGCCCAACTTCCTGGAGCGGATGCTGGGCTTCTTCCGCGACCCGGACATCGCCTTCGTCGTCGGACCGCAGGTGTACGGGAACTACACCTCGCCCGTGACCAAGGCCGCCGAGTCGCAGCAGTTCCTCTTCCACGCGCTGATCCAGCGGGCGGGCAACCGCTACCACGCGCCGATGTTCGTCGGCACGAACAACGTCGTACGGATCACCGCGCTCAAGCAGGCCGGCGGCCTCTTCGACTCGATCACCGAGGACATGGCGACCGGGTTCGAGCTGCACCGCAGGAAGAACCCCCTCACGGGCCGGTTCTGGCGCTCCGTCTACACCCCCGACGTGCTCGCGGTCGGTGAGGGCCCGGCTTCCTGGACCGACTTCTTCACCCAGCAGCTGCGCTGGTCGAGGGGCACGTACGAGACCCTCATCAAGCAGTACTGGAAGGCACCCTTCCGGATGCCGCCGGGCCGGCTGGTCAGCTACACGCTGATGCTCGTCTACTACCCGATGACGGCCGTCAACTGGTTCCTCGGGATTCTCAGCTGCGTCCTGTTCCTCTGGCTGGGCGCCTCGGGGACCCAGGTCTCGTCCTCGGTCCTGCTGATGCTCTACAGCGACGCCGCCGCCTTCCAGGTCGGCCTCTACCTCTGGAACCGGCGGCACAACGTCTCGCCCCACGAGCCGCGCGGCTCGGGCGGCCTCGCCGGGATGGCGATGTCCGCGCTCTCCGCCCCGATCTACCTCAGGTCGCTCGGCTCGGCGGTGCTGCGCACCCGTGGCCGTTTTGTGGTCACGCCCAAGGGCGGCGAGACCACCGCCGACCGGCTGATGACCTTCCGGATCCACCTCTTCTGGGCCGCCGTGCTGGTCAGCTCGCTCATCGCGTCCGTCTGCCTGGGGCACACGCACGCGGCGATGCGCACCTGGGCGGTCCTGGCTCTCGCGATCGCGCTCGCGCCGGTCGCGATATGGGCGGGGACGGTACGGCGTGAACGGCGGGCGGCCGAGGTCGCAGCGCGGCCGGTGGCCACGGCCCCGGGTCAGGGTCCGGGTCCGGGTCCGGTCACCACTCCTGATCCGGTCCCCGTGCCCGCGCTCGCCCCGACGACAACAGCGCTCGCCTCGACGGCAACTGGAGGAACTGAGTCATGAGGTACCGGTACCGGCCCACGGACAAGTTCAGGAAGACGCTGCTGGGCGGCGGGGCGCTGGTGGTCCTCGCCGGGCTCAACGCCCCCGCCGCGCTCTCCTTCGCGGGGGAGAAGTACCACGCGTACAAGATCTCGCAGCCCGGCTACAAGCAGCGGTACGGCTCCTGGGACCTGCTCGACGTACCGAAGGAGTTCCGTACGAACGCGATCCACGCGGCCCTGCTCCACACCGGCAAGGTGCTGATCATCGCGGGCTCGGGCAACAGCCAGAAGAAGTTCGACAAGGGCTCCTTCGACACCATCCTCTGGAACCCGGCGGACAACAGCTTCCGCAAGATTCCCACCCCCGAGGACTTCTTCTGCTCCGGCCACTCCCAACTGCCCGACGGGCGGCTGCTGGTGGCCGGTGGCACGGCGCGGTACGAGGTGCTCGACGGCGAGGTCGACCGGGCGGGCGGCGGGATGCGGGTCAAGAACGAGAACCCGGACAGGGCCGTCACCTTCAAGAAGGGCACGCGCTTCCGCTCCCCCTCGGGGGTCGAGTACGTCAGCAGGTTCGACGTCACCGTGCCCAAGGCGAAACGGCAGTTCAAGATCTCGTACGCGCGCACCGGCCGGATGATGCCGTGGAAGACGAAGGTGACGGCGGGCGAGGCGCGCGTCTTCGTGGAGGCGGCGAAGGCGGGGCCCGAGGCGCTGACGACCGAGGCGGCGCAGTACGAGATCCTCGGCCTCAAGGGCAAGGACGCGGACAACCTGTATGGCCTCGCGCAGAAACTCACCACGGAGAAGCAGGACTTCCAGGGCATCAAGGCGGCGTACGAGTTCGACCCCAGGGCCGAGAAGTACATCCCCGTCAGCCCGATGAAGGAGGCCCGCTGGTACCCGACGCTGGTGACCCTGGACGACGGCAAGGTGCTCGCGGTCTCCGGGCTCGATGACGTCGGCGCCGTACTGACCGGGGACAACGAGATCTACGATCCGGTGACGAAGAAGTGGTCCAAGGGCCCGACCCGCTACTTCCCGACGTACCCCGCGCTGTTCCTCACCAAGGGCGGCAAGCTCTTCTACTCCGGCTCCAACGCCGGGTACGGGCCGGCGCAGAAGGGGCGGCAGCCGGGGGTGTGGGACGTCAAGAAGAACACCTTCACCCGGGTCAACGGCCTCACGGACGTCGACCAGACGGAGACGTCGGCCTCGCTGATGCTGCCGCCCGCGCAGGACCAGAAGGTGATGATCCTGGGCGGTGGCGGGGTGGGCGAGTCGTCGCTGGCGACGGCCCGTACGGCGATCGTGGACCTCAAACAGGACAACCCCGGCTTCGAGAAGGGCCCCTCGCTCCCGCAGGGCACGCGCTACCTGAGCAGTGTGCTGATGCCGGACGACTCCGTCTTCACGACGGGCGGGTCGTCGGACTACCGGGGGCGGTCGGCCAGTGACATCCACAAGGCGCAGTTCTACGACCCGCCGCGCAACGCCTTCCGGCCGGCCGCCGACCCGACGGTGGGGCGCAACTACCACTCCGAGGCGCTGCTGCTGCCGGACGGGCGGGTGGTCACCTTCGGCTCGGACCCGCTCTTCGACGACGCGGACAACACCAAACTCGGCACGTTCGAGCAGCGGGTGGAGATCTACACGCCGCCGTACCTGCACGGGGGCGGGGGCAAGGACCGTCCGGTGCTGGGTGCGGGGCCGAAGGCGCTGAACGCGGGCGGCCGGGCGACCTTCCCGACGGCCGACGCGGACCGGATCACCAAGGCCCGGCTGATGCGGCCGAGCGCGGTGACGCACACCACGGACGTGGAGCAGCGTTCGATCGCCCTGAACCTGACGAAGGGGGCGGGCGAGGTGACGGTGGAGGTGCCGAAGGACCCGACGCTGGTGCCGCCGGGCTGGTACATGCTGTTCGTGACGGACGCGGAGGGGGTGCCGTCGGAGGCGAAGTGGCTGAAGGTGGGCTGAGCGTCCTTGTGTTGGACGGGGTCAGCTTCTGGCCCTCCTGGCCAGCCCCAGGGCGTAGTCCGGCCACCACGTGCCGGCCGCCGGGCCGCCCCGGCAGGGGCCGTCCGACTCGCCGGGGCGCTTGATCCACAGATAGGCGTCGACCAGTTTGTCGCCGGTCCGGGTGGTCGGGGGTGTGCCGAGGGCCCGGCCCGGCGGATTGCACCACGCCTGGGCGCGGTCGCCGGGCAGCGGGCCCTGGCCGTTGCGGCTGGTGTCGACGGTGAAGTGGGCGCCGCCCAGGAGGGCGGAGAGCTTGGCGCCGAACGCCCTGACCGTGTCGTTCGACTGGAAGTTCGACACATTGAGTGAGAATCCATCGGCCGCGTTGACGCCGGCCCGCTCCAGGGGGCCCGCGAGCCGGGCCGGGTCGGAGATCCAGGCCGGGTTGCCCGCGTCGAGGTAGACGCGGGTGCGCGGCTGCTGCTTGAGCCGGCTGACCGCCTGGGCCAGCAACGTGTAGCGCTCCTCGTGGTGTTCGGCCGGCGTGCAGCCGTCCGCGAGGTGCGCGATCGCGTCCGGCTCCAGGATCACCACGGCCGGGGTGCCGCCGAGGGCGCCGGCGAAGGAGTGCATCCAGTTGCGGTACGCGGAGGCGTCGGCGGCGCCGCCCGCCGAGTAGAGGCCGCAGTCGCGGTGGGGGATGTTGTACGCGACGAAGACCGGGGTACGGCCTTCGGCGGTGGCGCCCCGCACGGCGTGCTCGACCTGCGGTACGGGGTTGTCGCCGGAGGGCCACACGGCGACCGGGCGGTCGGCGATCCGCCGCAGCGCCTTGGCGTCGGCGGCGCGGCCCCGGCGCTCCCACCGGGCGACCTGGCGGGCCGCGTCGCTGTCGGGGTCGACCCAGAACGGCGACGCGGCGGCCTGGGCGGCCTCGCCGTGGCCGACGGAGGAGGCGCCGCGCTGCCGGTCGCCCGCGCCGGGGGACGACGAACACCCGCCCAGCGTGAGGGCGAGGACGAGGGCGGCGATCGACGTGGTGACAACGGCTGAGCGCGGTCTGCGGCCGGACATCCAGCCCCCTCGGGCGATGACGACGACGGGGAACGACAGGTCCGGCACATCGTGACATAGCGGTCAGTCGGTGAGGAGCTGCGACACCGCGAGGGTGATGCCGAGCGGGGTCCGCTCGTAGAGCACCTGGTGGCCGTACCGCCGCGAGGTCAGCAGCCCGGATTCCCGCAGCACCGAGAGGTGCGCGGAGACGGAGGAGGGCGCGAGCCCGAGCCGGTGCGCGAGCGCGGTGGTCCCGGCGGGCTCGTCCAGGGCGCACAGGACGTCGGCGCGGGCACGGCCGAGCAGCCGGGCGAGGACCTCGGGCGTACGGTCGGCGGCCTCCGTCCAGAGCCCGCCGATGCCGCGCGCGGGGTAGATGAGGGCGGGCTGCCAGGGCGCCTCGTACCCGCTGACGACCCGGGGCCAGCAGAAGACGCTGGGCATGAGGACGAGCCCTTGGCCGCCGAGCACGCGGACATGGTCGCCGTGGGTCCCGACGATGGTGAGGATGGCGCCGCCGGATCCGCTGTCCGGGGCACCTTCCCCCCACCTGAGCTGCGGACTCAGCTCCCCGAGCAGCCGCTCGAAGCCGCCGTCCGCCAACCGCCGCGAGTGGTAGGCCACATCGGCCTCCAGGAGCGCGCGCAACCGGGGCCACTCGGGCTCGATCAGCGCCCGCCAGGCCCGCTCCAGCAGATCGGCCAGCTCCCGTACGGCCCGCGCGGGGTCGGCCAGCATCGCCCGTCCGGCCGGGGTACGGGCGGCGCCGGGGGTGTCGGCGAGGGCGAGCGCGATGTCGGTACGGGCGGCCTCGGGGGAGGTGGCCCGTACACCCTCGATCTCCTCCTCGAAAGAGGCGAGGGCGCTGAGCGGCGCGGGGCAGAGGAAGTCGGGGTTGTGCCCGGCGTCGGGCATCAGCAGATACAAGGGCCCGAGATCGATCCCGGCCGCCGCGTCCCGCACCCGGCGGAGCCAGGGCAGGTGATACCCGTGCCGCTCGGGCCGCGCGAGGGTCCGTACGGCTTCCTGCGTCTCCCAGAGCGGCGACACGGCGAACCGGAAGCGCAGCAGATCGCTCTCGCCGAAGTGAAGGTGAAAGGGCATGGCCTGACCGGCTCCAGGGGGTATCCGGGCCCGAAAGATTCGCCCGTACCCGAAAGTCTACCGACGCCGGGCGGGCCCCGGCAGTCTGCGGCTATGCCCGAGAAGGACACACCACTTCCCGCCGCGGCTGCGTCTGCCGCCGCACCACCTGCCGTTGCCGCCGGGGCGGTCGGCGCCGGGGCCGCTGAGGGCAGCGGCGCCCGCGACGGCCAAGGCGTCGGCGGAGCAGCCGAGGCTGAGGCCACCGCCCCCGCCACCGCCCCCGCCCCCGCCCCCGCCGCGACCCGCGGCTACCGCGCCGTCTTCGCCGTCCGCGAATTCCGGTTCGTCTTCGCCGCTCACCTTCTCTCCCTCCTCGGCGTCGTCGTCAGTGAGATCGCGCTCACCGTCCTCGTCTACGACCTCACCGGCTCGCCGTTCCTGAGCGCGCTCACCTTCGCGCTCGGGATGCTGCCGTACCTGTTCGGCGGGATTCTGTTCGCCGGGGTCGCCGACCGGTACCCCGCGCGGCGGACGCTCGTCATCTGCGACCTGATCTGCGCCGCCTGTGTCGCGGTGATGGTGGTGCCCAGCACCCCCGTCGCCGGCCTCCTCGCGCTGCGGTGCGCCGTGGCGGCCGTCTCGCCCGTCTTCACCGGGACCCGGATGGCCGCGCTCACCGACATCCTCGGCGAGGGGGACCTCTACGTCCTCGGCCGCTCCCTCCTGCGGATCGTCTCGCAGAGCGCCCTGCTCGCGGGGTACGGCGTGGGCGGGATCCTCCTCGCCGTCGTCCCGGCGCGCGGGGCGATCGGCATCACCTTCGGTACGTTCCTGTGCTCGGCCGCCCTCCTGCGGTTCGGCACCCGCAAGCGTCCCGCCCGCAGCGGGAGGCAGAAAGACGCCCAGCCCACCGGCATGATGCGCGAGTCCCTCGCCAGCGCCGGCTTCCTCCTCCGGGACCGCCGCATCCGCGTGCTGCTCCTCCTCTTCTGGATCCCCGCGATGTTCGTCGTCGCCCCCGAAGCCCTCGCCGCCCCCTACGCCGACGCCATCGACGCCGGCCCCGCCGCCCTCGGCCTGATGATGTGCGCCATGCCGATCGGGCACATCTCGGCCGAGTTGTACGTCGGTACGGCCCTGTCCCCGCGCGCCCGCAGCCGTATCGTCCTGCCCGTCGCCGCCCTCGGCCTCGTCCCCCTGCTCATCTACGCCGCCCGCCCCGGCCTCGGCTGGGCCCTGCCCGCGCTCGCCCTCTCCGGCGTCGGCGCCGCGTACGTCATCGGCCTCGACCAGTGGTTCGTCGCCGCCGTCCCCGAGGAGCGGCGCGGCAGCGCGATGACCCTGCTCACCGCCGGTCTGATGACGATCCAGGGCCTCGGCATGGCACTGGCCGGGGCCGCCGCCGAGTTCCTCCCCGTCCACCATGTCGTGGCCTGGTCGGGCGGCATCGGCACCCTGTGCTGTCTGTTGCTCGTACGGGAAGCGCGCCGGACCGCCCCGAAGGCCGCCCCCGAGGCCGGGGCGACCGAAGTGCGAGACGGGTCGGGCCGCCAAGTGACCACTGGGTAAGGTCGTGGCCGTGTCAAAGCCGCTCAGCCTTCCCTTCGACCCGATCGCCCGCGCCGACGAACTCTGGCAGCAACGCTGGGGCCCGGTGCCCTCCATGGGCGCGATCACCTCGATCATGCGCGCCCACCAGATCCTGCTCGCCGAGGTCGACGCCGTCGTCAAACCGTACGGACTGACCTTCGCCCGCTACGAGGCCCTCGTCCTGCTCACCTTCTCCAAGGCCGGCGAACTGCCGATGTCGAAGATCGGCGAGCGGCTGATGGTCCACCCGACGTCCGTCACCAACACCGTGGACCGGCTGGTGAAGTCGGGTCTGGTGGACAAACGACCCAACCCCAACGACGGCCGCGGCACCCTCGCCTCCATCACCGACAAGGGCCGCGAGGTGGTCGAGTCCGCCACCCACGACCTCATGGGGATGGACTTCGGCCTGGGCGCGTACGACGCCGAGGAGTGCGCCGAGATCTTCGCGATGCTGCGCCCGCTGCGGGTCGCGGCGCAGGACTTCGAGGACGAGTAGCCACCCCCACGAAAGACGACCGTGGCCCCCGCGAAGATCGCCCGGAACATGCCGGTTACCCTGAGTGCCATGAAACGAAGCGTGCTGACCCGCTACCGGATCATGGCCTACGTGACCGGTGTGCTGCTGGTCCTGCTGACTCTCGGCGTGATCGCCAAGTACGTGCTGGACATCGACGGCGCCAGCGGCTTCACGAGCATCGTCGGTATCGCACACGGCTGGCTCTACATCGTCTACCTGGTCTTCGCCTTCGACCTGGGCGCCAAGGCCAAGTGGCCCGTCAAGCGCCAGATCTGGGTCCTGCTCGCCGGTACGGTCCCGACGGCCGCGTTCTTCGTCGAACGCAAGGTCACCCGTGAACTGGAGCCCAGGATCACCGACGAAGCCCCCCTCACGGCGAAGGTCTGACCCCCGCTTTCCTCCTCAGAGTGGCGTTTTCCAGGAAGACTGCGCCTTTTCGCGCGCGCTGTCCTTTCAACTGTGCTTTGAGAAATCCGTTGATTTTCGGCCATGGCATCGTCGCGGGAGTCGTGGCCGAGCCGGCGGAGGCGGTGGCACCACCGCACGGCCGCAGGCGGTCATCGACGCCAACTCTCCTTGCTGAGAGGTCTACGGCCGACGCCGCTAGCGGGCGCCCGCGAGCCCCCAACTCGGCCGGACGACAAGGGTTTCCTGGGCAAGCCGACTGACAGAACGACCGGACTGACCCACATAGGCGCCCGCGAATACGACCCGGGCATCGGCCAGTTCATCAGCGTCGACCCCATCCTCGACGGCAACAACCCCTTGTCCCTCAACGGCTACAGCTACGCGAACAACAGTCCTGTCACCCCGTCGGACCCCTCCGGGCTCTTCTGCGACGGCTGAAGTGTGAATAACCCGGATACCGCCTGGACACCGGACAACGGACCTGGATGCACCCACAACGCGTGCTACGACGACAGTGGGGATGTCCTCTTCCCGATTGACCAAAGCCGTCCGAGCTGCGGCAGCGGCAGTGGTCAGACCAGCACCGGCGGAAATTCGAACGCGCAGCCCGAAATTATCCCGGGGGTACCCGTGGCGAAACAAGACGTACTCGCAACTCCTCGTCATGTGGGCCGACGGTAAGTGCAACGGAGACCCGACCAGCAAACTGTGCGGCGCGCTTGACCAACTTGGCTGGGTCAGCCCGACAGGCGACTTCCTCGGGGAATGCAGGGGAAAATGCATTGCAGATGAAGAAGGATGCTTACATTGAGCAGAAATTCGAGGTCCGTGCCAACTATGTCTTTGACGGCAACTGGGTGTCAGAGGTAAGTAATCATGGCATTTGAGTGTGGTGCCCTCGGGCGTTCAGGCGGCAAGACTGCTCTGGAGTGCTTGCATTACCTTCTGGCGTACTTGCTGGCTGAAGATTCCGACGTCTCCCCCGGTTCGATCAGGGAAGGCGAGGGCTGGGCTGCCACCAGAATCCAGATCGCCCGCACCGGAGAAGCGGTCATAGAGCAGTATATTCAGGTGAGCGTCGGCGGAGAGATCGTGGATATTTACCTTGAGAGTGCTCGTGAGATGTTGAGCGACGACGACCTTCAGGGGCGGGATCTCATGATGACAACTGTTCTCAGTGGAGTAACTGACCCTGTGGTCAATGATCGAATCATGGTCTACGCACTGACGGAGTGGAACGGAGTTTCATGGGACGAGACATCCGGATTTACCGTCCCGGGATCGCCTGATTAGCGCCATTCCGTAGCCGGGTTAAGCCGTCAATGGAATTCCTGCTGAACCTGCCTGACTTCCGATCGGGCAGGGCCGGCAAGATGAACCATTCTGGGCTTGATGGAGATCCCGGAGGGTGCTCTGTGAGGGTGCCGGCGGTTCGGCGGCGCTGGCAGGCCCATCGCCGACGGCCGCCACGTGTACTACGTGGTGGCGGGCGAGACTCCGGTACTCGTTCACTACAGCGGACCGTGCGGTCCGGCCAAGGGCAACCGCTGTCGAAATCCATCCGGAGCCGTGGCCGGGTTGCTGCAGATAGAAATGCTGGACTGTCGGATGTTGAGTTGCGTGGACTCGCTTCGAAGGAAGATGCTGAAGTTCTCTTTGATATGTACAGGGGTGCAGCGATTGGTATTCCATCCAACCCGACGGCTCCGGTGCGAGTTGAGCTTGTTCAACAGGTGCTGGATGCTTGGGGAAGGGGCTAACTATGGCAGCTAAAGGGTTTCGCATCAAAATCTCCGCCGATGAGCGTAGTTCGCTCACGGTAATGTTCGAGCCAAGCGGAATGTCCTACGAACTAAGCCGGTCCGAAGTGATTTTCGCAAGTCTTGAAGGAGATTTGGCTGAAGAGATGGAGATTGTCTACTGGCCGGGCGGTATTTCTATCTGGCCGCCTGGGCCAGTAGTCATTAGTGACGTCGAGGGGCGTGAGCTTCACCGGCTTTACTGAGAGCATTTGGATTGGTTCTCTATTTCACATAGATTGCCGCCTCACGCTCCGTGCGATAGGGAAATATGACCTCGGCGTCCCTACTGGAATCTATTCTCAGTAGGGACGCCGAGGCGCTTGGTGGCGGTAGTTGATGACGCCGCACAGCAAGCTCGGGGCGCACCGCCTACAGGCGCGGTGGTCTGGATCATCGCCGTACGCCGGGGATGGCGACCGTCTCTGTCGTGGGCTCAAGCTGTGGCCTGCGGGGAAGCCGAAAGTAATCGGTCTGGGCCGTCCGTAGCAGCGAGCGTTACGTCGCATGGGCGTAGCTGCACGGCACCCTTCGTCAACGCGTACGGGAGTTGCGACCTTCACCCGTAACCGGATGCCCGGTCGCACACTGAACCGCCTGGTTCGCAATCCTTGGTTATGGGGATTGGGGGTACTCCTCCTGGTCGCAAGCCTGCTCACCTGGTCTTGGGCTCTTCTGGCCGTGGGTGCGCTGTGCACCGTATGTGGCCATCTCCCGAAACCCATAGGTCAGTGGGTGGGGAATCGTGTAGGCCGAGGGCTGTGCGGCTGCGGGTGTTGGCTTCGGATACTCGGGCGCTGAGTAGTTCGGTGGGGGTCAGGGGGCGGACTCGGGTGGGGTCGGCGTCCCATTCTCGGCCGCCGCCGAGGGGGCGGAGCTGGAGGTAGGGGCCCACGCCGCCCATGACCACGCCGACGCGGTCGCGGGCGGGGTCATGGACGGTGTCGCCGACGGCTGGGGGGCCGTCCGTCACCGGGCGGTGCCCTTCACGATCACGGCGGCGAGTGCGAGGGCGACCGGGGCCGAGCAGACGCCCAGGTAGACGAGGGCGTAGCGGGTGGCCCGGCCGGCGTCGGTGTCGTCCGTGTCCGTCTCCGGCCAGGGGGTACGTACGTCCATCGCGGGCAGTTGGACGCCGGCGGCCGTCAGCGCGGCGGCCAGCGCGTCCCTTGCTTCAACTGCCTCCTGGATCTTGGCCGTTCCTACCAGGCCCTCCGGCGGTACGAGAACGCTGTGTGCGGGGGCGGGAGTTGCTCCCGGTGTACGGCGGGGGAGCGGCGACTGGGGAGGCTGCGGCGTCATGGGGGGCCTTCCTTCGGCTGTTCTTGCGCGGAATCTCCGTCCCGATCGCACGTCGCGTATTACTGTGCGTGAGGGGCGTGTTACGAGAATGCGCCACCGGGGGAGCGGGGCCCGCTGTGCGAGGGTGCTGCTTCCCTCGCATCCGAAGCACGTTCCACACCTTCCACGGAGGGCAGCACCATGCCGACGAGACGAGTAGTCACCGGCCGCAGCAGGGAACCCCGCGCACGGTTCGCCGAGGAACTGCGGTCGCTACGCACCCAGCGCGGCGACAGCCTGCGGCAGCTGGGCGAACGGGTCGGCTGGGACTGGTCGTTGTTCGGCAAGATGGAGAAGGGTGAGACGGTGGGTGGCCCGGAGGTCGTCCAAGCCCTCGACACGTACTACGGAACGCCGGGGTTACTGCTGGCCCTGTGGGAACTGGCCGTGAGCGACAAGGCACAGTTCCGCGAGCGCTACCGGCGGTACATGTCGCTGGAGGCCGACGCTGTGAGCCTGTGGCACTTCGCGGTGAGTGTCCCGCCGGGTCTATTGCAGACGCGCGGCTACGCGCGAGAGGTTCTGGCGGCTGGTGGCCTCAAGGGTGAGGAGTTGGACCAACAGGTCGAGGCGCGGATGGGTCGGCGGGAGCTGCTGGCGGGCGACGACGCCCCGCCGTTCCGCACGATCCTGTCGGAGGCTGTGCTGCGGACGCCGTTGCGGGATGTGGCCGAGTGGCGGGCGCAGTTGGAGTACCTGGGGGAGGTTGGGGAGCGGGGAGACGTGACGGTTCAAGTACTGCCGCAGAGCGTAGGACTGCATGGGCTGATGGGTGCCGCGGTCATGTTTCTTCGTTTGCCGGACGCGCGTACCGTTGCGTACACGGAGAACGGCTACCGGGGCGAGCTGATCGAGGAAACTGGGCCGGTCGAGCGACTGCAGCGCGCTTACGATGCAGTCCGCGACTTGGCGCTGACCCCGGCCGAGTCGCGGAAGTTCGTCCTACGCATGTTGGAGGAAGTACCGTGCGATCCCTCGACCCGACCGCAGTGACTTGGCGTAAGAGCAGCTACAGCAATCAGGACGGGGGCGAGTGCGTCGAGGTCTCCGATGGCTTCGCCGCGATCGTCCCTGTTCGGGATAGCAAGAATCCGCACGGCCCCATGCTCACCTTCCGGCCCGACGGTTGGTCGTCCTTCGTGGCGGCCGTGAAGAACGGCGCGCTGAGCGTCTGAGACGCCAGTTGTACGAGACGGGCCCCGCAGATCGGTCGTGCTGGTCTGCGGGGGCTAGTTCAACCTGTGCATTCTGGAGGACGTGTCTTGAGCGTTACCAGGTGGCGTAAGAGCAGCTACAGCAATCAGGACGGTGGCCAGTGCCTTGAGGTCTCCGACGACTTCGTTGCCGTCGTCCCTGTTCGGGACAGCAAGAACCCGCACGGTCCGATTCTCGCCTTCCCGGCTGGCGGCTGGTCGTCGTTCGTCTCGGCCGTGAAGAGCGGCGCGCTAGGTGTCTGAGGCGACGACTGTACGAGAGGAAGTGTCGTGCGATCCCTTGGCCTGACCGTAGTGGTTTGGCGTAAGAGCAGCTACAGCAATCAGGATGGCGGCGCCTGCGTCGAGATCTCAGAGGCGCCCATCGGCCTGAGCGCCAGCACGTGGCGTAAGAGCAGTCACAGCAACTCGGACGGCGGCGCTTGCGTCGAGGTCGCCGACAGCTTCGTCGCCGTCGTCCCCGTCCGGGACAGCAAGAACCCGCGCGGACCCGTGCTCGCCTTCCCCGTCGGCGGGTGGTCGTCCTTCGTGGCGGCCGTGAAAGACGGCGCGCTGGGCGTCTGAGACGACCGCCGTGCGACCACTCCGTGCCTCTCCCATCGACATTTACTTGGACGTCCTAGTAAATTGGAGCGCATGGAAGGCAAGGAGGGTGAAGGTATGGACGCTCACGCCGTCGAAGAAGGCCGCCGTCGCTGGCAGGAACGTTACGACAAGGCCCGCAAGCGCGACGCGGACTTCACCACGCTGTCCGGGGACGTGGTGGAGCCGGTGTACGGGCCCCGGCCCGGGGACACGTACGAGGGCTTCGAGCGGATCGGGTGGCCGGGGGAGTACCCGTTCACGCGCGGGCTGCACCCGACCGGGTACCGGGGCAGGACGTGGACGATCCGGCAGTTCGCCGGCTTCGGGAACGCCCTCCAGACGAACGAGCGCTACAAGACCATCCTCGCCAACGGCGGCGGCGGGCTGTCCGTGGCCTTCGACATGCCGACCCTGATGGGGCGCGACTCCGACGACCCGCGTGCCCTCGGCGAGGTCGGCCACTGCGGGGTCGCCATCGACTCCGCCGCCGACATGGAGATCCTCTTCGGGGACATCCCGCTCGGCGACGTCACGACGTCCATGACGATCAGCGGCCCGGCCGTCCCCGTCTTCTGCATGTACCTCGTCGCGGCGGAGCGCCAGGGCGTCGACCCGGCCGTCCTCAACGGCACGCTCCAGACCGACATCTTCAAGGAGTACATCGCGCAGAAGGAGTGGCTCTTCCAGCCCGAGCCCCACCTGCGCCTGATCGGCGACCTCATGGAGCACTGCGCCAGCTCCATCCCCGCGTACAAGCCGCTCTCGGTCTCCGGCTACCACATCCGCGAGGCGGGGGCGACGGCCGCGCAGGAGTTGGCGTACACGCTGGCGGACGGCTTCGGGTACGTGGAGCTGGGCCTGAGCCGGGGCCTGGACGTGGACGCCTTCGCGTCCGGGCTGTCCTTCTTCTTCGACGCGCACCTGGACTTCTTCGAGGAGATCGCGAAGTTCCGCGCGGCCCGGCGGATCTGGGCGCGCTGGATGAAGGAGGAGTACGGCGCCAGGACGGACAAGGCGCAGTGGCTCCGCTTCCACACCCAGACGGCCGGGGTCTCGCTCACCGCGCAGCAGCCGTACAACAACGTCGTACGGACGGCGGTGGAGGCCCTGTCGGCCATCCTCGGCGGTACGAACTCCCTCCACACGAACGCGCTGGACGAGACCCTCGCCCTGCCCAGCGAACAGGCCGCCGAGATCGCGCTGCGGACGCAGCAGGTGCTCATGGAGGAGACCGGCGTCGCCAATGTGGCGGACCCGCTCGGCGGCTCGTGGTTCGTGGAGCAGCTGACGGACCGGATCGAGGCGGAGGCCGAGAAGATCTTCGAGCAGATCAAGGAGCGCGGGCTGCGGGCCCACCCGGACGGGCAGCACCCGATCGGCCCCATGACCTCGGGAATTCTGCGGGGCATAGAGGACGGGTGGTTCACGGGCGAGATCGCCGAGTCGGCTTTCCAGTACCAGCGGTCCCTGGAGAAGGGCGACAAGCGGGTCGTCGGCGTCAACGTGCTCCACGGGTCGGTCACCGGTGACCTGGAGATCCTGCGGGTCAGCCACGAGGTCGAGCGGGACCAGGTCAAGGTTCTGGGCGAGCGCAGGGCCGCGCGGGACGACGCGCGGGTCACCACCGCCCTGGAGGCCATGCTGACGGCGGCGCGCGACGGATCGAACATGATCGCGCCGATGCTGGAGGCCGTACGGGCGGAGGCGACGCTCGGCGAGATCTGCGGGGTCCTGCGGGACGAGTGGGGCACGTACACGGAACCGCCCGGGTTCTGAGACGCGGCTCCGACGACGCGGGCTCACATCCCCCGGACCGGCTTTACGGGTCCGGGGGATGTTCTTTGGCATTTAGCTCTGAGTGAGAGCTAAAATCGGTGGCATGACCACAGAGATGTCTCAGGCCGGTGAGGGCACCGACCACGCCGACGCCCTCGCGGACGCGCTCGCCGGGGTCCAGCGGCTCGTCCGGCGGCGGCTGCGGCGCGAGCTGGACGTCACGCCGATGCGCGGCGCGCAGATCGAGCTGCTGCGCCTGGTCGCGGCCCGTCCCGGCATCGGGGTGTCCGCCGCCGCCCGGGAACTGCACCTGGCCAACAACTCCGTATCGACCCTGGTCAACCAGCTCAGCGGGGCGGGATACCTGCGCCGCGAGACCGACCCGGACGACCGGCGCTCCGCCGTACTGCTGCCCACCCCCGAGGCCACGGAACGGCTGGCCGCCTGGGCGTCGCGGCGCGGCGCGCTGATGCGGGAACAGCTGGCGCGGCTGACCGTGGAGGACAGAGCGGCCCTCGTGGCCGCCGTCCCCGCACTGACCAGACTCGCCCGGAACCTGTACGACGAGTACGAAGAGGGGGAGCGCGCATGACCGGCGAAGAGGCCGACGAGAAGACCGACGCAGTCACCTGCGCCGGGCTCGACTACGCCTTCGGCGACACGAAGGCCGTCGACAACCTGGACCTGTCCGTCGGCGCCGGTGAGGTCTTCGGGCTGCTCGGCCCGAACGGCGCGGGCAAGACCACCGCGATCCGCTGCGTCACCACCCTGCTGCCCGTCCCGGCCGGCATGGTCCGGGTCTTCGGCCACGACGCGGCGAAGGAGCGCATGGCCGTACGCCGCCTGCTCGGTTACGTACCCCAGCAGCTCTCCGCCGACGCCACGCTGACCGGCCGGGAGAACGTCACCCTGTTCGCCCGGGTCTACGACGTCCCCCGCCGGGAGCGGGCCGAACGGGTCGCGCAGGCCCTGGCGGCCGTCGGCCTCACCGACGCGGCGGACCGGATGGCCAAGACGTACTCCGGCGGCATGATCCGCCGTCTCGAACTGGCCCAGGCGCTCGTCAGCGCACCCCGGCTGCTGATGCTGGACGAGCCGACGATCGGGCTGGACCCGATCGCCCGCACCAGTGTGTGGGAGCACATCAACGCCGTACGGGAGGCGACCGGCATGACCGTTCTTGTCACGACCCACTACATGGACGAGGCCGAGCAGTACTGCGACCGGATCGCCCTGATGCACCACGGCCGGATTCGCGGCCTCGGCACCCCCGGCGAGCTGCGCGGCGAACTGCGCGACCGGCGTGTGGCCGCCGGGACCGCCACCGGGAAGGACCCGCTCCCGACCCTGGAGGACGTCTTCCGCGATGTGGCGGGCAGCGGCCTGGACGAGGAGGGAGGGGACTTCCGTGATGTCCGTACGACCCGGCGCACCGCATCCCGTGTCGGCTGACGGCGAGTCGGCCGACGGCCGGGGCGGCGGCGCGGGAGGCGGCCGGGGCGGGGCCCCGGCCCCCGGGAGCAAGCCCGACCTCAGCAAGCTGAACCTGCTGCTCGTCCCGCCGCGCCCCCGCACCGGCTGGCGGGTCCTGCTCGCCCGGGTCGCCGCGATGTGCGCGGTCGAACTCCAGAAGCTCCGCCACGACCGGACCGAGCTGTACACGCGGGCGGTCCAGCCCGCGCTGTGGCTGCTGATCTTCGGCGAGACGTTCACCCGTATCCACGCGATTCCGACAGGCAACACGCCGTACCTGGACTTCCTGGCGCCCGGCATCATCGCCCAGTCCGCGATGTTCATCGCGATCTTCTACGGGATCATGATCATCTGGGAGCGGGACGCCGGGGTCCTCACCAAACTGCTCGTCACCCCGACCCCCAGATCCGCCTTGATCACCGGCAAGGCGTTCGCCGCCGGGGTGAAGGCGCTGATCCAGGCGGTGGTGGTGATCGTCATCGCGGCGGCGCTCGGCGTCGGCCTGACCTGGAACCCGCTGCGGCTGCTCGGGGTGGCGGTGGTGGTGATCCTCGGCTCGGCGTTCTTCGCCTGCCTGTCGATGACGATCGCGGGGATCGTGCTGACCCGTGACCGGCTGATGGGCGTCGGCCAGGCCATCACGATGCCGCTGTTCTTCGCCTCCAACGCCCTGTACCCGGTGGCGATCATGCCCGGCTGGCTCCAGGTGATCAGCCGGATCAACCCGCTGAGCTACCAGGTGGACGCGCTGAGAGGCCTGTTGCTCGGGACGTCGTCCCACCATCTGCTGCTGGACTTCGGGGTGTTGGCGTTCGCCGCCGCCGTGGGAGTCGCGGCGGCCTCCTCGCTGCTGGGCCGCCTGGCGAGATAGGGTCGGCGACCCTCGACGGGGGGAGAGACGGCACATGGCGGCGAGGGTCAGGTACGACCAGCGGGTGCTGGCACTGATAGAGGTGCGCGGCGGGTCCCGGGACTGGACGGAGGCCGAGCGGGTCTTCGAGGCGCACGGCTGGCCGGTCGTCGGCCACGAGCCGCGCGGGCAGGGGACGTCGGCGGGCATCCTGACCGCCGATCCGGCGGCGCGGGTGTACTGCGTCGAGATCCGGCTGTACGGGGCTTCCCGCCGGGCCGAGCGGGGCGCGACCTGGCAGGTGCGGAACGCGGCGCGGACGGCGCAGCTGGAGATGTACGTACGGCGGGCGGACCGGCTGGACCGCGACAGCGAGATGCTGACCGAATGGCGTGCTTACTCGACGGCCCATCGTGCGGGACGGCTGTCCCGGGTGGCCCGGTGGTTGGCGCGGGCGGGAGTCTTCGACGCGGGGACGCAGGTGACCGGAGGGCCCGGGGAGGCGCTCCGGCTGGCCCGTGCGGCCCTGGACGGCGGGGCGCGGCGGGCGGTGGCCGTACGGCCGATGGACGGGCGCTGGAAGCACCCTGCGCGGATGCGGCGGGAGAGGCAGTTCGACCGCCGCATGGCCGCGTTTACGATCGGCACGCTGGTCCTGGTGTCGAGCGTGGCCATCGCGGCGGAACATGCCGGTGGCGTCCGCTACTTCTGGGCGGGGGTGGCGCTGCTCGCGGGGTGTGTCGCGCTGTCGGCCGGAGGGACCGTCGACCGGGGCCACCACCTGGGGAACACGGCGGGCGTGGCCGGCGCCATCGTGCTGCTCATCCTCGTCACCACGAGAGAGGGAGGCTTGACCGAGGCGGGCGGGATACGGCTGCTCTACGGGCTGACCCTCGTGACCGGACTGTGGCTGCTCGTACGGCAGTGGACCTGGGGCGAGTGGGCCACCTGGGGCGTTCCCCTCGCCGCCACGCTGGTGATCTCCAGTTTCGCGGGGGCCGGGTCTGTCCTGCACGCCCTCTACGCGGATGCTCTCCAGCTGACGCCGGGCGACCTCGACGTACCCCCGGCGTGGCAGTTCCTCTCGGCGCTCAAACTGGTCGCGCTCCTGCTGCCGGTCCTGCTGGTGCCCGCCGTGTGGGGCATCGCCAAGCACTACCACTACGTGGTGCCGGGCGAGCGTACCGGCGGGCTGATGTACGTCACGATCCTGGTGGCGTTCCTGGTGGCGGGCGGCAGCTTCGCCCTGGACTCGGCCGAGGAGGCGGCCTCGCGTACGGAGAAAGCCGCCCGGCAAGGGCGGGAGGCCCCCCACTACTTTGGCGTCGAACCGGCCTGGACCTGCGTCGAACCCACCGTCCCGCTCGCCTCGCTCCCCGGTGAGGGACCCCGGCTCGACCCCGCCCGGCCCTACCTGGCCTTCGGGGTCGCGGGCGGCAACGCCGTGCTGTGGGACCGGCGTTCCGGCGGACCGCTCAAGGTCCCGGCGGGGAAGGTACGGCTGGTCCCGGCGACGTCGGCGGAGGCGCGCTGCGGCCGTTAGTACGCCCGCTGGTACGCCTGCCGGAAGCCGTGCCGTACCGCCGTTCGGCCCGCGGCGACGGCCACCGGGAGGAATGGGTGTACACGCCGCTTTTCTCAAGCGCGCGCCGAGGGGGGAGGATGTACTCATGCAGCCTAGGAACATGTCCATGAGCGGCGTTGTCGACCTCGCCGCGGTGAAGGCGGCCGGTGAGGCCAAGGTGAAGGCGGAGCAGGCACGCGCCGAGGCCGCCCGCCACGGCGGGACCGCCGCCGTACCCCCCTCCAGCCTGGTGATCGACGTCGACGAGGCCGGCTTTGAACGCGATGTCCTCCAGCGCTCCTCCGAGGTCCCGGTCGTCATCGACTTCTGGGCCGAGTGGTGCGAGCCGTGCAAGCAGCTCAGCCCGGTGCTGGAGCGCCTCGCGCACGAGTACAACGGCCGGTTCGTGCTGGCCAAGATCGATGTCGACGCCAACCAGATGCTGATGCAGCAGTTCGGGATCCAGGGCATCCCCGCGGTCTTCGCGGTGGTCGCCGGGCAGGCGCTGCCCCTCTTCCAGGGCGCGGCCCCCGAGGCCCAGATCCGCGGCACGCTGGACCAGCTGATCCAGGTCGGCGAGGAGCGTTTCGGCCTGACCGGGATCGCGGTCGACGCGGACGCGGAGGGCGCGCGGGCGGCCGAGCCGGAGGACGTCGTACCGGTCGGACCGTACGACGCCCTGCTCGAAGCGGCCGTACAGGCCCTGGACGCCAACGACTTCGGCGGGGCGGCGCAGGCGTACCGCAACGTCCTCGCCGACGACCCCGGCAACACCGAGGCCAAGCTGGGCCTGGCCCAGGCCGAACTGCTCACCCGCGTCCGGGACATGGACCCGCAGCAGGTGCGCGAGGACGCGGCGGGCAAGCCGGCGGACGTCCAGGCGCAGATCGCCGCGGCCGACCTGGACCTGGTCGGCGGTCATGTGGAGGACGCGTTCTCCCGGCTGGTCGAGACGGTCCGCCGGACGGCGGGCGACGACCGGGACGCGGCGCGCGTACGGCTGCTGGAGCTGTTCGAGGTCATCGGCGGGGACGACCCGCGGGTGACGGCGGCGCGCCAGGCGCTGGCGAGGGTGCTGTTCTGACGCTGCGGGATGCCCTGTTCCGCATCCGGCCCATTCACACGTACAGCAGTCGCGTTTTGCTAAAACTTGGGGAACGCGGCTGCTGTTACTGCCAGTAAATCAACCGGCTTGCTCTGTCCGGTTTTTGGCCTCGATCTCCCCTTCTGTCGCCCCCGTTCGCGGCACCCTGAGTGGTGGGTCGGCGCCGGTGGGTCGTGGCCGGGTCATCTCGCCGTTACTAGCCAGTAACGAGCCCCCTTGTGTAGAGCTCGTGAATGCACGACGATCGGCGACGCTCGGTCCAACACCGCACCGGCACGGCAGCCAGCCGCGCCCGCCGGTCGAGGGTTCCCCGCCGAGTGGACCGGCGGCACCGCCGCCGGGCCGGACAGGGGGGTTCCTGCTCACGGGCAGGGCCTGTCCAGAGGTTGCGCGAAGGCGTGGCCAGTGGTTGTCGCTCGGGGGTGATCGCCGGAGAATCGGACGCGGCCCGCATGTTGCGGCTTGCGCACCCGATCCGGGCGCTCCCCTTCCCGAGGACGTAGCACTTCTCCCATCCCAGGACGGGCCAGACCCGATCCGGAGATGTACGTCCGAGAAGGAGGAAATACATGGAGTCCCCAGCCCAAGTCCGTGGCGGGACCAGATGGCGGCGGTTCGCCGTTGTCATGGTGCCGAGTGTGGCCGCCACGGCCGCGATCGGTGTCGCTCTCGCACAGGGCGCGCTCGCCGCGTCGTTCAGTGTGTCGGGGCAAGATTTCAAGGTGACGGCGAGTCAGCTGGTCGGCCACAACATGGTCCAGTACGGCGGCGTCGCTGTCGGCCCGACCGGGAGCCACCCGGTGGTCGTCTCGGGGTTCAAGTCGGCCGAGATCACCAAGATGTGCCAGTCCGTGCTGACACGGAGCGTGCCGATCATCGGCGACGTCACGCTGAGACTGGAAGCCGGAGGCAAGGGCAAGGACGTCACCGCGACGAACCTCTACCTGGACGTCGCGTCCCTTGACGTCGAAAACGCCGAGTTCAAAAAGATGGAGATCGGCGTAGCGGCCAAGAATCTCCAGGACCCGGGCCGCAGGGGCAACGAGTACAACCCCAACGAATCACCGGGCGCCCCTTACGCCTTCGGCCAGCAGGCGGAGACGGCCATTCTGACCGGGGTGAAGCAGACGGCGTGGGCCACCACGGCCGGCTCCTTCACTCTGCCGAACCTGAGTCTGAAGCTCAAGGTCGGGGATCCCAAAGCCAACGAGTGCTATTCCGACTGAGCACCCGACTCGGGCGGGCCGAGCCGCCCAGGGATCCCTCCTGGTGCTGTTCGGCCCGCTCGGCCCCCTCCTCTCCACGTGACACCCTCCCAGGGAGCTGTATCCATGAAGGCCGAGTCCACAGAGTCCCGCGGATTCACCTACTGGCGGCTTCGGTTCCGAGCCTGGCGTGGTAGCCGTCCCTTCTGGGGTGGGCTGTTCACCCTCCTCGGCGGAATCCCGATCGCCTACTTCCCGTACGGGAACCTCAAGCTCGGCAACCTCACGCTGGCCATGTCCACCACGGCCGGGGCGGGTTCGCTGATCATCGGTGTCCTGCTGGTCACCCTGGGTCTGACGATGTGGTACCACAGCCTCGTCCGGGTGTTCTCCGGCGTGGCCGCGATCCTGCTGGCCCTGGTCTCGATCCCCATCTCCAACTTCGGCGGCTTCCTGCTCGGTTACCTCTGCGCGCTGGTGGGAGGCGGGCTCGCGCTCGCCTGGGTGCCCGTCAAGCACCCCGTGCCCGAGGAGCCGGAAGAGGACGAGCACTACGACGAGTCGGCGGAGCCGTACGACACCACCACACGCCATGACGAGTGGGCCCCGGAGCCCGGCGGCCCCCGTGACCCCCTCCTCCCCGCCCCGCGCGAAGGGGCGGAACCGAACGTGACGGAAACGACTGCCGAGGCCAATGGCGGGAGGAACAGTGCGGGGTGACCACGCGCAGTGGACCGCGGCCGGGGACGACGACCCCCGGGTGCGGAGGGGGCCGCGTCACGCGGCACCCAAGAAGTCGCTCCTGAACAAGCTCCAGATACCCGCCGGCAAGGCGATGGCCCTGGCCGCGATGCCGACGGCGGTCTTCGTGGGCATGGGGCTCACCCCCCGGCTCGCGCTGGCCAGTGACAGCCAGGACATCCCGTTCCTGCCGGGGCCGTGTGTGACCCGGTCCGACGAGCCCGACCCCTCGGAGTCGCCGAGCGGCTCGCCCTCGCCGTCGTCCTCCGCGTCGGGGTCCGCCGACCCGTCGGCCCCCTTGGACCCCTCGTCGCCGACACCGTCCGACAGCGGTACGGCCACCGAGCCGCAGCCGTCGGCGACTTCGGCCCCCGCGCCGCAGCCCCCGGACCCGCCGCAGGGCGACGTGCCGCAGCCCGGGGACACCACGCCGCCCGCCCCGAAGCCCACGAAGACCAGGAACCCGCTGGACCCGCTGGGCCTCGGCGACGCGCTGGGCGACCTCCTCGGCGGGGGCAAGAAGACGACGCCCCCGCCGGAGCCGGACAACACGGCGACGGCGACCCCGGCGCAGCCCGTACCGTCCCCGTCGAAGACGCAGTCGTCCACCGACAAGCCGGCGTCGGCGCCGACGCCGACGCCGGACCGGCCGGCCGAGCACGGGTCCGACACCACCGACACCGCCAAGGCCGCCGAGGACGCCATCAGGGACGCCGCCGACAAGGCCGGCGCCACGGTGGAGGAGCTGGGCGAGGACGCGAAGGGGCTCGACGTCCGCGAGGACGAGGAGATCCCGGAGGACGCGGAGGGCAAGGAGCCGTTCCCGTGCCCGACCGCGGACCCCGGGGCCCTGGCCGGCGCGAAGCTGGAGCAGGGCGTTCCCCGGCTGGCCAACGACCCCTGGACGCTGGAGAGTTCACTGCTGACCCTGAACGGTCTCGACTACCACGGCATCGTGGAGGTGGAGACCGGGAGCGGTGAGATCAAGAAGGTGCTCAAGTTCACGGCCTCGTCCCTGGACATCAAGGATCTGCACCAGAGCTGGATCCACCCGGCGGGCGGACTGGGCCACACGACGGGCGGCCCGGGTACCACGTCGACCATCCGGGGCGCCGAAGTGACCATGTACACCGAAGAGTTGAAGGGCAACCTCTTCGGTCTGATCCCGATCACGTTCAGCCCGGCGACCCCGCCCCCGCTCAACATCCCGTTCGCGTTCTTCACGGACGTCACCGTGCTCCAAGCGGGCCAGTTCGGCGGCACGCTGACGATCCCGGACCTCAAGAACTACGTCACGAACTGAGCGGACGAGTACCGCGAGCACCGCGTACGGCAATGGGCCGCACCCCGATCCGGGATGCGGCCCACCGCCGTACAAGCAGAAACCGAACGCGGTCAGTCGCGGCCCTGGCCGCCCAGGTGGTGCACCCGGACCATGTTCGTCGTGCCCGGGATGCCGGGCGGGGAACCGGCGGTGATGATCATGATGTCACCGTCGTTGTAGCGCTTGAGCTTCATCAGCTCGACGTCCACCAGGTCGACCATCTCGTCCGTGCTGTTGACCCACGGCACGATGAAGGACTCGACGCCCCAGCTCAGCGAGAGCTGGTTGCGCGTCGACTCGTCCGTGGTGAAGGCCAGGATCGGCTGCGCGGCGCGGTAGCGGGAGAGGCGGCGGGCCGTGTCGCCGGACTGGGTGAAGGCGACCAGCGTCTTGGCGCTCAGGAAGTCGGCGATCTCACAGGCGGCGCGGGCGACCGAACCACCCTGGGTACGGGGCTTCCTGCCCGGGTTCAGCGGCTGGAGGCCCTTGGAGAGCAGCTCCTCCTCGGCCGCGACCACGATCTTCGACATCGTCTTGACCGTCTCGACCGGGTACGCGCCCACCGAGGACTCGGCGGAGAGCATGACCGCGTCCGCGCCGTCCAGGATCGCGTTCGCGACGTCGGACGCCTCGGCGCGGGTGGGGCGGGAGTTGGTGATCATCGACTCCATCATCTGGGTCGCCACGATCACCGGCTTGGCGTTGCGGCGGCACATCTCGATGAGCCGCTTCTGGACCATCGGGACCTTTTCGAGCGGATACTCGACGGCCAGGTCACCGCGGGCCACCATGATGCTGTCGAACGCCGCGACGACGCTCGCCATGTTCTCGACGGCCTGCGGCTTCTCGACCTTGGCGATGACGGGGACCCGGCGGCCCTCCTCGTCCATGATCTTGTGCGCGTCCAGGATGTCGTCACCGTCGCGCACGAAGGAGAGCGCGATCATGTCGCAGCCCAGCCGCAGCGCGAAGCGCAGGTCCTCGACGTCCTTCTCCGACATCGCGGTCACGTTCACCGCCGCGCCGGGCAGGTTGATGCCCTTGTGGTCGGAGATCACCCCGCCCTCGATGACGATGGTCTTGACCCGGGCGCCCTCGACCTCGACGACCCGCAGCTCGACGTTGCCGTCGTTGATCAGGATCTGGTCGCCCTTGGAGACGTCCCCGGGCAGACCCTTGTAGGTGGTGCCGCAGATGGACTTGTCACCCGGGACGTCCTCCGTCGTGATGGTGAACTCGTCCCCCCGGACCAGCTCGACCGGACCCTCGGCGAAGGTCTCCAGACGGATCTTGGGGCCCTGGAGGTCCACCATCACGCCGACGGCGCGACCGGTGTCGGCGGCGGCCTGACGGACGCGGTGGTACCGCTCCTCGTGCTCGGCGTGACTTCCGTGGCTCATATTCAGGCGGGCCACATTCATTCCGGCCTCGATGAGCGACTTCAGTTGCTCGTACGAGTCGACGGCGGGGCCCAGTGTGCAGACGATTTTGGAACGGCGCATGAGGCGGATCCTATCGGTTTGTTTCGGCGCGGAATATTCCGTCTGGTGGAAAGTACAAATGGGCGGACTGCCGCTCAGGAGAGAGGCGTTCGAATCTCGTCCTTTCGTACGTTCTCCGTGCCGACCAGCGCGAAAGTCCGCTGCGCGATTTCCAGCTCCTCGTCGGTCGGGACGACGGCCACCACGACCCGCGCACCGTCCTGCGAGATGATCCGCGGCTCGTCGGAACGTACGGTATTGCGTTCCGGGTCCACCGTGAGACCCATGGGCTCCAGACCTGCGACGGCGGCCTCGCGGACCGCCGCCGCGTTCTCCCCGACCCCCGCCGTGAAAGCCACCGCGTCCACCTGGCCGAGCACGGCGGTGTACGCGCCGATGTACTTCTTCAACCGGTGGATGTAGACATCGAAGGCCAGCCGGGCGCGCTGGTCACCCGCGTCGGAGCGGCGCAGGATCTCGCGCATGTCGTTGTCCCCGCAGAGGCCGGTCAGACCACTTCTCTTGTTGAGAAGTTCATCGGTCTCGTCGACGGACATCCCGGCCACCCGCTGGAGATGAAGGGGGACGGCGGGATCGATGTCACCGGATCGGGTGCCCATCACCAGCCCCTCCAGCGGCGTCATTCCCATCGAGGTGTCCACACACCGCCCGCCTTGGACCGCCGACGCGGACGCGCCGTTCCCCAGATGCAGGACGATCACGTTCACGTCCGCCGGGTCCTTGCCCAGGAGCGAGGCGGTTTTACGTGAGACGTAGGCGTGCGAGGTCCCGTGGAAGCCGTACCTGCGGATGAGGTGCGCGTCCGCCGTCTCGACGTCGATGGCGTAGCGGGCGGCGTACTCCGGCATCGTTTGGTGGAAGGCGGTGTCGAAGACGGCGACCTGCGGGAGGTCCGGCCGGAGCTTCCTGGCGGTACGGATGCCGGTCAGGTTCGCCGGGTTGTGCAGCGGCGCCAGGGGAACCAGCCGCTCGATCTCGGCCAGCACGTCGTCGTCCACCACGACCGGTTCGCCGAAGCGCGGCCCGCCGTGCACGACCCGGTGGCCGAAGGCCGCCAGCGCGGGGGAGTCGAGCCCGAGCCCGTCCTCGGCCAACTCCTCGCCGACGGCCTTGAGCGCGGCCGTGTGGTCGGCGAAACCGCCCTTGCGCTCGCGCTTGTCTCCCGTACGGGGCGTGTGGACGAGCCGGGGGTCCTTCTCGCCGATGCGCTCCACCAGGCCGACCGCGAGGCGGCTCGCGTCCGCCATGTCCAGCAGCTGGTACTTCAGTGACGAGGAACCGGAGTTGAGAACGAGTACCCGGGTGGGAGAATCCGTCATGCCGTTCCGTCCTGAGCCTGGACCGCCGTGATCGCGACCGTGTTGACGATGTCCTGCACGAGCGCGCCCCGCGACAGGTCGTTGACGGGCTTGCGCAGCCCCTGGAGGACCGGCCCCACCGCCACGGCGCCGGCCGAACGCTGCACGGCCTTGTAGGTGTTGTTCCCGGTGTTGAGATCAGGAAAGATGAAAACCGTCGCTTGGCCCGCCACGTCCGAGCCCGGCATCTTGGTCGCCGCGACGGACGGCTCGACGGCCGCGTCGTACTGGATCGGGCCCTCGATCCGCAGCTCGGGACGGGCCGCCCGTACCAGCTTCGTCGCCTCCCGCACCTTCTCGACGTCCGCGCCGGAGCCGGATGTGCCCGTCGAGTACGAGAGCATCGCGATGCGCGGCTCGACCCCGAAGCGGGCGGCCGTGGCCGCCGCCTGGACCGCGATGTCCGCGAGCTGCTCCGCGTCCGGGTCCGGGTTCACCGCGCAGTCGCCGTACACCAGCACCTTGTCGGCGAGGCACATGAAGAAGACCGACGAGACGATCGAGGCGGTCTCCTTGGTCTTGATGATCTCGAAGGCCGGGCGGATCGTCGCCGCCGTCGAGTGCACACAGCCCGACACCATGCCGTCGGCGAGGCCCTCCTCGACCATCAGCGTCCCGAAGTAGTTCACGTCCGCCACCACGTCGTACGCCAGCTCCACCGTCACGCCCTTGTGCGCGCGCAGCTCCGCGTACCGCTCGGCGAAGCGCCTGCGCAGGTCGGAGGCGGTCGGATCGATCAACTGCGTGGACGGGGCGCTCAGATCGATCCCCAGGTCCGCGGCCTTCTTGCGGATGACGTCCGGGTCGCCGAGCAGGGTCAGGTCGCAGACGTTCCTGCGCAGCAGGACGTCCGCCGCCCGCAGCACCCGCTCCTCGGAGCCCTCGGGCAGGACGACCCGGCGGCGGTACGAGCGGGCCTGCTCCAGCAGCTCGTGCTCGAACATCATCGGGGTGATCCGGCCGCTGCGGGCCACCGACATCCGCTCCAGCAGGTCCGCCGTGTCCACATGGCGCTCGAACAGGCCGAGCGCGGTCTCCGCCTTGCGCGGGGTCGCCGCGCTCAACTTCCCCTCCAGGCCGAACAGCTCGGTCGCCGTCGGGAACGACCCGCCGGCCACCGAGATCACCGGCGTGCCCGGCGCGAGCCGGGAGGCCAGCGTCAGCACCAGCTCCGCGGGCCGCTCGTCCAGCGTCAGCAGCACCCCCGCGATCGGCGGGGTGCCCGCCGAGTGCGCGGCGAGCGCGCCCACCACCAGATCGGCGCGGTCGCCCGGGGTGACCACCATGCAGCCCGGGGTGAGCGCCCCCAGGAAGTTCGGCAGCATCGCCCCGCCGAACACGAAGTCCAGCGCGTCCCTCGCCAGGCCCGCGTCGTCACCGAGCAGCACCTCGCCGCCCAGGGCCTGCGTGATCTGCGCGACGGTCGGGGCGGCGAGCGCGGGCTGGTCGGGCAGGACGTAGCAGGGCACCGGGAGCTGCGAGACGAGCCCCTCGGCGATGGCCGTCCGGTCCTCGGCGGCGACCCGGTTGACCACGACGCTCAGCACGTCACAGCCGAGGGCCTCGTACGCCCGGTGGGCGTTGCGCGCCTCCGACCGTACGGACTCCGCCGACTGGTCCTTGCCGCCGACCACCGCTATCACCGACGCGCCGAACTCGTTCGCCAGCCGGGCGTTGAGCGACAGCTCGTCGGGGAGCTGGGTGGCGGCGAAGTCGGTGCCGAGGACGAGGACGACCTCGTACTCCCGCGCCACCCGGTGGAAGCGCTCCACCAGGCGCGACACCAGCTCGTCCGTCCCGTGCTCGGCCTGGAGCGCGGTCGCCTCGTGGTAGTCGAGGCCGTACACCGCGGAGGGTTCCTGCGACAGCCTGTAGCGGGTGCGGAGCAGCTCGAAGAGCCGGTCCGGGCCGTCGTGCACCAGCGGGCGGAAGACGCCCACGCGGTCCACCTGGCGGGTCAGCAGCTCCATGACCCCCAGCTCGACGACCTGCCGGCCGTCCCCGCGATCGATACCGGTCACGTACACGCTGCGCGTCACGCGTGCTCTCCTGTCCTGTCGGTGTCGGTGAGGATGTCTTGAGGCGGCAATTCCCTCTTGACAATACCTCTGGGTGCGGCTAGGAGCCGTTGGTCCCGTCCCCCGGACGTGGGGTGGCCGGATGCGCGCCTTCGCCGCCCCGCGTGGGAGGATCGGAAGCGGCTCATGCGTGGGGTGGGGAGGGCCCGCCCCCCGGAAAGCACAGCACTAGCGAGCGGGAGACACGGCACGATGCGTATCGGAATTCTCACCGCGGGCGGCGACTGCCCCGGCCTGAACGCAGTGATCCGGTCGGTCGTGCACCGGGCCATGACCGGGTACGGCGACGAAGTCATCGGCTTCGAGGACGGCTTCAAGGGACTCCTCGACGGCTACTACCGCCCGCTGGACCTGAACGCGGTCAGCGGCATCCTCGCGCGGGGCGGCACCATCCTCGGCTCGGCCCGCCTGGAGCGCGACCGGCTGCGCGAAGCGGCCGAGAACTGCGCGGAGTTGGCCCGCCGGTACGACATCGACGCGCTCATCCCGATCGGCGGCGAGGGCACGCTCACCGCGGCGCGGCTGCTGTCGGACGCGGGGATGGCCGTCGTCGGCGTTCCGAAGACGATCGACAACGACATCTACTCGACGGACCGTACGTTCGGCTTCGACACGGCGGTCATGGTCGCGACCGAGGCGATCGACCGCCTCAAGACCACGGCGGAGTCCCACCAGCGCGTCATGGTCGTGGAGGTCATGGGCCGCCACGCGGGGTGGATCGCGCTGGAGTCCGGCATGGCGGGCGGCGCGCACGGGATCTGCCTGCCGGAACGGCCCTTCGAGGTGGACAGCCTCGTGAAGATGGTCGAGGCGAGGTTCTCCCGGGGGAAGAAGTTCGCGGTCATCTGCGTCGCGGAAGGCGCGCATCCGGCCGAGGGCTCGATGGAGTACGGCAAGGGCGAGATCGACCAGTTCGGCCACGAACGCTTCCAGGGCATCGGCAACCGCCTGGCCGCCGAGCTGGAACACCGCCTCGGCAAGGAGGCGCGCCCGGTGATCCTGGGCCACGTCCAGCGGGGCGGCACGCCGACGGCGTACGACCGTGTGCTCGCCACGCGCTTCGGGTGGCACGCCGTGGAGGCGGTGCACCGGGGTGAGTTCGGGCGGATGACCGCGCTGCGGGGGACGTCGGTGGAGATGGTTCCGCTGGCGGAGGCCGTGACGCAGCTGAAGCGGGTCCCGGAGAACCGGATGCGCGAGGCGGAGTCGGTCTTCTAGACGTCCTCGACTCCTTTGACAGACGCCCTCGGAGTGGTCAACGGGCATGCTGACAAGGGTCGTTCTGTGCCAAGCTGGGGCTCTGACCGACCGGAGAGCAACGGGGGAACCATTCCATGCGACCCATGCGGATCGCCGTCGCCGTCGAGGCGGCGCACGGTGACGCCCAGGAGACCGACGCCCTGACCCGGGAGCTCCAGGAAGAACTGCTGCTGCTCGACGCGGCCGAGTCCGTCGAGCGGCCGGAGGGCGGAGAGGTCCCGGCGGGCTCCAAGGGCGGCACGGCCACGACGCTCGGGGCCCTGCTCATCACCGGAGCGTTCTCGCGGGTGGCCCTGAACACGCTGGTCAGCCTGGTGAGTGAATGGCGGCAGCGGGCGCAGGCGCGCCGCGTGGAGCTCACCGTGGGCGACGACTCGCTGATCGTCGAAGGCGTGTCGAGCAGTGACCAGAAGGCTCTGATCGAGGCGTGGCTCCAGCGGCGGTCCGGCAGCGACCCGCAGGCGTAGGTTCAGGGAGAGACCGTGAGCCGCGTCGCCCTGCTCATCGCCACCACGGACTACATCGACTCCGGACTGCGCCGCCTGCGCTCTCCCGCCGCCGACGCACGCCGCCTGGGCGCGCTGCTGGAGGACCCGGCGATCGGCTACTTCGACCGGGTCATCCCCCTGGTCAACGACTCGAAGGCGGAGATCGAGGAGCACATCGAGCGCACGCTGCGCGACCTCGGGCCGAACGACACCCTGCTGCTGTACGTGTCCTGCCACGGCATCCGCGACAAGCACGGACGCCTGTTCTTCACGACGCTGCGCACCAAGCGGGACCTGCCCGAGTCGACCGCGATCTCCGCGCGGTTCATCGAGGAGCAGATGAGCCGCTGCCGCGCCCGGGGCAAGGTACTCCTGCTCGACTGCTGCTTCGGAGGGGCGTACGTCCAGGGCATGGCGCCCTTCGCGCCCGACGACGGTGACTTGTCGGTGCAGGCGGCCGGCAAGGGCACGTACGTCATGACCGCCTCGGACGTCCTGGAGTTCGCCTTCGAGGGCGAGACGGTGAAGAGCAGGTCGGGAGTCTTCCACTCCGTGTTCACCGAAGCGATCATCGACGGCCTGAGCACCGGGCGCGCGGACATCGACAACGACGGTGTGATCACGGCGCACGAGCTGTTCCAGCACGTCGAGCGGCACGTCCGGGCGAGCGGGGCCCCGCAGACGCCGACCGAGTTCCGCTCCGGCGTGCAGGGCAACATCCCCCTCGCGACAGCCGCGTTGTGGCACCGGGGGCGTACCGCGGAGAGCGATCCCTTCGTGTCCGGCAGCCTCTCCCTGGGGGAGTTGCTGCCGGCGCTCGTGGCAGGTCCCGGCCGCGGTCTCTGCGCGCCCGACTGGCCGCCGAACGGACAGCTCACCGTGCCGCTCGGGAGGATGTACGACCCGGCGCAGGGTCTCCAGGAGACCCTGACGCTCGATCTGTCCGGGGGCGCGCCGCACATCGGCGTCGTGGGCGGCAGGTGGAGCGGCAAGACGTCGGTCCTGCGTACCCTCGCCTGTTCGCTGGCGCTGACCCACACCCCGGACGAGGTGCAGATGTACGCCCTGCACGGCGAACCGGACGGGATGACGCGCCTGGACGCCCTGCCGCATGTGGGGATGGTGGCGGACTACGCCCGCGCCGACGACGTACGCACCCTGGTCGACGGCGTCATGGCCACACTGAAACGGCGCGAGCGGCTCTGCAACACCTTGCGCATCCGGTCCCCGAAGGCCTTCCGCCAGAAGCGGACGCAGGGGCTGCTGGAGGGCGAGTCCAACGGCGAGGTGTTCCTTCTCGTGGACTCCTGGCCGGACTTCGCGGCGCGCTACCCGGAGGAGTCCCGCCTGCTGCTCGGCGTCGCCCAGCAGGGTGTCTACTACGGCATCCACCTGGCGGTCTCCGCCGATCGCTGGAAGGACCTGCCCGAGGACCTCCTCCCGCACCTCGGTACGTGGGTCGAACTAGCCCTGGCCGACCCGCAGGAGTCGCGGATCGACAGTGACCTCGCCGGCGGGATCCCGCCGGGCCAGCCGGGTTTCGGACTGACCCGGGGACGGCGCTACGTACGGTTGGCGGTCCCCGCGCTGGCCACAGCGGGGAGCCCGGAGGAGACGGCCACGCCCTCGGGGACCGGCGACGAGGGTGCGGAACTCGACGCGCTCCTGCACCAGGTGGCCGAGGCGTGGCAGCGACCGGGTGCCCGCCCGCTGAGCACGTACAGGGACGACCACGACTCCGTACCCCGCCTCCTGGACCTGCTGCCGCTCCCCGAGGACTGGGACGCCCACCCCTCGTCCGCCTGGACCGCGAAGCCGGAGCGGAGACTCACCACCCCGGTGGGCGTCGACGCCAACGGGGCCCCGGTCGTGCTGGACCTGAAAGAGGCCGCCCTGGGCGGCTGGGGCCCGCACGGGGTGTGTGTCGGCGCCACCGGTTCCGGCAAGTCGGAGCTGTTGCGCACCCTGGTCCTCGGGCTGGCGGTCACACAATCCCCCGAGACGCTGAACTTCGTCCTGGTGGACTTCAAGGGCGGCGCCACCTTCGCGGAGATGGCACGCCTGCCCCATGTGGCGGCCGTCATCACCAACCTGGCCGACGAGCCGTCCCTGGTCGGCCGCATGGGCGACGCGATCCGCGGCGAGATCAACCGCCGGCAGCAGGTGCTGCGCGACGCGGGCAACTACCCCAACATCCATGAGTACGAACGGGCGCGCGCGTCGGGGACGGCGCTGGTGCCGCTGCCGACCCTGGTCATGGTCATCGACGAGTTCACCGAGCTGCTGACCGCCGAGCCCGGCTTCCTGGACGTGCTCGTCCAGATCGGCCGCATCGGCCGTTCGCTGGGCATTCACCTGCTCCTGGCCTCGCAGCGGCTGGAGGAGGGACGACTGCGCGGTCTGGACACCCATCTGTCGTACCGCATCGGTCTGCGTACGTTCTCGGCCGCGGAATCACGCGCGGTGCTGGGCGTGCCGGACGCCTACTCGCTGCCGTCGGTGCCCGGCTCCGGCTATCTGCGGTTCGACATGGACCACATGGTCGGCTTCCGGGCCGCCTACGCGTCCGGCTGGGCCGGGGCGGACCCGCGCGCCGCCGACGGGGACTCCCCGATGGACCTCATCCTGAACCGCCTGGAGAACCACGGCTTCCCGGCCCACCAGGTCTGGCTGCCGCCGCTGGACCAGGCACCGCCGCTCGACGCACTGCTGCCGGGCCTGACGGCCGTCGAGGGCCGGGGCCTGACCCAGCCCGGCCGCCTGGTCGAAGGCGCGCTCATCGTGCCCCTGGGCCTGGTGGACAAGCCGTACGAGCAGCGTCGCGACGTACTGTGGCGCGACTTCTCCGGCGCGGCGGGCAACCTGCTGATCACCGGTGGCCCCCAGTCCGGCAAGTCGACGCTGCTGCGCACCCTGGTGTCGTCCTTCGCCCTCACCCACACCCCGGAGGAAGTCCAGTTCTACGGGCTGGACTTCGGCGGAGGCGGTCTGTCCGCCGTGGCGGAACTGCCGCATGTGGGCGGTATCGCCTCGCGGCTCGACCCGGAGCGGGTCCGGCGGACCGTGACGGAGGTGTCCGGGATCCTGGCCCACCGCGAGGAGTACTTCCGCTCCTCCGGCATCCACTCCCTGGAGGCCTACCGGCACGGTCGCGCGCACGGAGAGATCACCGACCAGCCATGGGGGGACGTCTTCCTCGTCGTGGACGGCTGGGGAAGTCTCCGCCAGGAGTACGACACGCTGGCGGAGACCATCACCGACCTCGCGTCGCGCGGTCTCGGCCACGGAATCCACGTGGTCCTCACGGCGAACCGCGACACGGATGTGCGTCCGGCGCTCCGGGACCACCTGTTGAACCGGCTCGAACTCCGGCTCGGCGACCCCGGGGGGTCGGAGTTCTCCGTCTCCGTCGCCCGGAATGTCCCGCCGGGTACCCCCGGGCGCGGACAGACGCCCGAGAGGCTGCACTTCATCGCGGCGCTGCCACGGATCGACGGCGTCGCCTCCGACGAGGACCTGCCCGACGCGACCGCCGCCATGAGCCGCGCCGTCGACCAGGCCTGGCACGGCCCGGCCGCCCCGCCCGTCCGGTTGCTCCCCAGGGTGCTGCCCGCCGTCCACCTGCCGAAAGGCGACGCCCACCCGGCGGCCGGTGTCGCCTTCGGCATCGACGAGAGCACCCTGCAACCCGTCTTCGTCGACTTCGAGACCGATCCCTTCTTCCTGGTCCTCGGGGAAAGCGAGTCCGGGAAGACCGCGCTGCTGCGGCTGCTGGCCAAGCAGATCTGCGAGCGGTACACACCCGACGAGGCGCGTGTTGTCGTGGTCGACTACCGGCGGAGCCTGTTGGGCAGCGTGCCGGACTCGCATCTGATCGAGTACGTCGCCTCGCCCACCACCATGGACACGCACATGGAGGCGCTCAGAGAACTCTTCGTGAAGCGTCTGCCGTCGGACGACGTCACTCAGGAGCAACTGCGCGACCGGAGCTGGTGGTCAGGTCCGAGGATGTTCGTGTTCGTCGACGACTACGACCTGGTCGCGACCTCGCGCGGCAACGCGTTGGCCGTGCTCACCGAACACCTGCCCTTTGCCCGCGACGCCGGAGTCTGCTTCATCATCGCCCGCACCTCTGCGGGCGCCTCCCGCGCGGCGTACGAGCCGTTCACGCAACGCCTCCGCGAACTGGGCGCCCAGGGAGTGGTCCTCTCGGGCGACCCCACGGAGGGCGAACTCCTCGGCAACATCCGGGCCCGCCCGCTGCCCCCTGGCCGGGGCTACTTCGTCTCCCGCCGAAGGGGCGCCACCCTGCTCCAGACGGCTTGGCAGCCAATAACCCCGCCCGGCGCTTGAGGACAATCAGTGCCCCGCACCGGCACAATCCAGCCCGTCCGGCGTTTGAGGACATCAGTAACCGGCACCGGGCACCGGGCAGATCAAGCCCGTCCGGCGCTTGAGGACAATCGGTAACCCGCACGGGGCACCGGGCGTGAGGCCAAAGCCCGTCCGGCGATTGAGGACAACGGCGGCGCCCCGCCTCAGCGCCACCGGTACTGGAGCTCCGGGCGACCCACGTGCCCGTACTGGGGACTCCGTTCCGCCCGCCCCACCGTCACCAGGTGCTCCAGATACCGCCGCGCGGTGATCCGCGAGATCCCCGCCCGCACCCCCGCTTCGGCGGCGGTCAACCCAGGAGACTCCCGCAACGCCCGCGTCACCGCCTCCAGCGTCGGCCCGCTCAACCCCTTCGGCAGCGACGCGGGACCAGGCGTACGGAGCGCCCCCAGCGCCCGGTCCACCTCGTCCTGACCGCTCGCCTCCCCCGACGACGCGCGGAACTCCGCGTACCGCACCAGCCGGTCCCGCAGCGTCGCGAACGTGAAGGGCTTGAGCACGTACTGGACGACCCCGAGCGACACCCCCTCCCGTACGATCCCCAGATCCCGCGCCGACGTCACCGCGATGACGTCCGCCTGGTGCCCGCCGGCCCGCAGGCTCCGCAGGAGGTGGAGGCCGTGGCCGTCGGGCAGGTACAGGTCGAGCAGGATCAGATCGATCGCCGTACGCTCCAGCACCCGCCCCGCCTCCGCCCGCGAGTGCGCGACCCCCGCGACGGCGAAGCCGGGCACCCGGCGTACGTACAGCTGATGGGCGTCCGCGGCGACGGGGTCGTCCTCGACGACCAGCACCCGGATGACGCTGTCGGTCACGACGCAGCCCCTCTCGGCCGGGGAACAACGGACACGCCACCCGAGCCGGACGCACCCCCGCCGGAGGCGACCGCACCCCCGCCGGAGGCCACCGCACCCCCGCCGGACGCGACCGGCAGCCGTACGGTGAACTCCGCCCCGCCCTCCGGCCCCTGCGACAGCTCCACCGTCCCCCGCGCCCGGTGCACCGCCTGCTGGACCAGCGCCAGGCCCAGCCCCCGCCCCGGCCCCCGCGTCGACCAGCCGCGCCGGAAGACCTCGGCCCGGTCGCCCGGTTCGACCCCGGCCCCCGTGTCCCGTACCCCCAGCAGCAGCACCCCGTCCTCCACCAGCGCCGTCACGGTGACGCGAGCCGCACCGACGGAACCGGAACCGCCCCCACCCCCCGCCGCCCCGGCGGAACCCGCCGCGTCCACCGCGTTGTCGATCAGGTTCCCCAGGATCGTCACCAGGTCCCGCGCGGGCAGCGACGCCGGCAGCACCCCGTCGTCGATCCGGCTGTCCTCCGCCAGGACCAGCTCCACGCCCCGTTCGTTCGCCTGCGCCGCCTTCCCCAACAGCAGTGCCGCCAGCACCGGTTCGGCCACCGCGCCCACCACCCGGTCCGTCAGCACCTGCGCCAGCTCCAGTTCCGCCGTCGCGAACTCCACCGCCTGCTCCACGCGGTCGAGTTCGATGAGCGACACCACGGTGTGCAGCCGGTTCGCCGCCTCGTGCGCCTGCGACCGCAACGCCTGCGTGAAGCCGCGCTCCGAGTCCAACTCGCCCGACAGTGCCTGGAGTTCGGTGTGGTCGCGCAAGGTGATGACCGTGCCGCGCTGCTCACCCCCCACCACAGGACGGGTGTTGACCACCACGATCCGGTCGTCGGTCATGTGCACCTCGTCGACCCGGGGCTCCGACGCCAGCAACGCCCCCGTCAGCGGCGCCGGCAGCCCCAGCGCCGTGACCGGCCGCCCCACCGCCGAGTCGTCCAAACCGAGCAACTCCCGCCCGCCGTCGTTGATCAGCGCGATCCTGCGCTGTCCGTCGAGCATCAGCAGCCCTTCGCGTACGGCGTGCAGCGCGGCCTGGTGGTAGTCGTGCATCCGGCTCAGCTCCGCCGCGTTCATGCCGTGCGTGTGCCGCCGCAGCCGCGCGTTGACGACGTACGTCCCCAGCCCGCCCAGCATCAGCGCCACCCCCGCCGCCAGGAACAGCACCCGCACCTGCTCGGTCACCTGCGTGGAGATGCGGTCGACGGTGATGCCGACACTGATCAGCCCGGTGATCTCCCCGCCGTCCTTGACCGGTGTCACGGCCCGCATGGAGGCGCCGAGCGTGCCCGTGTAGGTCTCGGTGAACGTGTGTCCTTCGAGCGCCGGGGCCGTACGCCCCAGGAAGGGCATGCCGATCTGCCTCGGATCGGGGTGCGTCCAGCGGATTCCTCGCGGATTCATGATCGTCACGAAGTCGACCCCGGTGTCGTGCCGGACCCGCTCCGCGTACGGCTGGAGGGTCGCCGTCGGGTCGGGCGTCCGGATCGCCTCCCGTACGGAGGGTGAATCGGCCATGGCGCGCGCCGCGGCCAGAACCTGCCTACGCGCCGTCTCGTCCGCCTGGGCGCGATCGGTGACGTACGCGAAGACCCCGCAGCCCGCCACGACGGCCGCCACCAGCACGACCTGCATCGCGAAGAGCTGGCCCGCCAGGCTGCGGGGGCGGGGGAGGCGGCGGAGCAGCCGTCGGAGCAGACGCATGGCCCAAGTCTGCCTGTCCGGAATCGTATGAACGAAATGAACGCAAGGGTGACCGGCGTCACACGGTGGTGGATAGTCGCCGGGACCCCAGTCGGGACGACGGGGGCATCGCAGGGACGAGTCAAGGAGGACCCGTGGCCGCAGCAAGGCGGGACCGTACGCATTATCTGTACATAGCGGTGATCGTAGCCGTCGCGCTCGGCATCCTGGTGGGCTTCGCGGCTCCTGGCGTCGCCGTCGAACTCAAGCCGCTGGGCACGGGCTTCGTGAACCTGATCAAGATGATGATCTCCCCGATCATCTTCTGCACGATCGTGCTCGGGGTCGGCTCGGTCAGGAAGGCCGCCAAGGTCGGCGCGGTCGGCGGACTGGCCCTCGGCTACTTCATGGTGATGTCGACCGTCGCCCTGGCCATCGGCCTGGTCGTCGGCAACATCCTGGAGCCGGGCTCCGGGCTGCACCTCACCGAGGCCACGAAGGGCGTGGGCGCGGCGCAGGCGGAGGGCGCGAGCGAGTCCCTGCCGGACTTCCTGCTCGGCATCATCCCCAAGACGATGGTGTCGGCGTTCACGGAGGGCGAGGTCCTCCAGACGCTGCTGGTCGCGCTGCTCGCGGGCTTCGCGCTCCAGGCGATGGGCAAGGCGGGTGAGCCGGTGCTGCGGGGCATCGGGCACATCCAGCGGCTCGTCTTCCGTATCCTCGCCATGATCATGTGGGCCGCTCCGGTCGGCGCCTTCGGCGCGATGGCGGCGGTGGTCGGCGAGACGGGCGTGGACGCGCTCAAGTCGCTCGCCGTCATCATGATCGGCTTCTACGTCACCTGTGCGATCTTCGTCTTCGTCATCCTCGGCGCGCTGCTGCGGTTCGTCGCCGGGATCAACCTGCTGCTCCTGCTCAAGTATCTGGGCCGTGAGTTCCTGCTGATCCTCTCCACCTCGTCGTCGGAGTCGGCCCTGCCGCGCCTGATCGCGAAGATGGAGCACATGGGCATCAGCAAGCCCGTCGTCGGCATCACCGTGCCGACCGGCTACTCCTTCAACCTCGACGGCACCGCCATCTACCTGACGATGTCCTCGCTCTTCATCGCGCAGTCGATGGGCGACCCGCTCTCGATCGGCGAGCAGATCTCGCTGCTCCTCTTCATGATCGTCGCGTCCAAGGGCGCGGCGGGTGTCACCGGCGCGGGTCTGGCGACCCTGGCCGGCGGCCTCCAGTCGCACCGGCCCGAGCTGGTGGACGGGGTCGGCCTGATCGTGGGCATCGACCGCTTCATGAGCGAGGCGCGTGCCATGACGAACTTCGCGGGCAACGCGGTGGCGACCGTCCTGGTCGGCACGTGGACCAAGGAGATCGACAAGGAGCGGGCGGGCGAGGTCCTGGCGGGCCGCATCCCGTTCGACGAGACGACGCTGCTGGACGACCACGGTCCGCAGGTCGGTGACTCCGACGCCGACTCTGACTTCGACTCCGAGTCCGGTGCCGACACCCCGGCGTCCGGGTCCACCGGGAAGATCGTCACCGAGAAGACCCAGGCCGGGGTCTGACCCCCCTCCATACCCCTGGCCTTTCCCAGGACCGGCCCGTACGACGCACACGTACGGGCCGGTCCGCTTTTCCATGGCGTGGCCAATTGTCGCATTTGGACGGTTGGTCGCTTTTTCGTCTACGGTTCGGATCATGAGCGCAGACCCGGTCTGGTCGGTACGCCCGCTTCGCGCGGCTGATGTGGACGGCGCCGTGGAGTTGTTGATCCGTACGAGCGCGGCCGACATCCGGCACCTCTTGCGTACGGACCTGACCGCCACGGTCCGTGACGCGGAGGGCGGCGCCCTGGTCGCCGAGGGGGACGGGCGGCTGGTGGGCGCGGCGAAGGTGTCGGCCGACCCCGTCTTCCCCGGTACGGTCACCGCCCTGGTCGCGGTCGACCCGGCGGAGCGCGGGCGGGGGATCGGGACGGCGCTCGCGGACCGGCTGATGGGCGCGTGGGAGCGGGCCGGCGGCGGGACCGTGAGCAGCATGCTGCGGGACGACCTCCCGCGCGGGCGGGCCTTCGCCGAGCGGTACGGCTTCGGCGTCGTCCATCACAGTGCCGGCTTCCGCTTCGACCTGTCGGGTCATGAGGCGGAGTTGGCCGCGCGGGCCAAGTCCGCGCTGGAGCACGCCGGGGTACGGGTCCGGCTGGCGACCCTGCTCGCGGAGGAGCGGACGATCGCGGAGTGCCTGGAGCGGTGCGAGGAGGGCCTTCCCCTTCCGGTGGACGCCCGCCCCGACCCGGCGGTCTGGCTCGCGCGGCTTCCGCCCGACACCGTCTTCCTGCTCGCCGAACCGCCCCCGGCGGAGGAGGGCCCGGACGCCGGGGCGACCGCGGTGACCGGGACCGTACGCCCTCAGGGCATGACGATCCTCGTCCCCCGGACGGACGCGAACAGCTGGCACGTGGCCTTCACGGGCACCGACCCCGACCACCGGGGCCGGGGAACGGCGACGGCGGTGAAGGCGGCCTCGCTCCTGTACGCGTGCCGGGCGGGCGTCGAGAGCGTCACCACCCACAACGACGAGTCGAACGAACACATCATCCGCGCGAACACGACGCTGGGCATGGTCCCGGACGTGGGCTACTGGACCCTGACCCGTACGGCTCCCGCATCCTGACCCGGGCCGCGCGCCCGGTCGCGGCGCTACCGCACCTCGTCCCGTACGTTCTCCCGGAACCGGCCCTCCACGTTCCCCGGCGGGCTGAACGTCACCACGACGTAGTTCTCGAACCACTCCTCGCCCCGGCCGGTCGCCCTGGCCGCGCCGATCCTCTTCGATCCGCGCCAGACGAGCTGGGTGAAGTGGCCCGTGGCGCGGCTGAATTCGCCGGCCCCGAAGTCGTACGAGGCGACCTCGTCGTACCACGCCCTCACGGCGGTCGGTCCGGGCAGGTGGTCGGGCTCGGCGGAGCCGGTCCAGTACAGGTTCTCGCCGTATCCCCGGTCCAGGCCCCGGTGGGCCTCGCGCAGCCGCTCGTGCGAAGAGACCTCCCGCGCGCGGGACTTGGCGTACTGGTTCAGCTTCCGGTCCAGCCGTACCGGCCGCGCGCCGTGTCTCGCGCGGTAGGTGTTGACCGCCCTCACCACCTGCTGGAGGAACGCCCGGTCGGTGGTGTCGGGGAGCGGCCGGCGGGCCTCCGCCGACGCGGGGGAGGTGGGGGTGGCCCGGCTCGACCCGCTCGGTGGGGTGGCGCCCGCCGTCACACCGACCAGGGCCGCCGTCGCGAGCAGGACACCGATTTTCTTCCGTTTCAGCACGGTTCATCTATGGCCAGCCAACTCGCCCATGAATCAGTAGATTTGGCCAAGAGCGGGGTTGGTAACCGGCCGCTGTCCGAGAGCCGGGTCAGCTGGGTTTCTCGCCGCTCTGGCAGGTCTCCGCAGCCCTGGGCGATGAAGGCGTTACGGTCGCAGGGCCGGACCGGTCGGCCGGTGGCCGTGCCGGGCACCCCCTGCTGATGCGGAGATTCGTTTCGTGATCCCCCTTTCCCTCGAAGCCGTCGCGGCGGCCGTCGGCGGCCGTCTGTACGACGTACCGGACCCCTCCGCGCTGATGAGCGCACCGGCCGTCGTGGACTCGCGCGCGATCGAGCCCGGCGGATTGTTCGCGGCGCTGCCCGGTGAGCACGCCGACGGGCACGCCTTCGCGGTGAACGCGGTGAAGGCCGGTGCGGTGGCGGTCCTGGCCACCCGTCCCGTCGGTGTCCCGGCCGTGGTCGTGGACGACGTGCTGGACGCGCTCGCCGCGCTGGCCCGTACCGTACTGGCCGCCGTACCGGAGGCGACCGTCATCGGGCTGACCGGCTCGGCGGGCAAGACCAGCACCAAGGATCTGCTCGCGCAGGTGCTCCCCGAGATCGGCCCGACGATCGCCACGGTGAAGTCGTTCAACGGCGAGATCGGCATGCCGCTGACGGTCACCCACCTGGACCGGAGCGTGCGGTACGCCGTGCTGGAGATGGGCGCGCGGGGCATCGGCCACATCGCCCATCTGACCCGTATCGCGCCGCCCGCCGTGGGCCTGGTCCTCAACGTGGGGACGGCGCACGTGGGGGAGTTCGGCGGGCGCGAGCAGATCGCCCTGGCCAAGGGGGAGTTGGTGGAGGCGCTTCCGGAGGACGGGTTGGCGGTCCTGAACGCCGACGATCCACTGGTCGCCGCGATGGCGTCCCGTACCCGCGCCCGCGTGCTGACCTTCGGCGTCGAGAACGACGCGGACGTACGGGCGCTGGACGTCGCCGTCGACACCTCGGGCCGCCCGTCGTTCACCCTGGCCGCCGAGGGCGTCCGGGCGCGGGTCGACCTGTCCCTGCACGGTGTGCACCACGTGTCGAACGCGCTGGCCGCGGCGGCCGTCGCGATCGGGCTGGGGATGGGAGTGGAGAAGACGGCGGGTGCGCTGTCCCGCGCGGTCCTGATGGCCTCGGGGCGCATGGAGGTCACCGACCGGCCGGACGGGGTACGGATCATCAACGACGCGTTCAACGCGAACCCCGACTCGATGAGGGCGGCGTTCACGGCTCTCGCGGCCATGGCCACCGACGGCCGCCGGACCGTCGCGATCCTGGGCGAGATGAAGGAACTGGGCCCCGACGCCGCCGAAGAACACCGGGGAGTCGGCCGCCTGGCCGCCGCGGCAGGCATCGACGTACTGATCGCGGTAGGCACCGACGACGCACGCACCCTGGCCACCGCCGCGCACACGGACAACCCACGGTTGCGGGTGGCACACGCCGAGGACCGCGACGAGGCCCTGACACTGGCCCACGACCTGATCCGCCCCGGAGACATCGTCCTGGTGAAGGGCTCCCACAGCGTCGAACTGGAGCACACGGCACGGCACTTGGCGGTCGCGGGGGACCGCTAGAGCGTGTATCGGAACGGGATCCCGGCCGTGAGCTGATCTTGGATTTCGATACGCCCCTGCGGACACGCCCTAGGGGCGCATCCCGAACAGGAAGCGGGTCGCCCGCGTGCGGCGGACCAGCAGCTCGTACGCGGTGAGGGTGAGGACGAGGGCGATCACCACGAGCACGGCGTACTCGACCAGGATCGGCGCGGACCAGCGGACGACGAAGTACGCGACGGCGACCACGATCGGCTGGTGCAGGACGTACAGCGGCAGCACGGCCGCGGCGAGATAGCCGTAGAGGCGCCGACGCGTCGTCGGGGCCGGGTCCGGCGCCGCACGCGGTCGCTCCGGCCGCCGACGGTCGAGGAGGCCCGGGATGGCGACCACCAGGCACCATCCGGCCGCACCGAACAGCGCCCGCGAGACGGTGGCCAGGGTGGTCATCTCCGTGAAGGGCTCGTCGGCCAGGGCGAAGCCGGGGCCCGCTGCCGCGAACAGCACGGCGCCGAGCCAGGCCGCGGTCCCGGCGTCGCGCCGCATCACGGCGCGGAAGCGGTCGTCGGTGGCGAGGACGAAGCCGGCTATGAAGAACAGCAGGTACGACCAGCGGTGCCAGCCCGCGTAGTCCTCCTCCAGCCGTGCGAAGGCACAGATCGCCGCGAAAGCGAGCGCCGGCAGGAACACGACGCCCCGGCGGCGCAGGGTCGCCTCCGCCACCCGGTCGCCGATGCGGCGGACGCGCTCGCGCGGCAACCACCGGTGGAACGGCGCCAGCATGAGGGAGAACGCAAGGAGGAGCACGACGAACCAAAGATGGCCGGTCTCGAAGTGCTCGCCCTGGACCAGGAAGGGGAACTCTTCGGGCTCCAGGCGCACGTCGTAGAAGCGGGGCAGGAAGCCGAGATACGACTCGTGGTGGTCGGCGTCGGCCGAGCGCTGCCGCAGCCACTGCGGCAGCGGGTTCAGAGTGAGGGTCGCGAAGACCAGCGGAACGCCGAGCCGCAGCAGCCGCTCTCCGGCGAAGCCGCCGGCGCCGCGGCGCTGAAGCGAGTGCCAGGCGCCGAGACCGGAGATGAGGAACAGCAGCGGCATGGCCCAGACGACCCCGAACCCTGCGATGATCATGATGGCTTCGGTGGTCTCGGCGTTCTTGACGTAGAAGTCGTCGTCGGCGGCGAATACGAGCGCCGAGTGGAAGAAGACCAGCCCGATCACGACCAGCATCCGGATCGTGTCCAGCTCCGGCCGCCGCTCCGGTAGAGGTGCCCGCGCCGGTTCTGTGCGCGTCGCCATGTCTGCCCCCCCCCGTCGCGCCGCCGCCCCGTCGCCTGTACGCCACCAGTGTGGGAAAGGCGGCCGCCGGGCGCCACCCCCCAGAGGGCGAACCGTGGCCGAAGAGGTGACACCTACCCCTGGGCCGAGGACGACACGCTGCCCATCAGCCCCGATGGATGCTTTCTTGATGGGTGCCTTCTTGAGGACGCGTCGGGGTCTTCGTCGTAGGGTGATCGGCGGCTGATGGAGACCAACGACCTAGGAGCCACGTACGTATGACGCAGTACCTGATCTCGTTCGACGACGGCACGATGATCATCCCTGAGGGGGATTTCCAGGAGGTGTCCGATGCCTCGCACGCGGTGGTGCGGCAGGCTCAGGAAGCCGGTGTCTGGGTCTTCGGCGGTGGACTGCACACGCAGCGGGCGAGCGTCGTGGCCACGGACGGGACCGTCACCGACGGCCCGTACCCGGAGACAAAGGCGGTGCTCGGCGGGTTCTCGATCATTGACGTACCGACACGCGAGGACGCGCTGGAGTGGGCCGCCAAGATCGCCGCCTCGTGCCGGTGTGCGCAGGAGGTACGGGAGATCATGTCCGACCCGGACGCCTGATCTGTATGACCTCTCCGACCTCTCCGACCTCTTCGACCTCTTCGACCTCTTCGACCTCTCCGACCTCTCCGACCCGTCCGGCCTGACCGGCCGTACGCGTCGCCGCCACGCTCACGATCGAGGGAATGGGGGAGGCGCGCCCGGCCGCCCACGAGGATGCGGCCATGACTGCCGCAATTGATTACCTCGCAAACACCGACACCGTTCGGATCGCCACCGAGCTGAGCGACGGAGGTGAGGTCGTGACCCCGATCTGGTCGGTCGTCGTCGACGACACCGCCTACATCCGCAGCGCCTACGGTCCTGACTCGAAGTGGTACCGCCGGGTCAGCCGGAGCGGCCGGGCGAAGTTCGTGGACGGCGCCCAGCGCTACCCGGTGACGGTCGAGCCGGTCGACGACGACTCGGTCAACGAGAACGTGGACGGCGCGTACAGGTCGAAGTACGCCGCAAGCCCTTCGCTCCCGGATCTCCTCAACCCGGACGTCCGCGGCCTGACCCTGCGCGTGATCCCGCAAGGCGGCTGAGCCGGACGGCCGGTACTCAGCGACGCCAGAGCGCGAGGACGAGTGAGCCCCCTACGGCCGTCACCGCGAGGACGTAGAGGGCCTGCGCCCTGAGCGGGCTCACCGTTCCTTCCCCGTCCGGTGCGACCGGTACAGCGCGGTGAGCGATTCGGCGACCGCCGCCAGGGCGCGCAGGTGCTCGTACGCGGTGAAGGGCGGGGTGTCCGGGCCCGGCCGTACACGCGGATCGAGCAACGCGTACGCCTCCCGGTGCACCGCCCGCGCCGGCGGGGCGTCGGTGTCACCGAGGTCTTCGCGCAGCAACAGGTGTACGTGGCCCCGGAGTTTGGTGGTCGTGATGTCCACCCAGGCCCGCTCGGGGAGGTCGAGGCGCCGGGCCAGGGCCTGTTCGACGGTGTGCGCGATGGTCAACAGGTCGACGGGGAGGGCGGCTTGGTCCGTGCGCCCCAGCGCGGCAAGTAATCGACGGAGGGTGTGACTGTCCGTCGAAAAGAGCGAGTCGTCGTGGTTCACGGCGAACTGGCCCCCTCCGTGGCCACGGTGCACCAGGTACGAGTCCCCCGCCGCCCCCACTGCCGCGCGAGCGCCGCGACGAGGAACATGCCACGCCCGGTCTCGTCCTCGGCGTTCGGCGGCCGCACCTTGACGCACGCGCGTGACTGATCGTCCACCTCGATCCGTACGTCCCCGGCCCCGTCGTACGCGAAGAGAAACCGCACCCGCCCGCCCCGCCCGTGCACCACGGCGTTGGTGACGATCTCGCTGACGAGCAGTTCGACGGTCTGAACGGTGTCCTCGGCGAATTCCCGCTCCCGGAGAAGCGCCCCGGCGACGCGCCGCGCGTACGCGACACGGCGGGTATCCGGCGCGAAGGAGAGGCTCAGCCGTAGTGCGTCCCCTATGCCGACGAGGTTGGTGGGGGCGGGAGTTGGGCGCTGCGTGAGGGGAGGCATCGCGGGTCCTTTGCGTTGAACCGGGCCGGCCGAGCATGCTCACGCACAGCGTCGACTTCGCTGCAATGCGTGAGTTTCGGGTACAGCCTGTCACTGGCATCGCTAGCCTTGGAAGCGTTCTCGTGGAAATCCACGAGCAACTTTCCGCGTGAATTGCCCTCCCTGTGAGGGGCGTTCACGAGCTACAACGGTGTCTCCCGCTCTGACGCAGAACGTTCCTTGCGGTGGTGGGAAGAACGCCGACACACTGGGAAGTGCGCAGAGAGGACAGCAGATGATCACGGACATCGAGTCGGCAACGCCCGCTCTGTGCCGGTTGCAGTTAGGCAGCGAACTGCGTCAACTTCGGTTGGAGGCCGGACTGACGTCGACGCAGGTCGTCAGGAAACTACTCTGGAGTCCCTCCAAACTGACCCGTTTGGAGACCGGGGAGAACGCCACCGTCGAGACGTCAGACATCATGGCGCTCTGCCAGATCTTCGAGGTCGACGCGGAGACGGCTGAAGAGCTGAAAGGCTACGCGGCGGTCACCAAGACCAAGCGGGACTGGTGGCAGTCCAAGAAGTACCGGCCAGTCATCACCCCGAGTTTCAAGGCGTTTCTCGGTCTTGAGGCCACCGCTTCGGCGCTGTACGACTACGAGTCGGAGTTCGTCCCGGGCTTGCTCCAGACCGAGTCGTACGTGCGCGTGATCTACCAGCGCGCGCACCAGGGCCTCAGCGACGCGGAGATCGACCGGATGGTCGATGTGCGCATGACGCGACAAGCAGTCCTCCACCGAACCGACTCGCCGCTCAAGTTCACTGCGATCATCAACGAATCGGTGTTGCACCGGCAGGTGGGAGGGCCGGACGTGATGCGCGCGCAACTTGCCCACATCATCGAGGCGGCCTCTGCACCCAACGTCCGGGTCCAGGTGATTCCCTTCAAAGCGGGGGCCCACCCGGGCATGAACGGGGCCTTCATGATCTTGCAGTTCCGCGACCGCGTGACCCTCAAACCCATCGCCTACTTCGAGAACTTGGCGGACGGCTGGGTCACCCGGCGGGAAGGGGACGTGGAGATGTACGAGGACGCGTTCAGCGACCTACAGGCGCTTGCCCCAGGGCCACAGGAGTCCCTGAGCATGATTGAGAAAGCAATGAAGGAGCATTGATACCGATGACCACCACGGCTGACGCGCTGATCGGCGCCGACTGGTTCAAGTCCAGCTACAGCAACGACCAGGGCGGAGCTTGTCTGGAGGGCGCCCGCCTCGTCGGCGGCGCGATGGCCGTACGCGACTCCAAGCTTCCGAACAGCCCCGTATTCGTTCTTACCGGCCCCGCCTGGGCTACCTTCGTTTCGGCCCTCACCGACAGGGAGTTCGGCGCATGAACAACGTGCAGTGGTTCAAGTCCAGCTACAGCGACAACAACGGCGGCAACTGTGTGGAGGGCGCCCGCTTGGCCGGCGGCGCGATGGCCGTACGCGACTCCAAGCTCCCGAACAGCCCCGCGTTCGTGACGAACGCCCCCGCGTGGACCGCGTTCGTCGGAGCCCTCGCCGAGGGGGAGTTCGGCGCGGTGTGACCGTAAAAGGGCTGCTCCCCACCCCGGGAGCAGCCCTGGGCAGTCGCCCCGGTCCGGCCGTGGCTCCGTTCCGGATCACCGGTCACATGAGAGGGCGATGGGAGGACGCGTACTCGTCCGCAGCGCGGTGAGGGCAGGCGGCCAGGCTGCCGCGCACCGGACGATCGACCCGGGCCAACGGCTCGGGGACGCGATCGACGTCCCCGTAACAGTCGTACATCTGCGTCCAGTTCACCACCTGAGCATGGAATCGTCCCGGGGTGCCGAGGTCCCCGCCACGCGTCAGAGGTGGACCATCACCGTCTTCGTCTCCGTGTACGCGTCCAGGACCTCGATGCCGTGTTCGCGGCCCAGGCCCGACTGCTTGAAGCCGCCGAAGGGGACGGTTCCCGCGCTCATGTCGGCGTACGCGTTGATCCAGACCGTGCCCGCGCGCAGGCCGCTCGCCGTGCGGTGGGCGCGTTCCAGGTTGGTGGTCCATACCGAGGCGGACAGGCCGTAGATGGTGTCGTTGCCCTGGGCTATCGCGTCGGCGGTGTCGGTGAACGTCATCAGGGACGCGATCGGGCCGAAGATCTCCTCCCGTACGACACGGGCGTCCGGGCCGACGTTCTCGATCAGGGTGGGCGGCATGTACAGGTCGTGGCCGAGTTCGCCGGCCGTGTGGAGTGTGCCGCCCTCCTCGCGGGCGATGTCCAGGTACGAGGACACCTTCGCGAAGTGCTGGGGGGAGGCCAGCGGGCCCATCCGGGTGTCCGGGTGGAAGGGGTCGCCGAGGGTGAACAACTCCATCTCCTGGAGCAGGAGTTCGCGGAAGCGTTCGCGGACGGACTCCTGGACGAAGATCCGGGTCCCGGCGACGCACCCCTCGCCGCTGCCCTGGGCGAATCCGGCCACGGCGCCCTTCGCCGCGGCCTCCAGGTCGGCGTCGTCGAAGACGATCGTGGGGGACTTGCCGCCCAGTTCCAGGGTCACGCGCTTGAGGTCCTTGCTGGAGACCTCCAGGATGCGCTTTCCGACGGCCAGGGACCCGGTGAAGGAGATCTTGTCGACGCCCGGGTGGTGGGTGAGGGCCTCGCCCGTCGTGACGCCGTCGCCGGTGACGATGTTGACGACGCCGGGCGGCAGGTCGGTGGTCCGGAGCAGTTCGCCGATCCGCAGCGCGGACAGCGGGGACCAGGCGGCCGGCTTGGCGACCACGGTGTTGCCGGTGGCCAGCGCGGGCCCCAGTTTCCAGGCCAGTTGCAGGACGGGGCCGTTCCAGGCGGTGATCGCTCCCACCACGCCCAGCGGCTGGCGCAGGGTGTAGTTGAAGACCGCCGGATCGGACGGCGCGGTCTGGCCGTAGATCTTCGTCGGCCAGCCCGCGTAGTGCCGGAAGACCTCGACGGAGTGGTCCACGAGCCAGCGGGTCATCCACAGCGGGCCGCCCATGTCGAGCGAGTCCAGGACGGCCAGTTCCTCGGCGTGGGCCTCGATGACGTCGGCGATCTGGAGCAGCACCTTGCCGCGCTGGTACGGGGTGATGTCCGCCCACGACGGCGCCTCGAAGGCCCGCCGGGCCGCGGCCACCGCCAGATCCACGTCCTCGGCGCCACCGGAGGCGACGCGCGCCAGCACCTGACCCGTGGCGGGATCGAACGTCTCGAAGGTCGTACCGGCTCGGGGCGCGGTCCATACGCCGTCGATCAGCAGTTTCTTGGCCGCGCCGTCGAGGAACGCGGGGGCGGGGCGCGCGGCGGCGTCCAGCGTCAGGGGGATGGTCATGAGGGTCTCCTGGTACGTGGCAAACGAACTGGTTCGTTCTTCTCCTCGAACGTACCCCGGCCGCCGCGATGAGGCAAACGAACCAGTTCGTTTAAGATGGGGGCATGGACAAGGGACAGGCCAGCAGGCGACGCCTCCTCGACGCCGGCGCCGTCGAATTCGCCGCCCACGGCATCGCCGGCGCGCGGGTCGACCGCATCTCGGCCGACGCGAAGGTCAGCAAGGCCCAGATGTACGCGTACTACGGCAGCAAGGAGAGCCTCTTCGACGCGGTCCTCATCGACCAGGTCGCAGGCATCCTCGACGCCGCGCCGCTGACCCCCGAAGATTTGCCCGGCTACGCCGTCCGCCTCTACGACGCGTACCTCGACCGTCCACAACTGGTCCGCCTGGCCACCTGGGCCCGCCTGGAACGCACCCCCACGGGTTTCCTGTTCACGGAGGCGGACGAGATCCCCAAGATCGAGGCGATCGGCCGGGCGCAGGCCGCCGGGCACATCGACCCCGCCCTGTCGGCGGCCGACGTGCACTCGATGGTGATCTCCATGGCCATGACCTGGTCACCGAGCAGCCTCACCTACACGGCGACCACGGCCGACCCACCCGCCGACCACGACCGCCGCCGCAGCAGCCTGGCGACCGCGGTCCGCCACGCCTTCACGCCCTGACCGACCCGCTGCCCCCCGCACCTGTCGGCTGAGGCGGCTTCGGGACACGCGCCCACTGGTCAGGACCGCCCTTGCGGAACGCCGTTGAAGAAGTCGATGAAACCGAACGGCGCGCGGTCGCCCAGGACCAGGTCCAGGATTTCGTGCGCGTCGGCGTAGAAGGCCTGGCTTCGGGGGAACAGTTCCTCTTCGTAGGCGGTGAGGGCCGCTTCGATGTCGTCGGGGTGGGCGGCGATCGCCTTGGCGAGTTCCGCGCCGTCGAACATCGCCAGATTGGCGCCGTCCCCGGACGGCGGCATCAGGTGCGCGGCATCCCCGAGGAGCGTCACCCCGGGCGTACGGTCCCAGCGGTGTCCGTCCGGGAGCGTGTGGATCATGCGCGCGACCGGGGCGGTCCCGCCGTCCGTGATCAGCGCGGTGAGGTGGGGGGCCCACCCGTCGAACTCGGCCGCGATCCGGGCGCTCGCGGCGGCGGCGTCGGTGAAGTCGATGCCGGCGACCCACTCCGCGGAGCGGTTCAGCTCCACGTACGTGTGCAGGACGTTCCCCGCCTCGCGGTGCGCGACGATTCCCTTCCCCGGGGTCAGCGCGTACATCGCGCCGTCGCCGACCGCTTCGGCCGTCGCGGAGTGCCGCTCGTCGACGTCGTGCAGATATGTCTCGACGAACGTCGTGCCTACGTACTCGGGCCTGGCGTCGGAGAGGAGCGGCCTGACCCTGGACCAGGCGCCGTCGGCTCCGACGAGGAGGCCGGTGGTCACGGTCGAGCCGTCGCTGAGGGCCAGCTCGTGCCGGCCCCCGCCCAGCGCCCGGACACCTGAGACCTTGCTCGCCCACCGGACCGTCCCCTCGGGCAGGGAGCCGAGCAGGATCCGGCGCAGGTCGCCGCGCAGCACCTCGGGGCGCGACGTCGAGTCGCCGGGGACGTCGAGCAGCAGCTTGCCGTCCTTGTCGAGCACGCGCGACGCGTCGGCGCCCTCGTGGATGATCGCACGGAACTCGTCGGTGAGGCCGGCGTCCGCGAGCGCGCGCTGCCCGTCGTCCTCGTGGATGTCGAGTTGGCCGCCCTGTGTGCGTGTCGCGGCAGTGGCGTCGGCCTCGTAGACCGTCGCGGGGATGCCGTGGACGTGCAGGACGCGGGCGAGGGTGAGGCCCCCGAGGCCGGCGCCGACGATCGTGACGGGTGTGGTCATCGTGATTCCCTTCCGAAGATGGATGGAACTCCGTTCCACTCCTTATGTTGGAACGAAGTTCCAACGTGAGTCAAACCGGCCGGCACGGCGACCAGGACACAGCAAGCCGATCGACGCACACGCGTGGATGGGTGCCCTGCTCTCCCGTACGCCGTCGCCGGTCGCGATGCCGCAGATGTTCGAAGGCTTCGGCGGACACCTCCAGGCGCTCGGCGTGCCCGAACGGGCGCGGTTCGACTCCGCGTCCGCGCTCGTGAGCCACACCCCCGGCGTCGCCGGGCAGAACGCCGCGAACGCCCAGCTGTTCCCGTACGGCACCGACCGGGCGGCGGTCCTGGGCGAGGCCGCCGCGCAATGGGCACGGCTCGATCCCGCCCCCGTCGGACGGCCCGCCGCCCCTGTCAGAAGCGCCGCAGGCGCTTGTCCGCCAGGGATGGGGGTGTGTAGTAGATGTCGTTCTGGTTGACGTTCGTGCCTGGGGGGACGATGTCGTCGATACGGTCCAGGATGTCGTCGCTCAGTTCGGTCTCCGCGCCCGCCAGTAGGTCGTCCAGGTGCTCGGGGCGGCGGGGGCCGATGAGGACCGACGTGATCGCCGGGTGGGAGCGTACGAATGCCGTGGCCAGGTGGGACAGGGGCATTCCCGCCTCCACCGCCAGTTCTGTCAGGCGTCCGACCGCCTCCGCCTTGGTCTGGTTGGCCGGGACGGACAGGTCGAAGGTCGCGGGGCCCCTCGCCGCGCGGGCGCCCTTCGACGGGTCGGCGCGGCCCGAGAGCCAGCCGGAGCTGAGTGGGCCGTAGGTCAGGACGCCCATGCCGTAGCGCTGGACCGTGGGCAGGACGCTCGACTCGATGCCGCGCAGCAGGATCGAGTACGGGGGCTGTTCCGTACGGAAGCGGTGGTGGCCGCGCCGTTCCGCCGTCCACTGCGCCTCCACGATCAGCTCGGCCGGGGTGCACGAGGAGCCGATGGCCCGGACCTTGCCCGAGCGGACCAGGTCGGAGAGGGCGGCGAGCGTCTCGTCGATGTCCGTGTGGGGGTCGGGGCGGTGCAGTTGGTACAGGTCGATGTGGTCGGTGCCCAGCCGCCGGAGGCTGTTCTCCACCGCTTGTACGATCCAACGGGGCGAGCCGCCCCGGCGGTTGAGGTCGTCACCCATCGGCCAGCCGAACTTCGTCGCGAGAACGACCTCGTCACGCCGGCCCTTGAGCGCCTTGCCGACGATGTCCTCCGACTCGCCCTCGCTGTAGACGTCCGCGGTGTCCACGAAGTTCACCCCGGCGTCCAGGGCGCGGTGGATCATCCGTACCGACTCGTCGTGGTCGGTGTTGCCCATCGCGCCGAACATCATCGTGCCGAGCGCGACCTCGCTGACCGACATGCCCGTACCGCCCAGAACCCTGCGCTTCATCGCTCGCTCCTCGGCCCTTCCGTTCCGGTGACTCACCTTTCACACAACCATCGGTGCGTGCGGTTCGCAGGGGTGGCGGGGAGCCCCCTTTCACCGGGGGTCCGGTAGTACCCCTCTCGCGCGGCGCGGCGCCGTCCGCCCCGTCCTACGCTGGACGAGTGACCGACATGTCCTCCTCCGGCGGCAACTCCGAGCTCCGGGAGTTCCTGCGCTCGCGCCGCGCGCGCGTCACCCCCGAGGACGCCGGGCTGCCCCCGCACGCCGGCGCACGCCGGGTCCCGGGGCTGCGGCGCGAGGAGGTCGCCCAGCTGGCGGGGGTGAGCGTGGACTATTACGTACGGCTGGAGCGGGGGCGCGGCAGCAACGTCTCGGAGAGCGTGCTGGACGCCGTCGCGCGCGCCCTGCGGCTGGACGACACCGAGCGCGGTCACCTCTTCGCCCTGGCCAGGCCCACCCGCAAGCAGGGCCGGCCGCTGCCGCCCCAGCGCGTACGGCCCGGGATGTACCGGATCCTGGACACGCTGACCGACACCCCGGCGCTGGTGCTGGGCCGCCGTACGGATGTCCTGGCGTCGAACCCGATGGCGCGGGCGTTCTACACGGACTTCGAGGCGCTGCCGCAGCGGGAGCGGAACATGGCCCGCTTCCTCTTCCTGGACGAGGCGGCCCGCGACCTGTACGTGGACTGGGCCGCGTCCGCGCGCGGCACGGTCGCCGCCCTGCACCTCTACGCGGGGCGCAACCCCCACGACCCCCGGCTGGCCGAGCTGATCGGCGACCTGTCGCTGGGGGACCAGGACTTCCGCCGCTGGTGGGCGGACCATGACGTGCTGCGCCGTACGTACGGGAGCAAGCGGTACCACCACCCGCTGATCGGCGAGCTGACGCTCGACTACGAGGCGCTCAACCCGACCGGTGACCCGGAGCAGACCCTCGGCATCCACACCGCCGAGCCGGGCAGTCCCTCGGCGCACGCGCTGAGCCTGCTGGCGGGCTGGACACGGGAGCCGGCCGCCGGACACTCCGTGCCTTGACCGTTGCCTTGGCTCGGCCCTCGGCCCTCGCCCTTGGCTTGACGCCGACGTCAACGCTTACCGTCGACACCATGCGCATCGGCGAGCTGGCGGAACGGGCAGGCACCACCACCCGGGCCCTGCGGTACTACGAATCACGCGGGCTGCTGCCCGCCCGGCGGGCGGTGAACGGCTACCGCACGTACGACGAGGACGATCTGCGGCTCCTCCAGCAGATCAGGACCCTCCAGGACTCCGGGTTCGACCTGGAGGAGACCCGGCCCTTCGTGGAGTGTCTGCGCGCCGGGCACCCGGCCGGGGACGCGTGTCCCGCCTCCCTCGACGTCTACCGCCGCAAGCTCACGGAGCTGGACGGGCTGATCGACCAGCTCCGGTCGGTCCGCGCGCGGGTCGGGGCGCAGCTGGCGCAGGCCGAGGCGGAACTGCCGGGCGGTCCGGAGCCTCTGTGCGACCTGACCGACGCGCTGGCCGAGGGAATTCATCGAACGCGCCAAACACGTCAAACACGTCGAACACGTCAAACTCACGGAGGTACGGACGCATGATCACGATCGAGGGTGTGGACGCCGTCACGGACACGGACTTCGACGCGGTGGTAATAGGGGCCGAACTGCCGGTCCTGGTGGAATTCACCGCCGACTGGTGCCCGCCGTGCCGGCAGCTCGCGCCCGTCCTCGGCGCCGTCGCCGCAGAGGAGGCCGGCCGCCTCAAGATCGTTCAGCTCGACGTGGACACCAATCCGGTGATCACGGCGCGGTACGGCGTGCTCGCCATGCCGACGCTCCTGCTGTTCCGCGACGGCGAGCCGGTGAAGTCGATGGTCGGCGCCCGGCCGAAGCGCCGGCTGCTGGAGGAGCTGGCCGACGTGGTCTGACGCCTTTCGCGCGTGAAAAAGCCCCCACCGAATTGACGGTCGGGGCTTGCGTCCGCGTATATTGGTTGTTTCATGTCTCCGTGCGATGTGCGATTAAAGACATGTCTCAAGCAATGGATGCAGCGTATTGGACAGGGGCTCAATTGTCAACCGAGGAATTGCAGAACGAACAGCAATTCGTCACTCTCCTCTACGAGCGACTCGACGCGCTGAGGGAGCAGGCCGAGGACGCGGTGCGGGCCACCGCCGGACAGGTCAGCACCGGCCGGCAGGCGAGGGTCGAGCGTGACATCACCGTGGCCGAGCAGTCCGGCCGGGTCTCCTCCCTCAACGCCGTCGAGTCCGGCCTGTGTTTCGGCCGGATCGACCTCGCCGACGACACGATCCACCACATCGGGCGCATCGGCATACGGCGGGACGACGAGGAACGCACCCCCCTGCTGGTCGACTGGCGCGCCCCCGTGGCCCGGCCCTTCTACCTGGCCACCGGCTTCGAGCCCATGGGCCTGCGGCGCCGCCGCCACCTGACCACCCAGGAGCGCCGGGTCACCGCCTTGCACGACGAGATCATGGATCTCACCGACACCCGCCGCACGGGGTACGAGGACGCGGACGCCGACGCCGTCCTGCTCTCCGCGCTCAACTCCGCGCGTACGGGCCGGATGGCCGACATCGTCCAGACCATCCAGGCCGAGCAGGACCGCGTCATCCGCGCCCCGTACCGGGGTGTGCTGGTGGTCGAGGGCGGGCCCGGCACCGGAAAGACGGCGGTCGCGCTGCACCGGGCCGCGTACCTGCTCTACGCCTACCGCGAGCAGCTGGCCCGCCGCGCCGTGCTGATCGTCGGGCCGAACCCGGCCTTCCTCGGCTACATCGGCGAGGTGCTGCCCTCGCTCGGGGAGACCGGTGTGCTGCTGGCGACGACCGGGGAACTGTTCCCCGGCGTACGGGCCGCCGGGACGGACACCCCGGCGGCGGCCGAGGTCAAGGGCCGCCTCGGGATGGCGAAGGTGCTCGCCGAGGAGATCGCCGACCGGCAGTCGCTGCCCCAGCCGAGCGTCGAGATCGCGCACGAGGACCACGGCACACTCGTCCTGGACCGCGAGACGGCGGCCGAGGCCAGGCAGCGGGCCCGCGAGACCGGCCTGCCGCACAACCTGGCCCGGCCGACCTTCGCCTTCCGGGTCATCGACGCGCTCACCGCGCAGCTCGCGGAGCGCATCGGCGCGGATCCGGAGGGCGGGCCCAACCTGCTGTCCCCGGAGGACGTGGCGCAGCTCGGCAAGGAGGTCGCCACCAGCCGTGAGGTGCAGGCGGCGATCGAGTCGCTGTGGCCGGCCCTGACCCCGCAGCAGTTGGTCGCCGACTTCCTGGCCGCGCCCTGGCGGCTGGACGCGCGCGACGCGGCGGCCGTACGCCGCCCCGGTATCAGGACCGGCGCGGACGCGCCGATCGACTGGACCCCGGCGGACGTGCCGCTGCTGGACGAGGCGGCGGAGCTGCTCGGCGAGGACGACAGCGCGGCACGCGCCGCCGCCGCGCTGGAACGGCAGGAGCAGATCGCCTACGCCCAGGGCGTGTTGGAGCTGTCGTACGGCTCCCGTACGCAGGAGTTCGAGGACGAGGACGAGTCGGAGGTGCTGGCGGCCCACGACATCATCGACGCGGAACGGTTCGCGGACCGGCACGAGGAGGCGGACACGCGCAGCGCCGCGGAGCGCGCGGCGGCCGACCGGACGTGGGCGTTCGGGCACATCGTCGTGGACGAGGCGCAGGAACTGTCCGCGATGGCCTGGCGGTTGCTGATGCGCCGCTGCCCGAGCCGGTCCATGACGCTGGTCGGCGACCCGGCCCAGACCGGGGACGCGGCGGGCTGCGACTCGTGGCAGCAGATCCTCCAGCCGTACGTCGGCACCCGCTGGGAGCTGTCCCGGCTCGGCGTCAACTACCGTACGCCCGCCGAGATCATGGAGGTCGCGGCGGAGGTACGGCGGCTCGCGGACCCGCTCTTCGAGCCGCCGAGGTCCGTACGGTCGACGGGTACGGCCCCGTTCGTACGGGCGGTCGCACCGGCCCTGATGGCGCGTACGGCAGCCGAGTTGGCGGCGGAGCACCCCGGCGAGGGGCGCCTCGCGGTGATCGCACCACCGGCACTCGTCCCGGCACTCGGCGCCGAACTGCCCGACGCGTCCTGGGGAGTTACGCCCGACCTGACCCGCCCGGTGGTCGTGCTCGACCCCCGCCAGGCGAAGGGGCTGGAGTTCGACACGGTGATCGTGGTCGACCCGGAGGCAATCCTGGACGGCTCGCCACGCGGGACGAACGACCTGTACGTGGCCCTGACGCGGACGACCCAGCGGCTGGGAATCGTACGGAACGCGGAGGTGCCGTCGCGGTTGAAGTCGACGAGCGTGTCCGGCACGAGCGGCGGGGAGGCGCCGTAGGGCTCCCCGCCCGGGATGTCGCCGTCCCGGGCGGGGACTAACATCCACATATGGGTGATATTCGATCTGGCCGGTTCGACGTCCCCCTGGGGGAAGCGGGCGGCGACGCGGCCCCTGGGGCGGCGTGAGCGTGGCGGAGGACGGCGCCTCCGTCACGGCGGAGATCGAGCGAGCCCTGACGGACGTGGGACAGGCCACCGGTGCGCACATCGGGGTCGTGTACCTGCTGGAGCCCGGGGACCGGGCCGTACGGATGGGTTTTGTGACCGGCCTGTCCCGGAGGGTCGCCACGCCCTGGACCCAGGTGGCGCTCGCCTCGACGGTCCCGGTGGCCGAGGTGGTGCGTGAGGGGCGGCCGGTGTGGGTGCCCAGCCACACGGACATGGCCCGCCGCTTCCCCCGTACGGCCCTCGCCCTGCCGTACCACATGGCCCTCGGCGTCGTACCCCTGTCGTCCGGTGCCACCCGCTGGGGGGCGCTGCTCCAGATCTGGCCCGGTACGCACCCGCCCGAGCTGTCCGACCAGGAGACACGGGCGCTCGACGAGGGCGCCCGCCGTATCAGCGGCCTCCTCCTGCGGGCCGCGGAGGAGGGGCGTCCGGTACGGCCCACGGAGCTGCGGGCGGTCGACCCGCCGCCGACCCGGCACGCGGAGCCCGGAGCCGAGCTCACCGAGCGCTTTCCGGAAGGCGCCTGCGCCCTGGACCTCGAAGGGCGCATCACCTTCCTCAACCACACCACCGTGGACCTGCTGGGCGGCACCCGTGACAGCCTGTTGGGGGCCCGGCCCTGGGAGGTGCTGCCCTGGCTGAACGACCCGGTCTACGAGAACGCGTACCTCGGCGCGCTGTTCAGCCGGCTGCCCGTGTCCTTCACCGTCCTGCGGCCCCCCGACCGGTGGCTGGCCTTCCACCTCTATCCCGACGCCACCGGGGTCAGCGTCCGCGTCACGCCCGGGGTGGCGCCCGGCGACGGGCACGACCCGGTCCTGACGCCGGCGCCGGCCGCCGCGGGAAACGCGCGCCCCGGGGCCCTCTTCCAGCTGCTGCACCTGTCGTCCGTCCTCACCGACGCCGTCGGGGTGCGGGACGTGACGGAGACGGTCACCGACCAGATCATGCCGGTCATCAACGCCCAGGCGATGGCGCTGGTCACCGCCGACGCGGGGCGGCTGTCGGTGATCGGCTTCCGGGGCTTCCGGAAGGAGATCGCGGTCGGCTTCGACGGCCTCTCCCTGACCGCGGACACCCCGGTCGTCCGGGCGGTCCTGAACGGTACGCCGCTCTTCTCGACGGACGGCGACGAACTCAGACGTACCTCCCCGAACGTCCGACTGAGCCCGGAGAAGGCCTCGTTCGCCTACCTGCCGATGTTCGCCTCCGGGCGGACGATCGGCTGCTGCGTGCTGGGGTACGACCGGCCGCACGCCTTCCCCCCGGACGAGCGCACCGCCCTCATCTCCCTGGCGGGGGTGATCGCGCAGGCCCTGGAGCGGGCCCGGCTGTACGACTCCAAGAACCAGGTCGCCCTGGGCCTCCAGGCCGCGCTGCTGCCCCACGACCTGCCGAGGATTCCCGGGCTCCAGGTCGCGGCGCGCTACCTGCCGGCGACGCGTGGCCTGGACATCGGCGGTGACTTCTACGACCTGATCCGGCTGGACGACACGTCGGTCGCGGCGGTCATCGGGGACGTACAGGGCCACAACGTGAACGCGGCGGCGCTGATGGGGCAGGTCCGTACCGCCGTCCACACGCACGCGAGCGCGGGCGCGCCTCCGGACGAGGTGCTGGCGCGCACCAACCGCCTGCTGATCGACCTGCGGTCCACGCTCTTCACCAGCTGCCTGTACGCGCACCTCGACCTGCGGCACCACCGGGCGCGGCTGGCGACGGCCGGTCACCCGCCGCCGATCCTGCGCCATGCCGACGGCCGTACGGAGATCCTGGACGTCCCGACCGGGATCCTCCTCGGCATCGAGCCGGAGGCGGAGTACCGCACGGTGGAGGTACCGCTGCCGCCGGGGGCGGTACTGGCGCTCTACACGGACGGCCTGGTCGAGGTCCCTGGCACGAGCCTGGACACGTCGATCGCGGCGTTGGCGGGGCGGTTGGGGCGGGCGGATACGGCTTCGCTGGACGCGCTGTCGGAGTCCTTGGTACGGAGGGCGGGGCGGACGCGGCAGTCGTTTCGGGGGAGCGATGACATTGCGTTGCTGCTGGTGAAGTTGGAGCGGTACGTGGGTGGGTGACGGTGGGGGCCGCGCCGCCGCCGGAGAGTGTCCTCAAGCGCCGGACGGGCTGGGTGGGTGCGGATGCGGATGCGGATGCGTGGGCCGTGGGCGGGGGCGCGCGGCCTGCGGCCTGGCGTTGTCCTCAATCGCCGGACGGGCTTGAATTGCGCCGCCCGGGGTGGGGACGGGGGTGCAGGCTGTGGGTGCGGTTGCGCGGCCTGCGGCCTCGCCGTGTCCTCAATCGCCGGACGGGCTGGGTTTTGCCTCGGGTGGTGGGGACGGGGGTGCGGGTTGTGGGTGGGGTTGCGCGGCCTGTGGCCTTGTTGTGTCCTCAAGCGCCGGACGGGCTGGGTTTTGCCGTGCGTGGTGGGGGTGTGCGGGTTGGGGGCGTGGCTTCATCGAGTGCCTTCCGCGCTGGTGGACGAAGGGCGGCCACCTCAAGCCCGTCCGGCGATTGAGGACAAAGCGTGGCCGCAGGCCGCGCCGCGTGGAGGTGGTGCCGCGCGGGCGGCCTGGGGGCGGAGAGTTGCGCCGTTCCCGCGCCGGCGGACACAGCGCGGCCACACCGAGCCCGTCCGGCGATTGAGGACATGGCGCGGCCGCGTGGCCGCTCGGCCGCCTCCAGCCCGTCCGGCGATTGAGGACAAGGCCGGGGACGCGTCAGGGGGTTGGGCGCAGCCAGATCGTTGCCAAGGGAGGGAGCGTGACGTGGAGCGACGCCGGGTGGCCGTGGGACGGGGCCGACTCCGGTTTCACCGGCTCCGGGTTCAGGACGTCGCTGCCGCCGTATCGCGCCGCGTCCGTGTTCAGGACCTCCGTCCACGCCGCGTACTGCTCCGGCACCCCGAGGCGGTAGTCGTGCCGCACCACCGGCGCGAAGTGCGAAACCGCCAGCAACGGCGAACCCGCCGCGTCGAAGCGCAGGAACGCGAACACGTTGTCCTCCGCCGCCCCGCCGTCCACCCACGAGAAGCCCTCCGGGGAGGTGTCCCGCTCCCACAGCGCGGGCGTCGCGCCGTAGACCGTGTTCAGGTCGCGGACCAGGTCCCGTACCCCCCGGTGGTCCGGCGCCGCCTCGTACGACGGGTCCAACAGCCACCAGTCCGGGCCGTGGCCCTCCGACCACTCCGCGCCCTGCGCGAACTCCTGGCCCATGAAGAGCAGTTGCTTGCCCGGGTGCGCCCACATGAAGCCCAGATAGGCCCGCTCGTTCGCGCGCTGCTGCCACCAGTCCCCGGGCATCTTGGAGACCAGCGCCCCCTTTCCGTGCACGACCTCGTCGTGCGAGATCGGCAGGACGTAGTTCTCGCTGTACGCGTACACCATGGAGAACGTCATCTCGCCGTGGTGGTACCTGCGGTGCACCGGCTCCTTGGAGACGTAGTCCAGCGAGTCGTGCATCCAGCCCATGTTCCACTTCAGCCCGAAGCCGAGCCCGCCGAAGCCGTCCGGGCCGACGAGGTGGGTCGCGCGGGTGACCCCGTTCCACGCCGTGGACTCCTCGGCGATGGTCACCACCCCCGGACAGCGCCGGTAGACGGTGGCGTTCATCTCCTGGAGGAACGCGACCGCGTCCAGATTCTCCCGGCCGCCGTGCTCGTTGGGGGACCACTGGCCCGCCTCGCGGGAGTAGTCCAGGTAGAGCATCGAGGCCACCGCGTCGACGCGCAGGCCGTCGATGTGGAACTCCTCGCACCAGAACACCGCGTTGGCGACAAGGAAGTTACGGACCTCCGTGCGGCCGTAGTCGAACTCCAGCGTTCCCCAGTCGGGGTGTTCGGCACGCTGCGGGTCCTCGGACTCGTACAGCGGCCGGCCGTCGAAGCGCGCCAGCGCCCACTCGTCCTTGGGGAAGTGGGCCGGGACCCAGTCCACGATGACGCCGATGCCCGCGCGGTGCAGCGCGTCCACCAGGAAGCGGAAGTCGTCGGGGGTGCCGAGGCGGGAGGTCGGGGCGTAGAAGCCGGTGACCTGGTAGCCCCAGGAGCCGCCGAAGGGGTGCTCGGCGACGGGCATCAGCTCGACGTGGGTGAAGCCGAGATCCTTGACGTAGGCGGGTAGTTGGACAGCCAGTTGACGGTACGTCAGACCCGGGCGCCAGGATGCGAGATGGATCTCGTACACGGAGAACGGCGCCTCGTGCACGGCGCGGTCGGCGCGGTGCGCCAGCCACTCCTCGTCCTGCCAGACGTGGTGCGACTCGGTCACGATCGACGCGGTGGCGGGCGGCACTTCGGTGCGGCGGGCCATCGGGTCGGCGCGCAGGGTGTGCGTGCCGTCCGGGCGGGTGATGTCGAACTTGTACAGCGCGCCTTCGCCGATGCCCGGCACGAACAGCTCCCACACGCCGGTGGCGCCGAGCGAGCGCATGGGCAGGCTGGTGCCGTCCCAGTAGTTGAAGTCGCCGGAGACCCTGACGCCGCGGGCGTTGGGCGCCCAGAGGGTGAAGCGGGTGCCGGTGACGCCCTGGTGGGTCATCGGGCGGGCGCCGAGCGCCTTCCACAGCTCCTCGTGGCGGCCCTCGCCGATCAGGTGCAGGTCGAGGTCGCCGAGGGCGGGGAGGAAGCGGTACGGGTCGTGGACCTCGACGTCGTCGACGCCGTCGGTGTCGCCGTAGCGGATGAGGAGGGAGTACGCGGGGACGGCGGGGAGGGGGAGGACACCGGAGAAGAAGCCGTCGCCGTCGTCGTGGAGCGGGGTGCGGGTGTTGTCGTCGTCGGTGAGGACGGTGACGGCGTGGGCGTAGGGGCGCAGGGTGCGGATGGCGATGCCGCCGCCGCTCGGGAGGGGGTGGGCGCCGAGGAGGGCGTGGGGGTCGTGGTGGGAGCCGCTGAGGAGGCGTTCGCGGTCGGTGGGGTCCAGGGGTGGGGCGGAGGGGTTCGGCGCGGGGGTGGGGGGCGTGGCGTCCTTGGCCCCCTGGGCCTCGTTGGTCCCCTGGGCTCCCTGGGCCTGCTTGTCCTTCTTGGCCTGCTTGGCCGGTTTTTGCTGCTTGGCGTCGGCCTTGGCCTCTTTGCCGCTTGCGGGCTTGTGGGGGCGGTCGGCGGGGGCCGCCGGGACGGACGGGGTGCCGGACGGGGTGTCGGGCGACGACGGACGGGCGGTCACGGGTGGTGCCTCCTCGTTGGGCGGGGTGAGGTGTCTCGGTGCGGTGCGCGGCCCTGCGGCCTCGCGTTGTCCTCAATCGCCGGACGGGCTTGATTCTCGCGGTCCGCGGTGGGGATGCGCGAGCGGTCGGTGGGGTTGCTGGGCCTGCGGCCTTGCGTTGTCCTCAATCGCCGGACGGGCTTGATTGTCGCCCCTGCGGTGGGGATGTGCGGGCCGTGGGTGGGGTTGCTGGGCCTGCGGCCTTGCGTTGTCCTCAATCGCCGGACGGGCTGGAATTTCCCGCACGTCGTGGCGATGTGCGCGTTGAGGGTGGGGGCGCGCGGCCTGCGGCCTCGCTGTGTCCTCAATCGCCGGACGGGCTTGATTGTCGGCCGGGCGGCATTGATTCCGCTCCGTCGGGCCGGTCTGATCGGTCTCCGCCGGGCGTGCGGACATATCAAGCCCGTCCGGCGATTGAGGACAACCCGGGGGCGGGGAACCTGTCACCGCTCGCCCGCCAGCCGGCGAATCGCGGCCATGGGGACCGGGAGCCAGTCCGGGCGGTGGCGGGCCTCGTACAGGACCTCGTACACCGCCTTGTCCGTCTCGTACGCCCGCAGCAGCTCCGGCTCCGCGCGCGGGTCCGTGCCCGACGCCTGCGCGTATCCCTCGCAGAACGCCGCGCGGCACCGCGTCGCCCAGTCCGCACGCCACGGCTCGTGCGAACGCGCCGCGTAGTCGAAGGACCGCAGCATGCCCGCCACATCGCGGACCGGTGGCTGTGGGCGGCGGCGTTCCGCCAGTGGTATGGCCGGTTCGCCCTCGAAGTCGATCACCGACCAGCGGCCGTCGGGGGTGCGCAGCGCCTGGCCCAGGTGCAGGTCGCCGTGGACCCGCTGCGCCGGGCGGCCCCGTGCCGCCTCGTCCAGGCCCGCCAGCGCGTCGAAGGCCGTCCGCAGCCCGGGGACGTACGGCATCAGGGCGGGGACCGCCTGCGCCGCCACGTCCAGGCGGGCCGTCATCGCGTCCGCGAACTGCGCCGTCTGGCGCCGGCCCAGCGTCACGGTCGGGAGGGCCGCAGCCAGCGCCAGATGCACCTCGGCCGTGGTCCGCCCCAGCGAGCGCGCCTCCGACGTGAACTCCCGGTCCGCGCCCAGCGCCGCCAGCGCCAGCTGCCAGCCGTCCCGCGATCCGCGCAGATACGGCTGGAGCACACCGAGCGTGAGCGTGTCGTCGCTGCCCGTCGGATCGTCCGCCTCGAACCACGCCACCGGCGCCGGCACCCGGTCGCAGCCCTCCGCGGCGAGGGCCAGCGGCAGCTCCAGATCCGGGTGCGGGCCGGGGAAGACCCGGCGGAGGATCTTGAGGATGTACGCGTCGCCATGGACGGCGTCGCCGTGAGCGTCCCCGTAGACGAGGGACGAATTGGATTGTTCCGCGTCCAGCAGCTTTCCGGTCAGGGCCGCCGGGATCGGCCGCGCGCGCTCGAACCGTAGCGGTCCCCATGACCCTGGGTTGCGCAATCGTTCCAGCAGCAGCTCCGCCACGCGCGGATCGTGCAGGCCCTCGTACACCGTGAGCCCGGCCAGCGGGCCCTGCGCCGCCCGGCCGAGGCGCGCCGCCGCGAGGTGCGGGGGCAGGGCCTCCCGGACGCCGAGCAGCAGCTGGTAGCAGTCGCCGGCCGAGGCGGAGACCCCGGCGGCGCCCTGTTCGACCCGTACCAGCAGGTGGAGCAGGGCGGGGTCGCCCGGGTGCGCGGGACGCAGCTCGGTGACCGTCACCGGCACAAAACCGGTGACCGTACGCCCCTTGCCCGCGAACCAGCGCTGGCGGGGCAGCCAGTCGTGGAGCAGGGGCGCCAGCGATCCGAGGAGCGCCGCCGCGTCGGTGGGTGACACGGCGCGGTGGGGAGCGCCGTACGGCGTGATCCGGGTGGATGCAGCCTTCGTCATGGCCTCGCGTCCTTTCCCCGGGCACACCACAGGATGCGCAGAGTGTCCCGGATTGCGGCATCTGCTGTCCGGCTGTGCGGGACGTGTCGGGTGACGATGATCCGTACGGACTCGATTCCGTACGCGTCGGACGTGGGGAACGTGCCCCGTGCGGGGCGGTGGAAACACCGCCCCGCACGTCATCCGGTCGCGTCAGCTCGACGCGACATCCTTCCTGAGCCTGAACCAGTAGAAACCGTGGCCCGCCAGGGTGAGCAGGTACGGCCACTCGCCGATGGCGGGGAAACGGACCCCACCGATCAGCTCCACCGGGTGCCGCCCGCTGAACTCCTTGAGATCCAGCTCGGTGGGCTGGGCGAAGCGCGAGAAGTTGTGGACGCACAGGACGAGGTCGTCGCCCTTGCCGTCCTGGGAGGGCGCTTCCCGCAGGAACGCCAGCACCGCCGGGTTCGACGACGGCAGCTCCGTGTACGAGCCGAGCCCGAAGGCCGGGTTCTGCTTGCGGATCTCGATCATCCGCCGGGTCCAGTGCAGCAGCGAGGACGGCGAGGCCATCGACGCTTCCACATTGGTGACCTGGTACCCGTAGACCGGGTCCATGATCGTCGGGAGGTAGAGCCGGCCGGGGTCGCTGGACGAGAATCCCGCGTTCCGGTCGGGGGTCCACTGCATCGGGGTCCGTACGGCGTCCCGGTCACCGAGCCAGATGTTGTCGCCCATCCCGATCTCGTCCCCGTAGTAGAGGATCGGGGAGCCCGGCAGCGACAGCAGCAGAGCCGTGAACAGCTCGATCTGGTTGCGGTCGTTGTCGAGCAGCGGGGCGAGGCGGCGCCGGATGCCGATGTTGGCGCGCATCCGGGGGTCCTTGGCGTACTCCGCGTACATGTAGTCGCGTTCCTCGTCCGTGACCATTTCGAGTGTCAGCTCGTCGTGGTTGCGGAGGAAGATGCCCCACTGGCAGTTGGTGGGGATCGCCGGGGTCTTCGCCAGGATCTCCGAGACCGGGTAGCGCGACTCGCGCCGTACGGCCATGAAGATCCGCGGCATCACGGGGAAGTGGAACGCCATGTGGCATTCGTCGCCGCCCTTGGCGTAGTCACCGAAGTAGTCGACGACGTCCTCGGGCCACTGGTTGGCCTCGGCGAGCAGCACCGTGTCGGGGTAGTGCGCGTCGATCTCCTTGCGCACCCGCTTGAGGAACGCGTGGGTGGCCGGGAGGTTCTCGCAGTTGGTGCCTTCCTTCTGGTAGAGGTACGGCACGGCGTCCAGCCGGAAGCCGTCGATGCCCAGGTCCAGCCAGAAGCGCAGCGCGGAGATGATCTCCTCCTGCACGGCCGGGTTCTCGTAGTTGAGGTCCGGCTGGTGCGAGAAGAAGCGGTGCCAGTAGTACTGCTTGCGCACCGGGTCGAAGGTCCAGTTGGAGGTCTCCGTGTCGACGAAGATGATCCGGGCGTCCTGGTACTGCTTGTCGTCGTCGGCCCAGACGTAGTAGTCGCCGTACGGTCCTTCGGGGTCCTTGCGGGACTCCTGGAACCAGTCGTGCTGGTCGCTGGTGTGGTTCATGACGAAGTCGATGACCACACGCATGCCGCGCTGGTGCGTGGCGTCGACGAACTCCACGAAGTCGGCGAGGTCGCCGAACTCGGGGAGGACGGCGGTGTAGTCGGAGACGTCGTAGCCGCCGTCGCGCAGGGGCGACTTGAAGAACGGCGGCAGCCAGAGGCAGTCGACACCGAGCCATTGGAGGTAGTCCAGCTTGGCGGTGATGCCCTTGAGATCACCGATGCCGTCTCCGTTGCTGTCCTGGAACGAACGCACCAGAACCTCGTAGAAGACGGCTCGTTTGAACCAGTCGGGATGACGGTCCTGGGCCGGGGTGTCCTCGAACGTGTCGTGGACGGGCTCGTTGACGATCATGATGTGGGTGACCCTCCGATCGGCGGGGACGGTCGCAGGACCACGACGTGCGCGGGCGTGACGCCCGGCTCTAGGCGCACGTAGTTGGCCCTGCCCCAGTGATAGGTCTCGCCGGTGAGCTCGTCGCGCACCGGGACGGTCTCGTGCCATTCGAGGCCGAGCCGCTCCATGTCCAACGAGACCGTCGCCTCCTGGGTGTGGTGAGGGTCGAGGTTGACGACCACCAGAACGATGTTCGAGCCCGCCCGCTTGCTGTACGCGATGACCGCTTCGTTGTCGGCATCGTGGAAGTGGATGTCGCGCAGCTGTTGCAGCGCGGGGTGCCGCCTTCTGATCCGGTTGAGCGTGGTGATCAGCGGCGCGATCGTACGGCCCTCACGCTCGGCCGCCTCCCAGTCCCGGGGCCTCAGCTGGTACTTCTCGGAGTCACGGTACTCCTCGCTGCCCGGCTTGGCGGGGGTGTTCTCGCAGAGTTCATATCCCGCGTACACACCCCACGACGGCACCATCGTCGCGGCGAGCACCGCGCGCACCTCGAACGCCGGCCTGCCGCCCTCCTGGAGATAGGCGTGGAGGATGTCAGGCGTGTTCACGAAGAAGTTCGGACGCATGTACGCGGCGGTCTCGCGGGACAGCTCGACCAGGTAGTCCGTCAGCTCCCGCTTGCCGGTCCGCCAGGTGAAATACGTATACGACTGCTGGAAGCCGACCGCGCCCAGCGTGCGCATCATCGCGGGGCGCGTGAACGCCTCGGCGAGGAAGATGACATCGGGGTCGGTGCGGTTGATGTTGTTGATGACCTTCTCCCAGAAGACCACCGGCTTCGTGTGCGGGTTGTCGACGCGGAAGATCCGTACCCCGTGGGACATCCAGTACCGCAGCACGCGCACGGTCTCGCGGACCAGGCCGCGCATGTCGGCGTCGAAGGCGATCGGGTAGATGTCCTGGTACTTCTTCGGGGGGTTCTCGGCGTACGCGATGGAGCCGTCCGCGCGGTGGTGGAACCACTCCGGCTTCTTCGCGACCCAGGGGTGGTCGGGGGAGCACTGGAGCGCGAAGTCGAGCGCGATCTCCATGCGCAGGGTGCGCGCCGTCTCCACGAAGTGGTCGAAGTCCTCGATCGTGCCGAGGTCGGGGTGGATCGCGTCGTGACCGCCGTCCGCCGAGCCGATCGCCCAGGGCACGCCGACGTCCTCGGGGCCCGGGGTCAGGGTGTTGTTGGGGCCCTTGCGGTGGGTCGT